>CANQQI010000020.1 GCA_947625945.1 uncultured Oscillospiraceae bacterium
CAGACCGTCTGAATATAGGGCTTGCAGCCCGCCTGGGCCAGCTTGGCCCGGATGCGGCTGATGTGCTCCATGATCACATTTTCATCGGTGTCGCTGTCCAGCTCCCAGATATGCTCAAAAATGCGCTCCTTGCTGAATAGCTGGCCCGGATAGGCCGACAGCAGCTCCACAATGGCAAACTCCTTGGGCTTTAGGGGGATCGGCTTTCCCTGGAAGCGGACCTCCCGGGCGGTATAGTCGATGGCGAAGCGCCCGTCGAACCAGACCCGGTGGGACGTGCCCGCTCGCCGCTCCTCCCGCCGTAGATGGGCCTCCACCCGGGCGCCCAGCTCGTCGATGGAAAAGGGCTTGAGGATATAATCGTCGCCCCCGGCGGCGAAGCCCGCCAGCTTGTCCGGGTCCTCCACCCGGGCGGTGAGAAATAAAATAGGGCAGGAGACATATTCCCGGATCCGGCGGCAGACCTCGATCCCGTCCAGGTCCGGCATATTCACGTCCAGCAGGATCAGATCCGGCTGTTTTCCCGCCTTTTCGATGCCGGACCGGCCGTTTTCCGCCAGCATGACGCTGTACCCGTTCAGCTCAAAATACCGGCGGAGCATCACGCCCATATCATGCTCGTCGTCGATGATCAAAATCGTTTTGCCCATGCGGCATCCCTCCCCATTGTGGATTGTAAAGGGAAATTCTAACTTTTTTCTAACACTGACCCTTAAGAATGGCCATTTTTCTCAAAAAATAATCCGCTGCCGCTATCTTTGGCGGCTTGCGTCTATTGTATGAGATCTTTTGGGGAATTGCAACGCCTTGCGGGGGGGTCTCCGCCGGTCCCACTGGCAAACGCCCCCGGAAGCGTGTAGCTCCGGGGGCGCAAAGGGTATGGGGAATTACTTTTTCTTCTTGCGGTAGAAGACGCAGCCGGCGATCACACCGGCGATCACCGCCGCGGCGCCCAGGATACCGGCAATCATGCCGCCGCTCACTCCCGAGCCCTGCTCCTGCTGGGGCTGGGTGGTGGGAGGCGTGGTCGGGGTCTGGGTAGGCGGCGTGGTCTGGGTGGGTTCGGGGTCGCCGCCCTCGCCCTTCACCAAAATCAGGGCGGAGATGGGCTCCACGGACACCTTGCCGCTGACCGTCTCCAGGGTCTCCGTTCCCGCCTTCTCGGCGTTGACGCACACATCCCAGTTGCCGGCGGGCAGCTGGATGTCCACCGCCTCCGGATTGGCGTTAAAGATCAGGTACAGTCCGTCGGACTCCTCGCCGCCGGCGCCGCCCTGAATCTGGAAGGCCACCACGTTGTCCGGCAGGCCCTCCACGGCGGTGACGTTGGCCTTTACATCCTCGGCGGTGGTGAGCCGCAGGCCGGCGTGGGCCTTCCGGAAGGCAATCAGGCCCTTGTAATACTCAAAGACGCTGGCATACTCCGGATCCTCCAGGGTGGCCCACTTCAGGCTGTTCACCGCGTCGGAGGCGTTGTAGCTGTTCTCGTTGAAGCTGCCGTCCTCGTTGACCTTGGTGCGGAGCATTTCCTCGCCGGCCTGCATGAAGGGGATGCCCTGGGCCGTCATGTAGATGGCCGCCGTCAGATTGTTCATCCGAATGTAGTCGGCTCTGCTGGCGTCGGGCCGGGACAGGGCCAGCCGGTCCATCAGGGTGTTGTTGTCATGGCAGGAGGCGTAGTTGACGATCTGGGACGGATTGGTACACCAGCTGGTGATGGCCTGGAAGCACTGGCGGATGGTCTCCGTCTGGGTGGTGGCGCCGGAGACAAAGCCGGGTTCATGGCTGAACACGCTGCCCTTCAGGGCGTCCCGGATGGTGTCGGAGAAGAAGGCGAAGCCCGGGGTCTTCTCGGAATTGGTCTGGGTGGCCAGGGCAACGGAAGGCTTGGTCACGGTGGTGCTCATGGTCCAGCCCTCGCCGTAGAAGATCACATCGGGATGATCCTTGTGGACCTCCTCCACGATCTGGTTGATGGTCTCGGTATCCAGCAGGCCCACCAGGTCGAACCGGAAGCCGTCGATGTGGTACTCATCGGCCCAGTATTTCACGGAATCCACGATATACTTGCGGACCATGCTCCGCTCGGAGGCAGTGTCGTTGCCGCAGCCGGAGCCGCTGGAATAGTTGCCGTTGTCGTCGATCCGGGAGAAGTAGCCCGGCACGATCTTGTTGAAGCAGAAGTTGGTGGCGCTCTGCACATGGTTATAAACCACGTCCATGATCACGCTGATGCCGTTTTCATGGAGGGACTGAACCATCTGCTTCATTTCCTGCACCCGCACCTCGCCGTGGTAGGGGTCAGTGGAGTAGGAGCCCTCGGGGACGTTGTAGTTCACCGGGTCGTAGCCCCAGTTGAACTGCGGCTGATCCAGCTTGGTCTCGTCCACGGAGCCGTAGTCATAGCTGGGAAGCAGGTGGACATGGGTGACGCCCAGCTCCTTGATGTGATCCAGGCCGGTGGCCACGCCGCCGGGGGTCTTGGTGCCGGTCTCCGTCAGGCCCAGGAATTTGCCCACGTTGGTGATGCCGGAATTCTCGTCGGTGGACAGGTCCCGGACGTGGAGCTCATAGATAACGGCGTCGGTATAGCCCTCCCCGGCGTGGGGGTTGGCGTCGGTGTCCCAGCCCTCCGGGTCGGTGGAATCCAGGTCGATGACCATGGCCCGCTGGCCGTTGACGCCGGTGGTCCGGGCATAGGGGTCGCAGGCCTCCACGGTCTCCCCGCCTACGGTAACGGAATAGGTATAGTAGGTGCCGTTCAGGTCGCCCTCCTTCTCCGCCACCCAGGTGCCGGCCTCGTCGGCGGTCATGGGGAGGGTCTCGATCAGGTCATTCTCTCCGTCCGTACCGCCGGTATAGAGATTGACGGACACCGCCTGGGCCGTGGGCGCCCACACCCGGAAGGTGGTCTTTTCCTTGGTCCAGACCGCGCCGAGATCGGTGCCTTCGTAGGTGTACGCTTCCTCAAAGCCCGTGGTGGAATAGATGTTGGGCATGGTAATCTTGAACTCCGTTCCGTCGTAGATGATTTGGTAGGTCTGCTCGGTGTCCAGGGGCGCGGCCAGCGCCACCATGTAGGAGCCCCGACCGTTCTGGACCACAGACTGGATTTCCACTTCGCCGTCGGGACCCTGGATCTGGAACGCAGAAGTCAGGTCCTCGCTCTTGACATCGGCGGTGGTGGTGACCCGAACGCTGACCTTGTCAATGTCGTATTTCGCGCCGGTCACTTGCACGCCGGTGATCACGTCGGGGCCGTTTTCCTGGGTGTAGCCCTCTACGCCGGACTCCACATAGATGTGGACCGTTCCCGCGACGATCTCCCCCAGCTCGATGAACTGGTCGGCGTCCACGTCCTTGGCGCTCCAGGAATCACCGCCCTGGCGGACGATAAAGCCCACCTTGGTGGTTCCGGCAGACACCGGGATGGCGGCGACCATCTCGCCGTCCACCTCCTCAAAGGGGATGGCGGCGCCATCCTTGCCTTCGGCCCAGGTCCACACGTCCCAGCCCTCGTAGTTGCCGTCGGGCCGGTGGTAGTGGAGCATGATGGTCAGCTCCCCAGCGGCAAAGGCCATGACGGGACATACCGCCAGCACCAGCACCAGGACCATCAGGGCGCACAGCGCCCGCTTCCAGGTTTTTTTCATGAATTTTCCTCCTCTTAATTCTTTTCACCGCATTTTTGGGCGGTAGAATACGATCAATCCCGCTCCTCGATTTGGAAGCGGACCGTGGCAGACTCCGTCTGGGGGGCGGTCAGGGTCAGGATGGCCTCCCCGGCCCGGCCCACGGTGCGGACGTAGGCGCCGGTGCAGCCGCCCTCCAGAACGGCCACGTCCGGCCCAATCAGCTCCGCCGCGCCGGTGACCGTCAGCTTCACCGGCAGCTGGGCATAGGGGGCCACATTGCCGAATTCGTCCAGCACCCGGATCCGCACGGCGGCGGCGTCATAGCCGCTGCCCTCGGTGAGCCGGGTACTGCTGACCATCGCCTCCAAATGGAGCCGGGTAGACGGGCCCCGGGTCACGGAGGCGGTCACCTTTCCGTCTTGCACGGCGTCGAAGCGCCACACCGGGGTTTTGCCGCCCCAGTTGCCTACATATTTTCCGTAGAGGCCGTAAAGCTGATCAAAGGTCATATGATACCGCTCCAGGGTCCGGTCCATGGCCGCCCGGTCTTCCTCGGACATGCCTTCAAAGCCATGTTCCCCGGCGGCAAGAAGGACCCGACGAATGTCGGCGGCCTTTTCCGGATCGAAGCCCTCGATGGTCTCCAGCTGGGCGCCCACGGTGTCATCGATGCGGATGGGACCGTGGGCCAGGGCCTTATAGCCCTTGGGGCGGAAGGTCGCCACAAATTCCCCATTTTTGTAAAGCCGGACCTCCTGGGCATTGGTGAAGGCGTAGACCTGGTCCACCCGGCCCTGGGAATAGTCGCCAATGTCCATGCAGGAGCCCACCTCCAGCACCGGCCGCTCCTCCCCCTGGGAGGCGTAGACGGCGGCGGCGGGCTTGGGGTTGCGGAAGGCGTCCAGCACCCCGTGGTAGCACACCCGGTCCCCGGAGCCGAAATCCTGATGGGTGGGGTAGTCGAACATACACCAGGCCAGCAGCCCGGCGTGCTCCCCGTCGGCCATGGCGTCGTCCAGGACCCGGGCATGGCGCAGGGCGTGGTCCTGCCGCTTCTGCCAGGGGTCGAAGGATTTGGTGGGGAACATATGGCCGTTGCACTCGGAGATGAAGAAGGGCTTCTCCATCTCCTCGGTCACTTCTCGCTTGGGCCGGACCCCGGGGTTGTTCCCCACATGGGAAAAGTCGTTGTAGGCGTACACATCCTCCAGCAGGTGGCTGTGCAGGATGTAGCGAACGCCGGAGGTCTGGCGGCTGGGGTCCAGGGCGTGGGCCAGGGCGTTGGTGCGGCGGTAGAGGGGGTCGTTGTCCTGGCTCTCGTTGATCCGCACCCCCCAGAGAATGACGCTGGGATGGTTGCGGTACTGCGTCACCATTTCCCGGACGTTCTCCACCGCCTGGTCCTGCCAGGCGTCGTCCCCAATGTGCTGCCAGCCGGGGATCTCGGTAAACACCAGCAGCCCCAGGCGGTCGCACTCGTCAATAAAGTGGGGGCTCTGGGGATAGTGGCTGGTGCGGACAGCGGTGCAGCACAGCTCCTTCTTCAAGATCCGGGCGTCCTCCCGCTGGAGCCGCTCCGGCGCGGCGTAGCCCATATAGGGGTAGGCCTGGTGCCGGTTCAAGCCCCGGAGGAACACCTTTTCCCCGTTCAGGTAGAACCCGTCGGTCTGAAAGCGGGCGGTGCGGAAGCCGAAGGTGGTCCGCTGCTCGTCTCCCTCTGCCCCCTTTTCCAGCAGGACGGCCCGGCAGGTATAAAGGTTGGGCGTTCGCAAATTCCAGGGCAGGGCGTCAGGAACCTCCAAGGTCAGCGCCCCCGCGCCGGGGGTCGCCGTTCCGGCGGCGGAAAGGCTGCCGTCGGGGGCGTAAAGCTCCACCCGAACGGGATATTCCGGCCCAGCCGTCCAGGAAACATGGGCATGAGTCCGATCAGGGGTGTAGACGAACAGATCCGTCAGCATTTCCCGGGGCCGGACATCCAGCCAGGCATCCCGGTACAGCCCGCCGTAGGTCAGGTAGTCAATGAGAAAGCCGAAGGGGGGAATGGAAGGATTTTCGGTGGAATCCAGCTTCACCGCCACCAGGTTTTCTGCTCCCAGCCGGACCGCCTGGGTGATCTCCACCCGGAAGGCGGTGTAGCCGCACCGGTGGGTGGCCAGCTCCTGGCCGTTGACATACACCGTAGCGATATGGGCGGCGCCGTCGAATTGGAGGAACAGCCGCTTTCCCGCCGCTTCCTTGGGAATGGAGAGGCGGCGGCGGTAGCCGCTGACGGTCTCGTAATCCTCTCGGGCGGCATAGTGTTGGGGCGCCTCCCGGACGGTGTGGGGCAGGCGAACCGGTTCCCCCGCCCCCCGGCCAAGCTCATAGCCCTCGGCCCAGGAATAGACAAATTCCCAGTCGTTGTTTATTCGGATCATGACGGTCTCCTCAGGTTTTTAAAATTAGGCAAGCCCGATCACCACGCTGGTCTGGCCGTCCAGGGTCAGCGTGGTCTGGTTCAACGTGGCGCCGCCCACGCCGATGACGGCGTTGAGCTGGGTGATCTCCAGGCCCGTAATATCGGCCAGCTCCACGGTGATGGGGTCTGTGGTGGTGTTGTGCAACACCATGACCATGGTTCCGTCATAGCTGGCGGTGAAGCCGCCCAGCTTGGTATCCTCCAGCTCCAGCGCCACAAAGTCCCCCCGGCAGATGGCGGGGTTGGCCTTGCGGATCATGATCAGCTTTTTATAGTAGTTGTACAGGCTGTCCCCGTTGCCCAGCTGCTCCGCGGCGGTGAAGTCCACCCGGGCGGAGGAGTAGGTGCTGCCCTCCGGGTCGGCGATGGTGTCCCCGTCGCCCCACTCCATTTTCAGGCGGCGGTTGGCGTCGGTATTGGCGCCGCCCCGGGAGCCCCGCAGGCCGATCTCCTCCCCGTAGTACAGGAAGGGAGAGCCAGGCGCCAGAAGGTACAGATTCGCCGCCACCTTCATCTGTCCGCTGGCCTCCGTCAGGAATCCGGCGGCCCGGTCGGTGTCGTGGTTGGCGATAAAGGGCACGATCATGGCGTCCTCATTCAGGGCATGGATGGAATCCAGGTAGGACTGGAGATAGCCCATGTACTTGTTCACGTCCCCGGCCTTGGCGGTGGTGGCGATCAGGCCGGAGGACTGGGAGATGGTGAAGTTGAAGCAGTTCAGAGCCGGGAAGTACCGCTCCGTGACCCCGTCGCTGTCCCAAACCTCCGCCACGGTGTAGATGTCAGGCTTGATGGAGCGGAGCTCGTCCATGTACCATTTCCAAAATTCGCCGCTCTGCACGTCGTCGCCAAAGTAAATGTACTTGGCGGCGTCAAAGCGGAAGCCGTCCACCCCCAGGTCCAGATAATACTTGGCCACATCCAGCACCGCCTGACGGACGGCCTCATTGTCGTAATTCAGCTCCGGCATTTGGCTGGAGAAGTTGCCCTCGTAGGTATCGTCGCAGCCGGGGATCTTATAGAAGGTCCGACCGGCGGGAGCGGGCTGGCCCGCGGGGCAGTAGGTGTAAAAATCGTAGTAGGGGTCCTCCGTGTCGCCACTGCGGTGGGCGGCGATAAAGGAATTGAACCAGGGGTTATTGTAGCCGGTGTGGTTGATCACCAGGTCCAAAATCACCTTCACGTTCCGCTGATGGCACAGCTCTAGCAGCTCCTTCAAATCGTCCTCGGTGCCGAAGGCCGGGTCGATGGTGTAATAATCGTCCACATCGTACTTGTGATAGCTGACAGACTTGAAAATGGGGGACAGCCACAGGCCCTCCACCCCCAGGCTCAGGCCGGAGGCGTCGTCGCCGTCGTTCAGGTAGTCCATCCGGTTGATGATGCCCCGCAGGTCGCCAACCCCGTCGCCGTTGGAGTCGGAGAAGGAGCCTACGAAGATCTCATAGAACACCCGGTAGTTGTCCTGGGTAGCCACGGCGGCCTGGCAGGCCGGGTCGTCCACAATGGCCTCGCCCCGGTCGTTGAGCTGATATTTCCCGCTGGGGTCCTGGGGCGGTTGGGGGCCGGTACTGTCCCCCGTGGGGGCAGCTTGGGTGGTGGGTGCGGCGGTGGACTGGGTCTGGGCCGGGGGGATGACCGCACAACCGGCAAGCAGCAGAACCAGCGCCAGAAGGATCGCCAGCAAGCGTTTCATCATAGGAACCTCCATTCCGTAAATGCAAAGGCTGTGACCGTGAACGGTCACAGCCCAAGCCGCATGTCACGCTTCGCAGAGGCGAAGCAGAAACTATTGGATATTGCCGGAGTGGATCACACCAGCAGATTGTCCTCCGTGGTGGGATCGAAGAAGTGCATGGCCTTGCCCTCGAAGGAGATGTGCATCTCGTGGCCGCTGACCAGGGCGTTCCGCTCGGCGCTGTCCAGATCCAGGGTGGGAATCCGGACGATGAGCCGGGTGCCATCAACGGTGTCCACATGCAGGTGCAGCTCGGAGCCCATCATTTCGTTGACCACCAGCTTGCAGGGGATGGCCGTCTCGCCGGGATGAGCCAGATGGATATGCTCCGGACGGACGCCCAGGAGGATCTCGCCGGGCTTGGCGTGCTTCTCCGCCAGCATCCGGCCCTTCTCGCCCTCCACCGGCAGCTTGGCGCCGAAGGGAGTGACGTAGTACTTGCCGTCCTCCAGCAGGAGGTTGGTCTTGATGATGTTCATCTTGGGCGCGCCGATAAACTCTGCCACGAACAGATTCTTGGGCATCTCAAAGACCTCGGCGGGGGTGCCCACCTGCTTGATGTAGCCGTCCTTCATGATGACGATCCGATCGCCCAGGGTCATGGCCTCGGTCTGGTCATGGGTGACGTAGATAAAGGTGGTGTTCAGCTTCTGCCGCAGGAGGATGATCTCAGCACGCATCTGGTTGCGGAGCTTGGCGTCCAGGTTGGAAAGGGGCTCATCCATCAGGAACACCTTGGAATCCCGCACCATGGCCCGGCCGATGGCAACCCGCTGCCGCTGGCCGCCGGACAGGGCCCGGGGCTTGCGCATCAGGTACTCGGTGATGCCCAGGATCTGGGCGGCGTTGGTGACCTTCTCGTAGATCACGTCCTCCTTCATCTTCTGCAGCCGCAGAGAGAAGGCGATGTTGTCATAGACGGACATATGGGGGTAGAGGGCGTAGTTCTGGAACACCATGGCGATGCCCCGGTCCTTGGGCTGGAGGTCGTTGACCACTTCGCCGTCGATCTCCACGGTGCCCTCGCTGATGTCCTCCAGGCCGGCGATCATCCGCAGGGTGGTAGACTTGCCGCAGCCGGAGGGGCCTACGAAGACCACGAACTCCTTGTCCTTGATCTCCAGGTTGAAGTCGTGGACGGCCACGACCTTATTGTCGTATATTTTCTTGACATCGGTTAATTTCACACTTGCCATTATCCCTGATCTCCTTTCTAATTAGCCCTTCACGGCGCCGCCGGTAACGCCCTCGACGTAGTACTTCTGCAAGCACAGGAACAGGATCGTCACCGGAATCGCCACGATCACACCGCCGGCACAGAAGGTGGTGTACATTCTGGCGATCTGATCGTTGGTCAGCCAGCTATACATACCTACCGCCACGTTGTAGCCCGAGGAGGTGCCGAAGGCAACGTACCGGGCAAACACATAGTCGCCCCAGGGCCCCATGAAGGCGGTCAGGATGGTGTAGATGACGATGGGCTTCGCCAACGGAAGAATGATCTTATAGAGTACCTGGAACCGGGTCGCCCCGTCCACCCGGGCCGCCTCGTCCAAGGACTTGGGGATGGTGTCGAAGAAGCCCTTGGACACATAGTAGCCCATGCCGGAGGACGCCACGCCCACCAGGATCAGGCCGGGGACGGCGTTGGCCTGGGTCAGGCCCAGGTCGCTCAGGACCCGGTACAGAATGATCATGGTCAGCATTCCGGGGAACATGCCCAGGATCAGCATGAACCGCATCAGGGGGCCCCGCATTTTGAAGCGGAACCGGGAGAGGGTGTAGCTCATGCAGAGCTGGATCACCGTGATCAGCACGGCCGAGGCCAGGGCGATGATAAAGGTGTTCAGATACCAGATCTTAAAGTCGGAATTCCACAGCTTCAGGTAGTTGTCGAAGCCCCACTGCTGGGGGATGACGTAGCCGACCTGGTAGGTGGACTCCACCCGGAAGGACTGCAAAACGATGAAGATAAAGGGGATCAGCCAAACCACGCTGATGATGATCAGCAGCAGGTAGACGAAGAAGTTGCTGATCCGGTTGGCCGCCTTCAGACCCATATGGCGCTTGAGGGTGTTCTCGTTCTTACTCATCACTGGTAATCCTCCTCATTCTTGATGGAGGGCAGCACGTTGTAGACCACCAGGGAAATGACCGCCACCACAACGAACACCATGATACCGACGACCGAGGCCAAATAGTACTGGGATTCCGCGCCGGTGGTGATCTTGAAGAGCCAGGTGATCAGCAGGTCCGTGTAGCCCACCGAACCCGCCGCGCCCGATGCCGCCGGGTTGGTCGGCGCGCCGCCGGTGAGCAGGTAGATCACGTTGAAGTTGTTCATGTTCCCGGTGAAGCTGGTGAGCAGATACGGACCGGTGATGAACAGCATATACGGCAGGGTGATCTTGGTGTACTGCTGCCAGCCGTTGGCGCCGTCGATCCGGGCGGACTCGTAAAGGTCAGCCGGGATGTTCATCAGGATGCCGGTGGTGATCAGCATCAGGTAGGGGATGCCGATCCAGATATTAATTGCGATGACCGACACCCGGGCCCAGGTGGCGTCCTCCCAGAAGGGCAGCGGCTGGGAGATCCATCCCAGATCCATCAGCGCCAGGTTAATCAGGCCGTTCCGGGCGAACATCTTGGAGACGTACAGCAGGGAAATAAACTGGGGAATGGCCACGGTCAACACCAGAATAGTCCGCCAGAGCTTTTTCAGCTTGATGCCCTTCTTGTTGATCATCATGGCCACGAACATGCCCAGGAAATAGTTGGTGAAGGTGGCAAGGAAGGCCCAGATCAGGGTCCAGGTCAGAATCTCGCCGAAGGTCGCGGAGTAGGACTGACCGCCGCCGTTGCCGCCCTGCCAGGACAGCAGGGTGTTGAAGTTGTCCAGACCCACCCAGGTGAAGAGGTTGTTGGAATAGCCGTTATGGGCGCCGTCATAATTGGTGAAGGCCACCAGGATCATGAAGACGATGGGCATAACGGTGAAGACCAGGATGCCCGTCAGGGGCAGGGCCAGCAGGGTCTTGTGGAACTGATCGTCCACCAGGCTCCGCAGGTCGTCTTTGCCGCTCTTGAGCTTCTTGCCGGAGCGGATGATCTGCTCGGAGAGCTTATTCTGCTTCACATTCACCCGCCAGGTGTAGATAAAGGCGATGATGAAGAAGATGGTCAGCACGCCGTAAAGCAGGATCTTGAAGGAGTTGTCGTGATAGTGGGTGGTGTAGGCGTCCAGAAGGGCGTCGTAATCCTGGGTCGGTCCCTGGATGCCCAGGGTGCCCAGCATGGACAGCCAGTATCCGCCGCCGGCAAACATATAGACAATGAACACCGCTTCAAAGGCCAGGAACAGCAGGCCCCGGAGGATCTGCCCCCGGGCGATATTTCCGAAGCCCATCACCACGAAGGAAATCTTGGTTTTCCAGTCCCCCTTGGTAAAGGTGGTGACAATGTCCATAAATTCGTCCGCGACTTTTTTGCAGCCGGTCTTGATGAGATTCACCACGGTCCAGAACAGGGCGGCAATGGCCTTGGGGATCCCGCGGAAGAAGGCCGCGATCTTGTAGGTGAAGCGGTGCCATTTGGAAAGGCGAAGGAATTCCAGATCAGAGTATTGTTTCATCAAATCACCCCTTAAATCAAATTGGCCGGAGCCAGTTACGGCTCCGGCCAATCGCATTACCATGTCAGGCTAAGCCAAAAGACTATTCTCTTCTCTTAGTCTCTTATTCGGCGGGGACCAGCGTGATCTCGCCGGTGGCCGCGTTGAGCTGCACATAGTAGGTGCCAGCCTCGGCGACAACATAGTTGCCGCTTTCAGTGGAGGGATCGCCATAGGACACATCCCAGCTCTTGCCCTGGCGGCACTTCAGCTCGGTGCCGGCTTCCATCTCAAAGGCGTCCTTGGAGGTCCAGATGTCGCCATCGTTGGTCATCTCGAAGTCCACGTCCCAGTCGGAGCCGTTCACTTTGCCGATGACGGTGAAGGCGTTCCGGATCTCGTCGGTCATTTCAAACACGGCCTCAATGGACGCCTGATACTTCTCCAGGGCGGCCTTCAGGGCCTCGTCAGAGCCGTCGGAAGCCTTGATGTCGGTGGTGATGACCTTGGCGATATCCCACCAGGAGCCATGGATGTTGGGCTGGGGGATGGCGTACTCGTTCTGCTGAGCCAGAGCGGTGAGGGTGGGATCAGCGGTAACGGCGGGATCGGCATTGGCTTCCTTGTTGGAGGGACCCCAGCCAAAGTTGGAGAACCGCTCCAGCTGGCAATCCTTGCCGGTCAGGTACTGGGCCAGCTGATTCAGCACGGCGCCCTTGACGGCGTCGGACTGAGGCTTCACACCCAGCAGCTTGCAGCCGCAGTAGGAGCCCAGGTGGTAGGTCTGGCCGTCCACGGTGAAGGAGGGCAGGTCGGCAACGCCGAAGTTGTCGCCCAGCTGATCCTTAATGGTGGAATAGTTCCAGGTGCCGGTGACCACGACAGCGGAGCCGCTGGCAAAGTTGGCCTCGGCAGAGCTCACATAGATGGGAGAGCTGACCAGCTTGTAGATGGCCTTGGCGGCGATCAGACCCTTATCGGAGTTGAAGTCGTCGTCAATGCTGACAAACTCGCCGTCATCGTTGGTGATCCAGTCGGAGTGGCAGCCCACGCCGAAGAAGACGCCGGCGTTGTACCAAGCGTTCTCCAGCTCGTAGGAGAACTGCTTGTTGGCGGCCTCGCAGTCGGCAATGATGTCCTCGAAGGAGTCCACATGCTCTTCGGGGATGACACTCTTGTCGTAGTACATGAAGTAGCCGTTGTCAGCGGTCAGGGGGTAGGCGTACAGGTCGGAGCCGGACTGAGCGGCCAGCACGGAACCGGCGGAGTTGTTGGTCCGCACAAAGTCCGCGGCGCCCTGGCCCAGCTTCATCAGCGCGCCGGCCTGGATCAGACGGGACAGCTGGTCCTGGGCGAAGAAGTACAGGTCGCCACCGGCGGAGACGTCGGTGATCATGTTGGTGGCCGCGTCCGCCTCGGAGACGGGCTCGACAGTGGCGTTGATGGTGATGCCCAGGGTGTTGGAGCTGTTGAAGTTCGCAACCTGGGTCTTGGTCAGCTCCACGGCCGCCTCGGGGCACCAAATGGTCACGTCATAGGTGCCGGACAGATCCGCGCCGCCCTGCTGGGGAGCCTGGGTCTCTTCGCCGCCGCCCTGAGGGGCATTGGTCTGCTCGCCGCCGCCCTGGGGGGGCTGGGACTCCTGGTTACCAGCGGGGCCGCAGGCGACCAGCATCAGCATCATCGCCAGAGCCATTACAAGTGCTAAGATTTTCTTCATTTTCGTTCCTCCATAAGTATAGAATTTCGGATTTTCAAGAGCCATTATCCCCGCTTTCAGCGGGGATACGAAAAGGGGTACCCCTTTTCGGCTCCAAATCCTGGTCCATTATAGCAAAATTTCTGGCGGTTTTCAACAGGAATCCCGGAATTTTGAACCGGTCTATTAGTAAAAAAATCAGGACGAAATTTGTGCAGATTTCCTATTGACTTTTTGGAATTTTTTGGGGGGTGGATATTTATTCCCCATTATCCCGCCGGGAAGAGTACGGCGTCGTCGATCTTGCCCCAGGCGCCGGCGCCCTCGCCCGCGCACCGGACATAGATGCCCACAGTGACGGTCTGGCCCTCCTGGACCTGGAAGCCCTCGATCAGGCCCGTATCCCAGGAGCCGTAGCCGCTGACGGTCATGGGGGCGGTGGCCACCGTCTCCCCGTCCACCTTCACATAGGCGTAGATGTCCGTCTCGCCGCAGTCGCCGCCCATGATGGAAATGGAGTAGCTGTAACTCCCCGCCAGGCCCTCCACGGTCTGCTCCACGGTAAATTCCACGCTGTTGGCCGCTTGGCTCCAGAAGTGGACGTGCTTATTGCCCGTGCGGGAGTCCCCGGCCTTGTCCTCAACATAGAGCTCCTGGGTGGCCTTGAGATCGGTGAGGACCCAGCCGGCGTCCCCGTCCTCGAAGCTGTCGTTTTGCAGCAGGTTGGAGGGCTTCACGGTGACAAAGCACTTTACCGGCAGCTCCCCGGCGGTACCGGAGATCTCAAAGGTGCCGCTGCCCTGGCTCATTTTGGCCAGCTCGCCGTCGGTGACGTTCCAGGTCACCGGCACCTCCTGGCGGGAATTGTCGGACATCCAGGCGTTCACCGTCTCCGGAAGGGAAATGGCCTCCCCGGCGTTGACGGTAAGGCGGGCGTCCTCCAGCTCCTGGGGAACGATCTCGGCGTCGTTGCCGTAGCGGACCAGGTTAAACACCTGCAGGGACGGCAGGGGGTGGCCCGTGGCGTCGAACAGGGCCTGATTGTCCACGGCGCAGCCGCCATAGTACTTGCCCGCGTCGTCGGGATCGTAGTCGGTGGAAAAGCTGCTGGCCCAGCCGGAGCCGAACTGC
Source organism: uncultured Oscillospiraceae bacterium (assembly GCA_947625945.1). Taxonomy (GTDB): domain Bacteria; phylum Bacillota; class Clostridia; order Oscillospirales; family Oscillospiraceae; genus Faecousia. Next base: position 14,272 of record CANQQI010000020.1, read on the forward strand.
TCCCATTTTTTCTCATTTTCCGCCCGGGAGGCGCCGCCCACGGTGATCCAGGTGCCCTCCCAGTAGGCCACGCCGATGCCGTTGCGCATATGGGCCACGGCGTCGATCACGTCCCGCAGGGAATTGGCCTGGCCCTGGACGGTGTAGGGGTAATTTTTGGTCACGGCGTTGTCCTGGCTGATGGTGTTGCCATTGAAATCGGTGTCCTCGGGGGTGTAGGCGTAGGAGGTCTCCACCACCATCACCTTTTTATCATAGGTATCCGCCACGGAGGACAGGACCATGCTCAGATTCTCCAGGGTGCCGTGCCAATAGGGATAGTAGGAGCTGGCGAACACGTCATAATCCACATGGTACCGGTCCAGCTCCAGGGCGTAGGAATCGTAGGCCCCCGCCCGCTCGGGATTGGCGAAGTGGACCGCCACCATGGCGTCCGGGCAGACCTCCCGCACGGCCCGGCTGCCGGCGCTCATGAGCTTAGTGATATTCGCCCAGGAGGTCTCGCCGCAGAGGGCGCCGTTGGTCTCGTTGCCCACCTGGACCATGCCCACCACAGCCCCGGCGGCGTTGAGCCGGTTCAGGCAGTCCCAGGTGAAGCGGTAGAGGGCGTCGGCCTTGGCGTCGATGTCCAGATCCTTCCACTCCAGGGGCACCATCTGCTTGCCCGGGTCGGCCCAGAAGTCGGAATAGTGGAAGTCTACCAAGAGCTTGATCCCCACCGCCGCGCAGCGCTGGCCGATGAGAATGGCCTTTTCAATATCGTTGTTGCCGCCGCCGTAGCCGTTGCCCTGGGCGTCATAGGGATGGTTCCACACCCGGACCCGGACGTAGTTGACCCCGCTCTCGGCCAGGGTGGCGAACACGTCCTGCTCCTCCCCGGCAAAATTATAGTACTTGACGCCGCTCTCCTCCTCGGCAATGACGGAAGAGGCGTCCACGCCCATAATGAAGTCCTCGGGCAGGTACTCTACCAATTTCACATACAGGGGGTTCCCCTCCAGCTTTTCCGTGGGCACCAGGCTTTCCCCCAGCTTCGGCTGGGGAACCGGCGGCTCGGTAGGGGCAGGCGCGGTGGTCTCCGGCGGGGCGGTGGTCCCGGCGGTGGTGGGGGGTACGGAGGACTCCGGGGGCGCGGAGGTCGTCGGAGACTGGGGCTCCCCGGCGCAGCCGGCCAGCAGGCCCGTCAGGCCCAGCAGCGCCAGAAGCAGGGAAATGCGCTTTTTCATTTTCATATTCATATCTTTTTCCTCCTCAATTATAAACAAGCCGGCTCCCCGGCTGGGGGTACTTAGGGAAGCGTCAGCAGAAGCTGGGCAATCTGCTGGGCCAGGCCGTCCTCCAAGTGGACGGAGCCCGCGCCTAAGAACAGGTAATACGGTTCGTCTCCATAGATGATGTAGCTCATGGCCGCGCCCTGGCCGGTCGCCGGGTCGTAGATCAGCGTCCCCTCCTGCCCGGCGATGGGGCTAAACTGGCCGTCATAGTCCTCGATGGCCGACTGGGGGAGGATGAAAATATCCCCTTGGTCGATGGTGCCGGTGTCGAACATCACATAGTCAAAGGAGTGGACCTGGATCATTTTCAGGCCCTCGGGAAGATGTTCCTCCAGCTTCACCGCCAGGGCCGTGTCCTCAATGGCGGGCACGTTGCAGTAGACCGTCACTTTTTGGGCGGCGGGGGCGTCGTTTACAAAGGTAAAGATCCAGCTCCAGACCAGGAAGCTGACCAGCGCCCACAATAGGAAGGTATGGAGCTGGGAAAAGACGTTTTTCAGAAATTTCATGACGCCACCTCATAGGCGGCCACATAGCCGTGGACGGTGTACACCGCCGTGGCTCCCGCCTTCTCCAGGGCCTTGGCCCGGTTCTCGCTCACCATGGCGGTGCGGACGGGCCCCGCCCCCCGCAGCTCGATCCGGCGGGCGACGATGCTTTTTTTAATCCGCACCCGCTGGCCGGTCAGGGCGGGCTTGCCCTCCTGCCGGGTCCGCTCCTCCTCCCGGAGCATCTGGGCGTGGGCCAGCTCCCGCCGCCCGGCGGTGACGATGAACATGCTTCCGTAGATCACGATCCAGCCCGCCAGGGTGCTGACTACGATGGCGGAGAGCTCCATCTGCTTGGCCGTCCCGGTGCTTGCCATGGCCGCCAGGACGATGCAGGCGATCAGCGCGGCGGCGGACAGGACCAGAAGGCCCATACGCCACCGCCAGATCCGCCGCTCCAGCCGGGCCAGGTCGGCGTCGCTGTACAGCTCTACAATTTTGCCTGTCATAGGCGTGTCCCACCTTTCTTTTCCCATCATAGCACAAAACCGGCAGTGTTACAAGCGGTAAATTTGGCGAATATTGCCAGGCCCAGCGCCAAAGGAGGCCGGCCGAGACTCATTTTTCGGCGGATTTTCCGGGCAAACCCCCGCCTTTCCCCCGGAAAACGGGAGAAAAAGGCAGTTTTTTGACCGCGGGGGAAATTTTCAAGTCTCCCTTGACGGGGAAAAGGGGTGGGTTTATAATAAAAATATTCAAGGGAAGGAGGTCCGCGCCATGCTTTACCGGCTCAACAGCAGCAATTATCACACCTTTTCGGTTTTTGAAGTCCACAAGCTCCCCGCCCGCTCCTACTTCATCCCCTACCCCAACCGGGCCGGGGCCGACGCCGTAACGCCCAAGGAGAAGCGCTACGCCTCGCCTAAGGTCCTCTGCCTCAACGGGGAGTGGGATTTTAAGTTTTATCCCCGCCCGGCGGAGCTGCCGGCGGTGCTGGACACGGATCGGACCGTTTTCGACACCATCGACGTCCCCGCCTGCTGGCAGTTCCGGGGCTACGACCGGCCCTTCTATGTCAACATCCGCTATCAGTTCCCCTATAAGCCCCCCGTCATCCCCACCACCGAAAAGGTGGGCAAGGTCTTCTCCTGGCTGGGGGTGGATCAAAAAATCATGCCCCGGTTTAAGGACCCAGGGGAGGAATACAACTTTGTGGGGGTGTACCGCCGGTTTTTGACCGTGGCCGATCCCTCGAAGCGGTTCACCATCTCCTTCCTGGGGGTGGCCAGCTGCCTGGACCTGTACCTCAACGGGGAATTTGTGGGCTACTCCGAGGGGGCCCACAATATCGCCGAATTTGACCTGACCAGCAAGCTCCGGGGCGGTCAGAATGAGCTTCTGGCGGTGGTCCACCGGTGGTGTACCGGGACCTATCTGGAGGACCAGGATATGTTCCGGAACAATGGCATTTTCCGGGACGTGCTGCTCTTTGAGTCCGAGAGGACCGACCTGTGGGACATCGACGCCAAGACGGAAAAGAAGGAGGACGGCTACCGCCTGACCCTCTCCGCCCAGGCCCTGGCGGAGACGGACATCACCTTCACCCTCTCCGGTCCCGGCGTCCAGCGGAGGCAGACCGTCCACGGCAAGACCGGCTCCGTCACCTTCTCCGGGCTGGAGGTCCGGGAGTGGAGCGCCGAGGACCCGGTCCTCTACGATGTGTACTATGAAACCCCCACCGCCTGCGTCAAGGAGCGGATCGGCTTCCGCACCGTGGAAATCAAGGGCGATGTGTTCCTGGTCAACGGGAAGAGAATCAAGTTCAAGGGCGTGAACCACCACGACACCAGCCCCACCAACGGCTATTGCCTGACCCCCGGGGAGATCGAGCGGGATGTGCAGCTGTGCAAGCAGTTTAACATCGACACTATCCGCACCTCCCACTATCCCCCGGACCCCCTGCTCATTGAGCTGGCCCAGGAGCTGGGAATCTATATTGTAGACGAGAACGATCTGGAGACCCACGGCACCTTCGCCTGCCAGCTGCCCCCCACCTACAATTCCATCAGCAACGACCCAAAGTGGCAAAGCCGCTATTTGGACCGGATCACCCGGCTCTACCAGCGGGACAAGGTCAAGGGCAACACCGCCATCGTCATGTGGAGCCTGGGAAACGAGGCCGGCGGCTATCGCAACACCGACGCCATGTATGACTACCTGAAGGCCCACTCTACCCTGCCCGTTCACTATGAAAGCGCCGTCCACTGCAAGCGGATCGCCTACGACGTGGGCAGCGAGATGTATCCCAGCGTTCAGATGGTCCACGATGTGGGCGAAAAACGTCGCCGGGAGCAGCGGCTCAACGACAGGCCTTACTTCATGTGCGAGTACGCCCATGCCATGGGCGTCGGTCCCGGCAATACCGAAGCCTACTGGCAGGAAATCTACAAATATGACAATCTAATGGGCGGCTGCGTTTGGGAAATGGTGGACCACGCCATCCTCCATCCCGACGGGACCTACACCTACGGCGGGGACCACGGGGAATGGGAGCACGACGGGAATTTCTGCGTGGACGGACTGTTCTACCCCGACCGGCAGCCCTCGGCGGGGGCGAAAATTATTCGCTTTATCTACCGGCCCATCCGGGTGCGCCACCTGGGGGAGGACCGGTTCGAGATTTTCAACACCACCGCCTTTTCCCCCGGCAGCCGCTACCGGCTGACCTTCCGCTGGAATGACGGCGCCGAATCTACCGTCACCCCCACCGCCGGGCCCTTGGAAAAGGAGACAGCCTCCCTCCCCCTGGGCCGGGAGGTAGAGGGGGCCCAGATCGTCACCGTCACTGCCCTCGACACGGTCACAGGCCAGGAGGTATCCCAAGAGCAGTGCGTCCTGTCCCTGACGGTCCCCGCCGCGCCAAAGACCCAGGCGCTGCCGGAGGGGTGCGAAATCCAGAATGGCCGGCTCCAATGGCAGGCCCTGGAAACCGCCCCCGAAGGGACCCTGCTCTACCGGGCCCCCACGGACAACGACACCGACGTCTTCTTCCACAGCACCATGGCCCCCTATCAGGCCCAGACGGAGGAGGTCGTCACCATGGAGTCCATCCCCAACGGGATCCAAGTGGTCACAAAGGTCAGCAATCAGAAAAACAAATTCACCGTGACGGACACCTACGAGGGCACCGAAGACGGCATTTTGGTGACCAGCCGGCTCCACTGCACGGCGGGGGGCGGAATCGTGCCCCGGTTCGGCAAATCCTTCCGGCTGGACGCCGCTTTTGACCTGGTGGAGTATACCGGCCGGAGCGGAGAGAGCTACCGCGATATGTATGAGCAGTTCCCCATCGAAAAGGTCTCCTGCCATGTCAAAGACATGACGGAGCCCAACCTCCGGCCCCAAGAGAGCGGCAACCGGATGGACTGCACCGTGGCCGCCGTCAGCGACGGAAAAACCAAAGTAATCTTTGAGGCGGTGAACAAACCCTTCGAGCTGGGAATCAAGCCCTACACCGACCGGGCGCTGCTGGGCATGAAGCACCGCCAGGACGAAGTGCGGACGGGCACCTATGTGACCATCCAGGCCTTCCAGCAGGGCATTGGCACCGGCGCCTGCGGCCCGGCCATCATGCCGGAATACCAGTTCAGCGCGGGGAAGGACTATTACCTCCAATTCCGCGTCCGCATGGAGGACGTTCCGGAATAAAGCATTATTAAAAAGAAAAGGCGGCCGGAAAACGGGGTTTCCCCTGTTTTCCGGCCGCTTTTTTCATTTTTAGAGGTTAGGCTTCCAAATTGACCCCGGTCTCCCGGCTGAAGACGTGGCAGACGTTCCCCTGGAACTGGAAGTGGACCGTGG
>CANQQI010000021.1 GCA_947625945.1 uncultured Oscillospiraceae bacterium
GTCCCGTGTCCGATGCCGGATTCCACACTGGGATGTCGCCAAGCGGTAAGGCACCAGACTTTGACTCTGGCATCCGTCGGTTCAAATCCGGCCATCCCAGCCATGATCCGCTAGCTCAGTTGGCAGAGCAATTGCCTTTTAAGCAATGGGTCCGGGGTTCGAATCCCCGGCGGGTCACCAAGAACAGCCCGCCACCCCCTCGGGGTGGCGGGCTGTTCTTGGTAGCCGGGGATTCGAACAATTCAATCCGGCAGCCCGGTGGGCTGCCGGCCGCCGGGGCTGGACCCGGCGGACCCTCTGCAAGTGAATCCCCGGCGGGAGGGGAAACAAAAGGCCGCCCACCGGGCGGCGTGCTGTTCTTGGTAGCCGGGGATTCGAACGATTCAATCCGGCAGCCCGGTGGGCTGCCGGTCGCCGGGGCTGGACCCGGCGGACCCTCAGCAGAAGAATCCCCGGCGGGTCACCAGGGGACGCAAATAAGAGCCCTGCGCATTGTGTGAAATGAATTTGCGTTTGAAGCGACAATACCCCCTGCGGCTTAAAAATCTCAGGGGGTATTGTCGTTTTGTTAGGAGGGCAGCTACTGACCATGTAGCTGCTAGTCTTGGCTCCTATTCGTCCTTGTTTCGCCAGCATGAAGACCCATACATACCCAGAAGTCGATTACTGCTTGCCGCGGCGCGGGTCCATATTCAAAAGCGCTATGATGATGCAAAAGCGATTTCATAGGTACTTAATTGCAGGGACTTCTTCGTATACTGCATAAACTCGATCTCGTTGCCTTCGGGATCCTGGATATAAAAGCTGAGGGAATGGGCCGGCCCGGGGACAGGCCGGTAGGGCTTTGCCTGAGGCTGATTAAGATATATGGGGCCGCGATATAGACGGACGCCCTTCTCCTCCAGCTCCCGCGCCGCCTGTTCAATGTCGGAAACAAGCACACACAGGTGCATATAGCTGTATTCCGGCACCTGCCGCGGCAGGAAGGGCTCATTGAAAAATTCAAGATACTGTCCCTCCACGATCTCCAGAAAGGCACCGCGAGGCATTCCCTCCGCAAAGCCCGTCGGGTGAAGAAGCTCCAAAAGCCGCTTGGAATAAGGGAATGTAAACAGCCGCCGGAAACCGAGGATACGCTCATAAAAGGACAGCGTTTCCTCAAAATGATTCAGCTTCAGACCGATGTGCGACAGGAACCGCGGCTCATCAGGCTCCCGCGCCTCCTGGGGCATAAGCTTACCCTGCTGCTGCAATTCCACATCGTTGCCTTCCGGGTCGGAGAGGTAGACGCAATTGGGCACCTTGAGTCCCGGCGCGGTAAGCTCCTCGACGCTATGCAGCGGGGCGGAGCCGTCTGCGGGGGCATGGCGCAGGAGATATCCCGCGTCCAGCAGCTCCTGACAGATTCCCGACAAATCCCAAACCCGCAGGCAAAAATGGTGGTACGCGCGTTCGCTGGGTAAATTTTCCGACGGATACGGCATGGGAAACAGCTCCAAAAGCTGTCCCTTCGCGATCTGAATATTCGTCACCGTAATCTGCTCTCCGCCCATTTTCAGAGGAAGATCAAACTGCACCCGCAGATGCAGACGCTGGGTGTAAAAGCGCAGTGTTTCCTCGTAATGCTTGCAATAAAACGCAGGATGCGCCAATCCAAGATATTCCATCTCTTATCTCTGGCGCAACGCGTCACACATGCCCCGGAAGTAGGCAACAGCTTGCACATATCGGCGCGGATCCTTTTCACCGAACTCATATTCAATGATCCCCCACCCGTTGTCGCCGTTGGTTTCCTCCGCCGCTTTCAGCAGAGAGTACAGATCCATATTGCCCTCGCCCACATTGACGAACGCGGACTGCTGCAGCTCCCGGAAGGAACGGCAAACGGCGACCTGGGCTTTGCTGTAATCCCGCAGGTGGAGATAGGCGATCCGGGAGCCGTACCGCCGAATATACGCCGCAGGATCGAAACCTGCAACGGTCACCCAGCCGGTGTCCATGCCAAAGTGCAGGTCAGAGGTCTCGTTCAACAGGATTTCAAACGCCAGCGCGTTGTTTGCGAACTCCCAGATATGATTGTGGTAATTGATCCGCACGCCGTACTCCTCGAAAACAGCGCGGGAGACCTGATCCAGGTTCCGGGCAAGAGTTTTGAGCTGCGCGGCGTCGCTCAAACGCGGATCGCCGAAATCCGGGGCGTTAAAGTCCACCATGCCGGAGGAGACCAGATTCTTTGTCCCTACGATTTGGGCAAACTCGGCGCTCTTGCGGTAGGCCTCCAGTGCGGTCTCCGGGCCGTCAAACAGGGTCGGCATCTGCAGCAGCGTATGCAGCCCGGCTAACTCGATATGTCGCCATTCCAATTGCTCTTTCAGCTCGGCGGCACGGTCGGTTCCAAAAAAGCGCGCGCCGATCTCAATGCCCTGGCTGCCGCTGGCGGCAACCTTGTCCAGCGTTCCCGCAAGGTCCTCCGCGATAGCCGCGGCATACAGCACACAATGGGTTCCCAGTTTCATATGCTTCCTCCTTCTTACAGCAGTGATTTCAAGAAATCTTTGGCCTCGCGGAGACCTTCCAGCACCTTATCCAGGGTGCCCTCATAGGTGGGATCCTCATGCTCAATGCTGACGGTGCCGTCAAAGCCGCACTCCTTCAGCACCCCGAAAAGCCGCTGCCAATCCACATCCCCGTGGCCGGGAATCCGGGCCGACCACCAGCGGAAATCCGTCAGGAAGCCGGTTTCTCGCAGGCTCGTCCAGTCCACATGCATATCCTTCGCGTGGACGTGGAGAATGTGCCCGGCAAACTCCGGCACATGGGCATACGGATCGATCATCTGCCATACCAGATGGGACGGATCATAGGCAAGGCCCACCTGTTCACTGTCGATCCGGCGGAAGATCTCCCGCCACATCACCGGTGAAATAGCGATATTCCCCATCAGCGGGCAGTTTTCAAAGGCCAGCTTGACCCCATGCTTTTCCGCCAGCTCCACGATGGGCAGGAAGGTCTCCGTGAACCGATCCAGACTGTGGGGCGGCGTATTGCGGATTGAGTCGGCGGAATCGTAAATATTCTCCCGTACCCGCTTGTCAATACCCGTAGAGGTGACGATCTTTTCAATGCCCAGCGCGCCGGCAAAGACGATCCGCTTTTTCAGCTCCTCCAAATGATGCTCCGCTTCTTCCCGGTCGGAGCTTAAAAAGTTACGGCAGTAGGTCAGCGCGGAGACCTCCATATCATAGGCGGACAGCACGCGCTCAAACAGGCCCTGCTCCAGGGGAAACGTCGGGCCGACCTCCATACAGGCGAAGCCGTTCTCTTTCGCCCAACGGGCGACCTGTTCCAGATCCGTCATTCCGTACTTGACCAGAACATTGGTCATAAAGCCGAGCTTCATCATGCCTCTCCTCCGTCCGGTTCGGTCATGCGGTCAATGCGATCCAAAGCCTCCAGAATGGAGATGCCGTAATCAATTCCCGTCTCCAGCGGGCGATCTCCCCGGACGACCTTCACAAAACAGGCCGCGCTTTCCGCGCAGGCCAGATACGGTACATCGGCAGAGGTCGCGGTATGCCAATCCGGGCATACATCCTTGGCAACCACAGTCTGCAAGGGGCCATAGGCCTCACCGTCGGCGCGGCGCTGGATGTCGATCCGATCCGGCTTGCCCAGCTCAAAGCGGAGCATGGCCTTGGCGGTCACGATCTCCAGAACGCTCGCCATACTGCCCACCCGGCTGACTGTCAGGTTATACAGTCCGCCGCCGGGCAGCTCGGCCAGGAGCATAGCGCAGTCGTCGTTTTCCACCGGGCGCATCTCGCCCTTACAATCCCGCTGCCGGATAAAGGTGGCCTTTTTCCCGGACAGTTCCCGCAGCGAATCCACACCGCAGCCGGTGACGTAGCAGAGAATATCCAGCGCATGGCTGCCAAAGTCGCCCAGTGCGCCGGAGCCGGAGATTTTGCGCACGAAGCGCCACTCCAAACCGATGGCTTCGTTTGCCAGCCGGCTGCCACCCATATTGTGGCGAACGGTATATATCGGCCCCAGTTCGCCGGTGGACAGCAGATCGCGCAACATTCTGAGGCCTGGGATCTGCCGGTAATTCAGGTTTACCATGCTCAAAGCGGTGGTATTCGCCATTGCTTCGCGGATTCTGGGAATATCCTCCACCGTACTGCTGACGGGCTTTTCGCACAGCACGTTGGTATTGCGCTGCAAGCAGGCGCAGATATAGTCCGCGTGGGTGAAATTCGGTGTGCAGACGCTGACGATGTCCGCGTCCTCCACCAAGCGCTCCCAGGAATCGTAGCACAGAGATCGGTCAAGGCCAAAGGTGTCGCACCATTCCTCCGCCGCCGCTTTGGACAGATCAAAGACGCCGATCAGTTCCACGCCCTCACTGTGCTGATAGCCCCAAAGATGGCCCTTGGAGATGCTGGTGGCGCGGCCGGTGCCGATGATCCCAACTTTCAGTTTCTCCATCCCGGCCCCTCCTTATTTTGTCCAGTCGAAAACCACGCCTAGGTAATCCGGGTTGCCCTTGTCAATCTCACTGTAAACGAGCTTGGCGTTCTCCGGACGCAGGACATTTGTGATCAGATTTTGCACCTTCAGCCGGCCGTCCCGGATAAGCTCCAGGCAGATACGCTCGTTGCGCTCACAGGAGTGCTTGACATAGGGCATCTGCTTTGCGGGCGACATCTGCTCATGGGCTCCGACCACCTCGACCCGGTGCATAAAGCGGTGGATATGCTGCTGGAAGTGGGTGATATTGCCTGTGCAGTCACCCCGGGGGCTGCCCAGCAGGATCAGACGGCCATCCGGCGCCACATAGTCGATGGCCTGGTCAATGACCTTGGGCACGCCTGTGGCGTCAATAACAGTGGAGGGCTTCCTGCCGTGGAATACCTCCTGGATGGCAGCCATGGGATTTTCCAGCTTTCCGGAATTGAGGGTATACCGGATGCCACATTCCTCCGCCTGCTTTCTGCGGTCGTCGCTGAGATCCATGGCCAGAACATTCGCTCCTTGGAGGGCCGCCAACTGGGACGCGGCATTGCCGACCAGGCCCAGGCCGATGACCAACACATCGTCGCCCAGCTCGATCTTGGACATACGGATGCCGGTAAAGGCGATGGCAAACAGCCGGGCAATGGGGGCATAGAGGGGATCCAGCCCCTCGGGCAGCTTGCAGTAATTGGAGGTCTTGCTCACAAGCTGCAAGGAAGCGTGTTTGCCCCGGCAGAAGACCAGGTCGCCGACCTCCAGATCGGCCACATCCTCCGCCTTTGCCAGCACCTGGCCGACGCAGCTATACCCCGGTACACCGGGCAGCTTGAACCAAGCCTCCTGGCCCCGGTAAATCGCGGTCTCTGTCCCCACGCTCACTTGGGAGTACAGGGTTTTCAGAAGGAAATGCCCGGCGGGGATGTTGGTCTCATCCAACACGTCGGTAACATACTCCACAGTTTTCGGCGCGGTGATCAATATTTTTCTATATTCCATAGTAATCTCCTCCTTTTAGCCGCAGCAGGGATGCCCACTGCCATCACGGGAATGGCTGTTCTGCGCCGGATCCTTCATGCACAAATGCACCGCAGCCGTGGTAAAGGTCTGGGGCAGGGCCAGGATATTGGGGTTCGGCCCCACATATTTTTTCATTGCGTCCGCCAGCGCTTCCTCAAAAGTGGCCCGGGTTTTCAGCCCCATGCTCCGGGCAATGCCCGGCTCTCGGGCGCCGACAATGTAGATGGCGCTGGTGTGCTCCTCGGCCAGGTGGCCGCAGCTCATCATGGAGAAGCCATGGAAGGGATGGAAGGCGTTGGCGAAACGATATTTGCGGATATATTCCTCATTGGTGGCAAAGTACTCACCATAGCGGTTCATATCCGGCAGGATGTTCATGGAATCGTGCTGGAACATCTTGTACAGCTCCTTCAGATACGGCCAGCGCTCCTCATGGAACCAGCCGTCGCAGATGGAGGAGACGATAAACACACAGTGGTCAGACAGCACCCGCTTATGGCGAATGACCTGGGCGGAGAGGGCCTGCATCATCTGGATGGGGTTCGTGCCCATACCGTCTCCGTAGTGGAAATTGGTGGGCATACCGAATACCACCACATCGTACTTCTTTTCCGCCCAGTGGACATAGGTGCGCTTATCGGCAGCCTTCCAGCTAATGGGCTGCATCTCCTTGGCCCAGCCGGAGTTGATCTCAATCTGACGGGACTTGGTATCCAGCACGGCGTCACAGCAGAAGAACTTCTTGCCCATTTTCTCTTCCATCCACATACCCTGCTGGTCGAATTTATGACGCATCTCGCTGCCGGTGGACACGGGGACGAAGTCGGGCCGGTGCATGATCTGGGGCACATGGTGGGCGCCGATGCTGCGCCAGTGGCTGATGCCGGTGGCGCAGTGCTTATAGCCGCCGGAGTAGCCGCCGTAGGGGTTGCCCTGGGTGTGGCCGATGAGGATCGGCACATCGGCGTCAAAGACGTATTTATTCATGATCACATGGTCGCCCTGGGGGGTAAAGCCCAGATCTTCCAGGTGTTCATAGTCCTCGGAATCGTGGCTGGTGATCTGCCCGGAGTAGTAGAACTCGTCAAACAGCTCCTGTCCCAGAATAGTCTTCATCTCCGCGACGGTTGCCCGGGGGTGCAGGCCATTGGAGAACAGCAGCAGAATGTCTTTTTTCTCAACGCCGACGCTGTACAACTCGTCCAGGCAGGCACGGATGGCGACCTTGCGGTGGCTGGTGGGCTGATTGCCGCCCTTGACAATGTCCGGGATTACAAAGACCACCCGGCTGCCCTTATGGGCGAGCTCCGTCAGCGGGGGCATCCCGATAGGGTGCCGGATACTATCCAAAGTCGCGGCATACAACGCCTCCCAGGTCTGCTCCAGGCAGGGTGGATCCGCCACCGTCACGCCGGGGATGAATACGTCCGTGGTGTCGGGCAGCTCGGCGCTCATCTTGCCGTGTCCGTACTCAAATTCCAATTTCATGCCGTTTCCTCCTTTATTCTCCCAAATACAGGCGAATGATCTCCAGATATTCCTCGGGGTAGAAGCCGATCTCACCGGCAAACCGGGTCAGGGCGATCAGACCGCCGTCGATCTCCTCGATGGAGGCCAGCATAGCGGCGTTATCCGCCTTCAGGCCGCCGCCGTATACCACATCCATGCCGCCGGTGCGCGCCTTGACGAAACGGGCGATCTTTTCAATATAAGACTTATCCGCCGGGGTCTTGCCCGGACCGATGCTCCAAACCGGTTCATAGGCGATGACGATTTTGCTCTTGTCCGCGCCGGCAAGGCCCACGTCCAACTGCTCACCCAGCACCTCCTGCCAGCGTTCCTGCTCCTCGCTGGTCTCACCGATGCAGTAAAGCACGGTCAGGCCCGCTTTCTGGGCGCACAGGATCTCCTGGTTCAGCAGGCGATTGACCGCGGCGGTATCGGTGACACCGGCCTCTGCCAAAATGCCCTTTTTATCGCTGCGCTCCTCGCAGTGGCCGATAAGGGTGGAGTTACAGCCCATGGCCTTTACGATATTGGCGGTACGGTTGGTGGTAAATGCGCCGAAATTCCCGCCCACCGCGGTGTCTGCCCGGTAGACGCTTTGACTGCCGATCTGCACCGGGCTGCCCGAATTCAGCGCCGCCACGGCGTTCAGCAGGTGCGCTTCCGGCAAATATTGGACGAACTCCACCTTGGCGGGATCGTACTTTTTCAAGGCGTCCTGGGTGCCCCGCACCACGGCGGCGCCCCAGTCCTTCACCGGGGCCAGGCGGTTCACGCCGCCGTACTCCACCGGGGTATCAAATCGCTTTAGATTCAGATAAATGTGCTTCATAGCCGTCCTCTCACTTTCTCAGCAGGGCATACGTTGGCAGATCTCCGCCCATTAGGTGCAGCGCGTAATCGAAGAACGCGTCCCCGATCTTGTTGCCGTCCACGATCCACTCCAGCGGGAATTTCTTCTCCGCGTTGGCCACATCAGAAAGGGGCACCAGCGACAGGGAGCTGTGATATTCCGGCGTCCGCTGGACGTTGATCGCAACCATAGAGCCGCTTTCCCCCGCCAGAGCCGCCTGTACGGCGTATGCGCCCACAGCGTATGCTTCCTCCCGGTCAACCGCCGACGCATAGGGGATGCTGGCCCGGCCCAGCAAGCCCGGCTTTTCCGCCCGGGATTTCAGTCCCAGCTTCTGCATGATCGCGTCGGAGATGTGCTGGGCGGTACCGCCGGGAACCGTGTGGCCGAAGCCGTCCACAATGCCGGTGTCCGCCAGGGGCTTGCCGTCCAGACCGCAAAGGCCCTCGCTGACGGTGACCAGCAGGCCCTTGCCCTTGGCGTAGGCCGCCGCAATGTCGGAGAGCATTTTGTCCTCATCCACCGGCAGCTCGGGCAGGTATGTCAAAACCTCGCAGTCCGTCAGCCGGGCAGCCAATGCGCTGGCCGCCGTGACCCAGCCGGCGTTGCGGCCCATCAACTCCAGCACCACCACATGAATGGGCAGACCGGAGGCGTCCAGCGCCAATTCAGCGGCGCTGAGGGCGGCGTACCGGGCGGCGGAGCCAAAGCCCGGACAGTGATCTGTCAGTTCCAAGTCGTTATCCATAGTTTTGGGAATACCGATGACCCGCAGATCCAGTCCCTCCCGCTTGGCAAGCTCGTTGATCTTATGGCAGGTGTCCATAGAGTCGTTGCCGCCGTTGTAGAAGAAACAGTCAATGTCGAATTTTTCCAGCGTTTCCAAAACGGTGGGATAGTCGTTCTCTCCCAGCTTCCGTCGGCAGGAGCCAATGGCGGAGGCAGGGGTATCCCGCAGGCGGAAAATGGTTTCGGCGGGTACGCCGGTCAGGTCGATAAGATCGCCCTTCAGGATGCCCTCCGCCCCAAAGCGGGCGGCGTAGATCTTGTCCACCTGCTTGGATGCCCGGGCAGCCTCTACCACGCCCTGCAAAGAGCAGTTGATCACCGCTGTGGGGCCGCCTCCATGGGCGACAAGAATATTTTTGCCCATCTTCAGATCCCCTTCTTACGGTAACGCTCGGCCATCTCGTCCAGAGTGACCGCCTCGATCAGCGGCGCCTTGCCCACGCTGTCAAATTCCACGATCAGCGTGCCGACGACCTCCTTCACGCCCCGCTCGATGCAGTCGACGATCCGCGCCACATCCGCGTCCGGCACATTGCCGTACATCACGGTGTCCATGATGGGCGGGAAGAACACTCTGGGGTCAAAGGCGGAGGGATTGGTCACCAGCAGCTCGTAAATGCCGCCGATGGAGGCGCTGTCCCGGAGCTTGGGCTCATCCCGGAACAGCTCCCGCAGATTCCGGGTCACCGCCAGGCGGATATCCGTATCCACATTGATCTTGCGGATGCCCAGCTTGGAGACTTCTTTGAGCTGCTCCTTGCGGATGCCGTAGGCGTCGTGGATATCGCCGCCCAGGGCGTTGATCTCTTTGACGATGTACTGAGGCACGGTGGAAGAACCGTGGCTGACGAGGGTTCCCTCGATACCCTCATGGAGCATACACTCCTTGGTGGCGATGGCGATCTCCTTGCGGATAACGGTATCCCTGCCCTTGTTGGCGCCGTGCTTGGTGCCGTAGCTGATGGCCAGAGCGTCCACGCCGGTCTGCCGGAAGAATTTCACCGCGTCCATGGGATTGGTGTATGTAGAATTGGCGGCGAAGACGTGATCCTCCACGCCGGCCAGAACACCCAGCTCGCCTTCCACGGTAACGCCCCGCTCATGGGCGTACTTTACCACTTCCCGGGTCAACTCCACGTTTTTGTCAAAGGGCAGCGAGGAGCCGTCGATCATCACAGAGGTATAACCGCCCGAGATGGCGGCCACGCAGGACTCCAGATTCTTGCCGTGATCCAGATGCAGCGCGACCGGGATCGGGCTGCTCTCACCGTATTGCTTTACGGCGTTCGCGATGTTCTGAGCGCCCTTTTTCTTATCCTCCAGGGTGCCGTTGGCGAAGTCCGTACGGCCACCCATGAAGGCATTGGCCAGATCCGCGCCCTGCAAAATCGCGGCGGAACGGAACATCTCATGAACTTCAATAACCGCCTTCGCCTGGCAAACGGCATTGACGTTAAATGCACCTTGGGCATAATTGTATTTCTCAGTCGCGTCCAGAATGGCGCGCATAGGTACAAGCGGCATAGTGATTGACCTCCTGATTTATGTTTTAGGATTTTCCGAGTTTTTGGAACATCAGTTGCTTGTAGGCCTCTACGCCCGGCTGATCAAAGGGATTGACACCCAGAATACGGCCGGAGAGGTAGCAGGCAAATTCAAAGAAATAGAAAAGCTGACCCATGTGGTAGGCATCCAGCGTGCTGACAGATACCCGCATACAGGGCGCCTGCCGGCTGTGGGCCTGGAAGGTAGCCTCAAAGGCGCTGCGGTTGATCTGGGCAAAGTCCTTGCCATCCAAATAGGCGAATTGATCGTCAATATCGGTTTTCGGCATGGTATGGCTTGCGGTAGGCGTCTCCACATCCAAAAATGTTTCAAACAGGATACGGCTGCCATCCTGGACATACTGGCCCACAGAGTGCAGATCTTCGGAGTATTCCGATGCGGTGGGATAGATGCCCCGCCCGTCCTTGCCCTCGCTCTCCGCAAAGAGCTGCCGCCACCAGCGATAAAAGCCCTGGAGCTGGGGTTCAAAGGAAGAAAGCATTTCCACGCGGTAACCCTTTTGATAAAGCAGATTGCGCACCACGGCGTAACGAAGCGCCACATTCTGCTGTGCCGGTTCTCCAATCAGACGTCGGCGCAGATCCTCAGCGCCGCGCACAACTTCCCGGATATCCACTCCCGCCACGGCCATGGGCAGTAGGCCAACACTGCTGAGTGCCGTAAACCGGCCGCCGATATTGGTGGCAAAGGGCAGGAACCGGAAGCCGTGTTCCGCGCTCAAGGTATCAAAGTGACTGCCGATGGTGCCGATCGTTACGATCCGCCGGGCATAATCCGCTCCATACCGGCTCCGCAGATATTCCCGCAGGACCCGGAAAGAAATCCCCGGTTCCAGGGTCTCAAAATTCTTGGCGATGCAGACGGTGTAAACCGATTTTCCCTCACACTGTTCCAGAACCTGATTCAGCGGATAGGCGGAAGTGGAAGTGCCGGCATATAACACCTGGGGTTTGCCACTGTTGCACAGCGCTTGGATGGTGGCCCGGGCGGCATTGTTGGAGCCGCCCACGCCGATCAGCACCAAAACATCCGCCTCCCTGCGGATCTCCTCCGCAAGCTGCCGGAATTCCTCCACTGCGGCATTTGATGCCCATTCTTCAGGACGTAACCAGCCCAGGCTGTCGCGATAGGGCTCCTCCCCTTTCAACGCAGCCTGCAGCAGACGCTCCTGCTGCCGCAGCTCCCAGTCGATCGCCTCTCGGGAAAGAAAAGCCTCGACCGCCTGCAAATCCAATTTAAGCATAGTTATCTACCTTCTATTTTTTTCCCTGAATTGCGGCGCGCATGACGTTGGTCTCGGTGATCTCCTCGCCCTCCAGCTCCGCCGTAATGCGGCCTTCGGAGATCACAATGCAGCGGTCGCTCATGGCGATCAGCTCCGGCATATCGGAAGAGACCATGACAATGGAAACGCCGCGGCTTGTCAATTCATTCATGATCTGATAGAAATCAGCCTTGGTGCCTACGTCGATACCCTTGGTAGGCTCGTCAATGAAAAGGATCTCCGGCTCGTTGATCAGCCACTTGCCCAGAATGACCTTCTGTTGATTACCACCGGAAAGCTGGAAGAGCTTGGTCTCGCTGGACGGCGCTTTCACACGCAGCTGACGGAACTGCTTGTCGGTCTCCTCCCGTTCCTTGCGCCGCTTCATGAGGATCAGGCCGGAGAGCTTTTTCAGGCTGGCAATGGACATATTCTCCCGGATGGACAAAACGCCGATATAGCCGGTCAGCTTCCGCTCCTCCGTGATAAAGCCGATACCATGACGGATCGCGTCCAACGGCTTTGTGATCTTTACTTTCTTTCCGCCTACCCAAACCTCTTTCTTCACACCCTTGACATACTGGCCAAAGATTGCCGCAAGACTTTCGCTGCGGCCGGCGCCCACCAGGCCGCCGATGCCCAGGATCTCGCCCTTATGCAGCGTAAAGCCAATATCCTCAACAATGTACTTGCCGTGGATATTGGGATGGGGCACGCTCAAATGCTCCACCCGGAGGACCTCTTCCTTCGTTGCGTGGTTTTCCTTCGGGTACATATTTTCCACCTTCCGGCCAACCATTTCCTCAATCAGCGTCTGCTCCTGCACCTTGTCAATATCATTGGTGGAGATGGTCTGACCGTCCCGGATCACGGTAATGCGGTCGCAGATCCGATAGATCTCCTGCATTTTATGGCTGATATAGATTACCGAAACACCGCTGTCACGGAGCTCGTTCAGCAGTTTCATCAGCGTTTCCACTTCCTGATCCGTCAGGGCGGAAGTCGGCTCATCCATAATCAGGATCTTCGGGTTTTTCGCGCAGGCCCGCATGATGGACAGCATTTGCATCTGGCCGCTATTCAGCAGCCGGACGATTGTTCTGGGATTCACGTCGAAGCCGATACGCTCCAGCAATTTCTCCGCATCGCTGTAAAGCTGCTTATAATTCACCACGCCGTTTCGCAGCGGAAGATTACCCACGAACAGATTCTCCGCCACAGACAGGTCAAGAACCATGTTCAGCTCCTGATACACCATCTCAATACCGCACTTCTGGGCGTCATAGACATTGGTGAAAGACACGGGCTTGTCATCGATCAGGATCTCGCCTTCATATTCTTTTGCGGTATAACTGCCGGAAAGCACCTTCATCAGCGTGCTTTTACCGGCGCCGTTCTCGCCGCAGATACCGAGGATTTCCCCCTTACGCAGATCGATGCAGACATCTTTCAGCGCGGTGACGCCGGGAAACCGCTTGGTAACATTGCGCATTTCCAATACATTTTCTTTCATAACAGCACCTCTGAAACGGTCTGCCGTTTAAAGTCCACCGCCGCTCTTGTCGGTACGGATCTTATCGAGGAGCAGGGAGATGACCAGGATCGCGCCGAAGACCAGGTTCTGCCAGTAGGAGGAGACATGCATCAGCACCAGGCCGTTATTGATAGAGGCCAACAGCAAACAGCCGAACAGGGAGCCGATCACCGTGCCGCTGCCGCCGGCAAAGGAAGTACCGCCGATGATGATGGCAGCCATGATGGTCATTTCGGTGCCGGCGCCGGCATTGGACTGGGCGGCATTGAAACGGGAGGCGTACAGGATACCGACCAGCGCCGCGAAGACGGAGGCGGCGACATGGACGATCATCAGAACCTTGGTGGTGTTGATACCGGCCAGCCGGGCGGTTTCCTTGTTGCCGCCGGTGGCGTAGATCTCACGGCCAAGACGGGTATAGCGCAGCATCAGGTGAATGGCGATGCCCAGCACCAGCGCGAAGATGATGGTATAGAACACGCCGAATACACGGCCTTGACCCAGGTTGGTAAACGCCTTGGGGAAACCGGTGATGGGGTTGCCGAGGGTCGTTACCAGCACGAAGCCGTTGATGATGTACTGCAGGCCCAGGGTGATGATGAAGGGGGGCAGCTTCAGATTCAGAACGATAAAGCACTTGATCAAGCCAACGACCAATCCGGCAAACAGGCCCAGCAGAATGGAGGGGATGATGCCCCAGTGCAGACTGGTCAGGCCCCAAGCACAGGCCACGCCGCCCAGAGCGGTGGTGGCGCCGACGGACAGGTCACGGTTACCGGTCAGCATCAGGCAGGTCAGAGGCGCGGCCAGAATAAAGGTGTAGCTGGTGGCCCGGACGACGTCGATCAGGTTTGCCGGCGCAAAGAAGTTGGGATTTACAAAAGCGATTACAATGTACAAAATGATCAGAGGAATGATAGTGCCCATCTCACGAATGGAGAAGATGCGGGAGACAATGGATTTTGCCAACAGCGGTGATTTTGCTTCTTGTGCTTTCATAAAATACTCCTTTTTTCTGTTTTTCTGGCGGGAATTACCGGATCGTTTAAAAGAATGCGGGGCAGACCAAGGGGACTGCCCCGCCGTTTTTACTCGGAATCAGCCGTTCAGATCCAGACCGTGATCCGCGGCGTACTGCTCACCGTTCTCTGCGGTGATGACAACGTAGTCAGGCGCAGTCTCGGCTTCCACTTCTCTGCCATAGTAATAGTCAATGGCATTCTTCAGGCACATATAGCCCATGTCGTAGTACTCCCAGTTGACCAGCTTATCGGCGCCGCCGTTGAGGGTGGCGTTGATCAGGTCGGCGGAGTTACTCTCGACGATCACATACAGATCATCCTGCAGATCGTTCTCCATAACATAGGTAGCGGCGCCCAGACCGCCGGTCGCGTCGGCAACCAGGACGGTGTTGATCTCAGGATAGGCCTTCAAAGCGGCACTCAGAACGTCGGAGCCCTGGATGGCGTCGCCGTTTACGAACTGCATGTCGATCAGCGTAGCGTTCTCATGCTCGGCGCAGTAGGCGTCAACGCCTTCCTTCATGGCGTTGGAGGCGCTGCCCGCAGACGTCGTCAGGAAGAGAATGTTCATCTCTTCGCCCTCGGCCATCAGATCAGCGACCTCGGTGCAGTAAGCCATACCGCGATCATAATAAGAGGGGGCGACCATGATGTCGCAGCCCTCGGCCCAGTTGCCCAGGTCCGCCACGATGATGCCCTTGCTCTGCATTTCCTTAATGATCTCGCCGTAGATCACCGGATCCTGGAAGGAACCCATAACGATGTCGGCATTGTTGGTCATTGCGGTTTGGATCAGCTCGAGGATCTCCGCGGTGTTGAAAGGGGTGGTGGGAGCGATGAAGTAAGCGTTCTTCAGGCCCAGCTCCGCAACAGCGGCGTCAAAGCCTTCCTTGCTCTGGTTCCATGCCAGGCCGCCGCTTCTGGGTCCGACATAGTAGACGACAGGTTCGGGCTTTTCCTCATTGCCAGAGGTGGAGGCATTACCGGATGTGGATGGGGAGTCTTTGCCGCCCTCAGTAGTGTTGTTGGGTTCGGTGCCGGGGCCATTGCTGCCAACGCAGCCGGCGAAGAGGCAGAGCACCATGGTCAGGGCCAGCAGTAACGCGATGAGCTTCTTCATGTTTTTTCCTCCTATATTGTGTTTTTTACATACTTGGCACAATTTATTAAATAATTTATTTAATTATGCCAATATATGGGAGCCTTTCGCTCCTCGGTAAATTAAATATACTTTGCTCTATTCAATTTGTCAATCATTTTTCTGGTTGTCCGACGGTTTTCGTATATTCGTACAATAATTTATCGAGGGCTTTGTGAAAAGTATCCATATTTCTTTTTTGATTTAATAAATTATCCAAGTTTTTCCATTCCCGCTTCGTTCGCTTACGGTGGATACCTGAAATTCTAAAATATTTTTGCATTTTATGCCCATTCCCTATTGCTTTTTTTAATTTATCCCTTAAAATAAAACTATCTACATTCCCCAGCGGAGGTTCGTTATGAGTGAAAAAGGCAGCAATCTGTCTGTCGTAAAGCAGCGGAACAGCCAATTAATTCGGGAGATCATCTACGAAAACGGCCCCGTTTTCCGGACAGATATAGCGCAAAAGCTCTTTTTATCCCTTCCCACTATCACAACAAATGTAGCAAGGCTGGTCAC
Source organism: uncultured Oscillospiraceae bacterium (assembly GCA_947625945.1). Classification (GTDB taxonomy): domain Bacteria; phylum Bacillota; class Clostridia; order Oscillospirales; family Oscillospiraceae; genus Faecousia. The sequence goes on from CANQQI010000021.1 coordinate 15,727, forward strand.
AGCGGGCGTTCTCTACGAGTTACCTGCCCCCGAAGAAGAGGACGCCAAGCAGCCCGGACGGCCACCTGTTATGCTGGATTTCGTCCCCGATTACGCCTACTTTGCGGGCGTGGAGCTGGGCCCGTATAAAACAAGCTATGTACTGACCGATCTGCGGGGAAAAGTACTGGCGAACAGTGAACAGGCAACGGCGGATCCGGACTATGACACGATGCTGGAGCAGGTAAGCGGAGGGATCCGGGATTTTCTTGCGCAGACGCCCGGCTGTGAGAAAAAGCTCCGTGGTGTGGGCGTCTGCCTCCCCGGCTTTATCAATATACAGCGTGGGTACATCCACAACAATCTCCGCCGGAGCTGGAACAACCACCATCTGGCCGCCGATTTGCAGGCCCGTATTCGCTTGCCCGTCCTCATTGAAAATAACATCCGTGCCAGGGCTATCGGCTGCAAGCTGTTCCGCAAGGATATCTCCGGCGATCCGATGCTCTATTACTTTGTCTCCTACGGCCTGGGCTGCGCGTTGATCGTAGACGGCAAGATCCTTCGCGGCGCGTCCGCCGGCGCAGGCGAGGTGGGGCATATGGTATGGGATCCCGACGGGCCGGTCTGCGAGGTCTGCGGCAATCAGGGCTGTTTGGATGCCGTCGCCAGTGAAAGCGCCATCCTCCGCCAGTGTAAGCAGCTATTGGCCGCCGGCATGCCCTCACTTTTGCGGGAGCTTTGTCCGGATCCCGAGGCATTGTCCTTTACGGACCTTCTGAACGCCTATGAGTTTGGGGATAAGGTGGCCAGCATTGTGGTCAGCAAGGCGATTCGGAGCATTGGTTTGAGCGTGGCAAATCTGGCGAATTTCATCAGCCCGAAAACGATCGTGATCGACTCCCGTCTCTTTACCTCGCCAAGCAGCCAGAACCTGGTTCAAAGAACCATGGAGCAGAATGTCTTTGGATACGACTGCAAGGATATTCAGCTTGTTTTCCTCCCTCACGATCCCTTCGGCGGCGCCATCGGCGGCACCGCCACCGCGATCCGGAAATTTTTCATCGAAGCGCCTGATATGGATGAGTAAACGCTCCCATCCATGCCCTCCGGTCAAGTTCCGAACGCCGATCTATATGATAAAAAGGCCAGCGCGTGCTGGCCTTTTTTATTGTCCATCGTATTCTGGCAACGGATACTCCTTTTCGTAATTCCGGCACAGATCCATAAACGCCTTTGCCGACGCTGTCAGATGCTTTTTCCTGTGATAGATGAGCTGAAACCGCCGCTGAAAATTCAGCCCCTCAACACCGACCTCGACGATCAGTCCACGCTCCACAAGGCCGCGCACCATGCGGTACGGAACCACCGCGATCCCCAGGCCGCTGATCACGGCATTGACCAGCGCTCTTGTACTCATTGCCTCCCAGGCGGGGCTGACGGAAAAGCCCGCGCTTTCAACCGCGCGTTCAAACACCTCCCGCGTGCCGCTGCCATGCTCCCGAAGCAGCAATTTCTGCTCTTTCAATTCCTCGATGCTGAGCTGTTGTCCTTGCCGGAAATCGCCGCCTGCGGGGCAAATAACCGTCAAGTGGTCCTCCATGTACCCTTCCGCGATCAGGGAATCGCTGTGGGGCACGCCTTCGATCAGCGCGAAATCCAGTTCGTTTGACAAAACCATCTGCTCAAGCTGCTCCGATGGGGCAACCAGCACCTTTACTTCCGTTCCCGGATACCGGCAGTAAAACGTCTTTACATAGCTTGGAAGAAACTGGGAGCCAATAGTAACACTGGCGCCTACCCGCAGCGTGCCCAAAGCGTCCTGATTTCGCAGGCCTTTCTCCAGGTCGTCAAAAAGCTCGCAAATATGGGACGCATACTCGCGCAGCATTTTCCCCGTATCCGTAATCTTCAATCTTCTGCCGATCCGTTCAAACAGCGCTACGCCGTAGTATTGCTCCAGCTCCCGGATCGTCAGGCTGACAGCAGGCTGTGTCATGTGCATGGCCTCCGCCGCTCTCGTCGTATTGTATCCGTGTTCGCAAACCGAAAGGAATATCCTCATGTGCCGCAGTGTCAACGAGATCCCTCCTTATATGATTTTTCTTATAGTTTATATTAAATTATATTATTTCCCAAACAAAAAAGCAAGTGCTATACTGTATTTTGTAGGGAGGGATCCTTTTGAAAGACAAAAAAGTATACGCAAAGCTGTTTCTATCCGTTTTTCAGCTCAGCGCCTGTACCTTTGGCGGAGGCTTTGTGATCATTCCGCTGATGCGGAAGAAATTTGTGGAAAAGCTGCATTGGATCAGCGAGGATGAGATGATGGATCTGACCGCTATCGCCCAATCCTCGCCCGGTGCCATTGCGGTCAACGCCTCTATTTTGGTTGGGTATCACGTGGCCGGTATTCCGGGCGCGGCGCTGACGGTTTTGGGGGCGATACTGCCGCCGCTCATCATCATTTCGATCGTCTCCCTTTTTTATCAGACATTCCGGAATAACCGAATTGTCAGTATGTTTATGGCGGGGATGCTCTGCGGTGTAGCGGCGGTTATTTGCGATGTTGTGATTCGCATGATCCAGGATATTTTGAAGCAAAAGCGGCTGCTTCCCCTGTCTATATTGGTGCTGTCCTTCGCTGCCGTTCGATTTTGGAACGTGAATATCATCCTGATCATTCTGGTATGCGGTATCGTTGGCGCCGTGGACGCCTGTTTGCGGGAAGCCAAAAAAAGAAAGGGTGACTCAAATGGCCTATCTTGAACTGTTGTGGAGCTTTTTTCAAATCGGCTTATTCAGCATCGGCGGCGGCTACGCGGCCATGCCTCTGATCCAGCACCAGGTCGTGGATGTCCACCCCTGGTTGACGATGCGGGAATTTGCGGATATCATGGCCATAGCGGAAATGACCCCCGGCCCAATTGCCGTCAACGCGGCCACCTTTGTGGGCACGCGGCTGGCCGGGCTCCCGGGGGCCATTGTCGCGACTGTCGGATGTATTCTCCCGTCATGTATCATCGTTCTGTCCCTGGCCGGGATCTACTATCGCTACCGCAAGCTGACAATGCTCCAGGGTGTGCTGGGCGGCCTGCGTCCCGCCGTAATCGCAATGATCGCGTCCGCGGGGATCTCTCTGATGATCCTGGCCTTTTACGGAAGCAGAACGCTGCCCGCCGATTTGGGCGGCATCGATTACATAGCGGTCGGAATTTTCACGCTTGGCTTTCTGGTACTGCGCAAATGGAAAACCAATCCCATCTATGTTATGGCCGCCGCCGGCGTGGCCGGCGTCATCTTATATGGGATCCTTTAGACCTGTGAGATCGGTATATTGAACCTTTCCGATAGCCTAAAACACAGACCGCGGCAGCCGCCGCGGTCTGTATTTTAAATTTAGCACACTTCCACCGGGCAGGTATAGGCGCGTTTGCCC
>CANQQI010000022.1 GCA_947625945.1 uncultured Oscillospiraceae bacterium
TGGCCTGCCCCCAAACCAGGCTGAATCCATTTTCTTTCAGAATTTTACTTGTCCACTTTATTGACTATGGTTCAGCAGGCATCGATGCCAAAGCGGGGATCATTGATGAAATCACCGTTGACCATGTTGCTGGTGTTGATGACCACCACGATCTTCTTGAACTTACCCTCGTCTTTCAGCCGCTTCAGGTTCTCCATGACAGACTCCTCGCCCTCGGAGATGTCCAGGTAGTCCCCGTTGGCGGGGTCGGTGGCGGTGTTCAGAGAGGTTGCGCCGGGGTGGGCAGCGTCGGTGCCTTCACCGGCCCGGCGGCTGATGGTAAACAGGGCCACATCGCCGCTGACATTGCCCAGCACGGAATCGTCCCAAACCGGCGTGCCCACGATGGTCCGGCCGTTGGTGGCCTGACCGGCATAATAGCCGTAGATTTCTGCATTCACGGTATAGCCCGCGTCGGTGAGCACCGCATCCAGACTGGGAATGTTCTTCAGGCCGGTACCGAAGACGGTGACCGCCTTGTCCGTGGAGGCAAAGGGCAGTGCGCCGTTTTCATTTTTCAACAGCGCGGCGCCTTCCTCCACCAGGTTGCGATACAACTCCTCAGAGTCCGCGATCAGCTTTTCCTCGCCTGCGCGGTCGTAGGTGTAATCGCTTTTGTAGTACTCCGTGTCGGTGGTATCGTCGGACTCCACGACCTTGGAGGTGGACGCCATCAGCAGCGTGTTCAGAACGGGCTCGAAATAATTCGCGACCATGGTCCCGATGATCGCGACTACCAGAAGCACCGCCATCACGCTGGTGAGGACGGTCCACAGCTTTGTAGACTTCTTCATGCTCATGTTCTCCTTTATTCCTTATTTCCATCCGAAAATGGACAGGAGCATCGTAACATTTGCCAAAAGAGAATGCAACAGCCGCAACATGATCGGCGGTTTTCACAACACGCCTTGTAAAATGGACGGCTCCGGAATTCGGAGCCGTCCTTATCACTGGGGCAGAGGGAGCATGATATCCAGCTTGAAAATGTTGGACTGGGCCTTGATCCGCAAATCGCCCTCGTATTTTTCTACCAGGGTACGGATGCTCAGCAGGCCGAAGCCATGGTACCGCTTGTCAGCCTTCCCCGTTTCGGGAATGCCGTTTTTAAATTGCAGCTCCCCTTCATAATAATTTTCCGCGTGGATGAAGACAAAGCCCCGCTCCGCGCTGACGGTCAGGGTGATCTGCCGTTTCTCCGGATCCTGCAGCTTGCTGACGGATTCAATGGCGTTATCCAGAATGTTGCTGAATAGCGAATAAATATCCGCCTCCCGGATAAAGTCCAGCAACTTCCCGTCGGCCACGCAGGTCAGTTTGATCTGGCGGCCGGTGCAGAGCAGCATTTTATTGCACAGCACCACATCCAGGGCATTATTGCCGGTGTCCACGCCGCTGTCGTAGATCTGGATGGCGCTGCGGATATCCCGTAGCTCCTGCTGGTCCAGCTTCGTCTCGATCATGGCGATCTGGTGTTTCAGATCGTGGCATTTGACGTTGATGGTGTCGATCACCGCATTGTCCCGCCGGAACTGCTCCCGCTCGCTGTGCAGGAGTTGCTCCACGATCAGCGTCTCCTTCTCCGCGGATTTCATCCGGATGGTACACATACTGATCACCAACACCAGAAACGAACACAAAATGGAGAAGGTGTGGACCACAATCAGCGGGTCCCGTTGATCGGACTGGAACACAAGGTGCATCCCTAGGGTATTCAGAATAATATCCGCGCTAATCACCACCAGAGACAGCCAGAGCAGGCTCTGATTGTCCCGGTAATCATCGTCCTCCCGGCACAAAAAGTGCCGGATCAGCAGCCAATACAGCACCGTCCACAGCACAAAGGCACAGCCAATCTGGGACAATTGCCGCACCCACCAGACGGCGGAGCCGTGGAACCACATCAACGCCGTCAACCGCTGGGTCATATGCTCCAGGCAGTAGGCCACCGTCACGCAGAACAGCGCCTGCAGCGGCTTGACCTTGAGACAGAACATCACACACACCACCGCCAGGGCAAATACGCAAAGATACTTCAAAATGGAGCGCACCAGCAGCGAAGCGGGATCCGCGACCCCCCAATAGTAAAACACCGCCGACCATCCGAAGCTCACCAAATAGGTCAGCAGCAACCGGATCCAGCGCCCGTTTCGGCAGGGCAGCTTGTGACCCACCAGCAGGACGCCCGCTGTCAGATGCAGGATCATGATCAGATCATTTTGCACATAATATGCCAGCGCTTCCATAGCCGTCACCCCCTAGCCAGAATCGCCGTCCAAGTCCCCGTAGAACGCATGATAGGCTGAAATCAGCTCCTTTCTCCTGGTGCGGCTGATGGGGATCTGGACATCGCCGATCACCACCTCGCTGCCATTGATCCGGTCCACATACCGCAGATTGATAATAAAGGAACTTCCGCAGCGGAAAAAACCGTGCTTCGGTAGCTCTGCCTCCACCTTACTCAACGTCCCGTAGGCGGTGTAGTCCCCAAAGCAGGTGTGGTAAAGAATGCTGTGGCGGAAGATCTCCACATATTTAAGCTCCGAGGCCTTCAGGCGGACATAATGGTTGTTGTTGGAAAAGGTGATATAACTCTGGGCCTCCCGTTGGCAGCGGATAATGGCCCGCTGCATTTTTAGGCGGAACGCGGAATACTCCATGGGTTTGATCACATAGTCCATGGCATTGACCTCGTAGCCCCGGATGGCATACTGCGCCAGATGGGTGACGAAAATGATGACCACCGTGCTGTCCTTTTCCCGTACCCTCTTGGCAATTTCAATGCCATTCATATCCGGCAGCTGAATGTCCAGAAAGACGACGTCAAATTGGGAATTATACTTGCTCAGAAAGGGAGCCGCCCGGGAAAACACGGTGGCGCGCATGTCGGTACCCGTCTCCTCGGCATACCTGGCGACGCAGTCCTCCAGCCGCTTAGATTCCTCCGGGCTGTCCTCCACGATGGCAATGTGATACACCGGTCAGCACCCCCCTCCCCTAGGTTCTTATTATTCTACAAAATAATACAGAGAAAAGCATCATGTTCAACATAATCAGTCGATTTTACCCCACAATCCGCAAAATTGCCCCCTGTGGGGAAAAGAACAGCGCCCGCCGGCAGTGCCGACGGACCCTGTTCCGCGTCAACAGCTTTGCTTATTTTGCGCAGTATGGATCAAAAAACCAGGGGAAGTCTTCCACGCAGTCCTCCGCCAAAGCGTCGTACACAGCAGCCGCTAGGTAGGCCCCTCTCCCCTGAAAATCGTCCAGCGGCAGGTATTTTCATTGCTACTGACGCCCATGCTGTTTCATTACTTGATATCTTCCCTGCGCCTTGCCGCTTTCCCTCTTGCGGGGATTGCCAGCAGCTTCCGAACGCGGATCTCCAGGAGCTTTTCCAGCGCCCGCAGATGTTCCTCCGGGAGATTGATGGATGGGTGACGTTTGAATGTGAATCCGATCATCCGGCGAAGCTGCTCCTTCTGTTTTGCGCCCATCACGGCGGCGCAGACTTCCTCAAAAGAAAGCCGGTAGGGATTCGTGCGGGTCTCGGCATACTCTTGCAGCTTTTCAAAATCCCCCAATTCCTCCCGTCCCGCATAGCACAGCAGAGACAGACCGTTATCAAAGATGGGAGCCGGGGCCTTGATCTTGCCGGTATGATTGTCCCGCAGGAGGCCAAAGTTTCCGAAGTGCCGGTCCTCGTTGTAGATCAGCGCGTCGAACACCAACATACTACGAAGCTGCTCCCCGTATTCCGGGCCCAGCGCGTCATAGTATTCCAGGCACTTCTGAATTCCGCCGCTCTTAATCAGCCTACCGATGGGAATGTAGGAAGTGTCCACATCGGTAAATAGAGCGCATTTGGACGCCGTGATTCCTTTCCAATTCTCTAACTCATAATGAACAGCGTTCAGACGCATAGTTTCCGCGATCTGCGAGGCATAGTATTCGCAGTAGGGTTCCCGGCCCGTGTTGGACGCGCCGCTGGAACCGCCCTTATATAGATAAATGCCGTCGTTCTCGATGAGACGCCATGCCTTTGGCAATATCCCGCCCGTGGTCAGCTCCGGAGAAGTGGTAAATGCCTCCCGGCTCTGTCCCGCGCCGGTATAGGCCACCAGCGCCAGCATTTCCGAAAAGCGGTTCTGATACAGATTGTAGTCGGCAAACTTCCCGTCAAAATCTTCCGGCACAACCCAATAACTGTCGTTGAGGGACAGTCCCTTGCAGACATCGATGATTCCTTTGGTGTCATTATGGCTCAGACCCAGCGTTTTTAAAATCTCATCCACAAATGTGCGGTTCTTCGGGATCACGCGCCGTTCCAGCCATTTCATCACGCCCTCGCCGGTACATTCCATATCCAGTGGAAGCAGGTGGCGGGAATCCTCGTTCACCGAAAGGATCTCAGCTACCAGTCCTTCCAGACCCCGTTTTTCCATTTTGAATTTCATAAGCTCCATATCATAAATACGGAGGCTGTAAGTGTTCTGCTCCATTTCTTCCTGATCCTCCAATGAAAGAGAAACCGTCTTTCCCAGGGCGGAGGCGATTTTCAAAACCATGTCCAGCGTTGGATTTTGTGCGCCGCTCTCCAACCGGCAAATGCTCGACCGTTGAGTGCCGATCATCCGTGCAAGCTCTGCCTGTGAGATTCCTTTTTCCAGCCGCGCCTCTACGAGCTGCGCGATTATCTCCTGCCTGCGCAAAGCGATCCCTCCCATCTCTCGGTTTTCTCTCCTATGTTACCATATATGATAACGTTTTTCAAGGGCGTACAGAAAAATACCGGAAAATCGTTCGGCATTTTTTACCTTTTTAAGCTTCTTCGTGCCGTCTGGTAGTAGCGGGGCCGCGGCAACAGATTTCGAACTGTTGCAGCAAGAAACGCATTGGTCCAAGAGTTTTTGCAGATCATCTGCATCAGACAGAAAGAAAATCGATCCCGCACGCCGTATTTCTTTGTTTACGGCGTTGCGGATTTTGACGGCCTACGAGGCCCGGCCGCCGGGAAAACGCTTTCCTATATTTTAGTTGACTTGCTTGTTTGCAATATGTACAATGGCAGAAACAAAAGGCCTCCGCCTTTTGTGAGAATAATAAAAAGGAGCGGAAGAATATGAAAAAGATCATTGCGCTGCTGTTGGCAGTATTGATGACCGTATGCATGCTATCGGCATGCGCCAACACGTCCCCTGAAACCAATCCCTCCACCGAAGAAACCAAGGGGCAGGCCAATACCCCCGACCCCTCCAAAACCCCCGATCCTTCCGAAACCCCTACTGAAAAGGAAAAGGTCACGTTGAAGGTCTGGGCCGATCAGGGCGAACTGGAGCTGACCGAAAAGCTCTGCAACGAATTTGCCGCCGCCCATCCCGAGAAGGAATACACCTTTGAGTATGGCGCTGTTGGCGCGGTTGATGGGAAGTCCCGTTATCTGGAAGATCCCGCCGCGGCGGCGGACGTGTTCCTGTTCGCGGACGATCAGCTGGTCGATCTGGTAAAGGCGGACGCCCTGTACGAGGTGACCCGGAACACCGACGCGATCATTGCCGCCAACACCCCCGGCTCCATTGGCGCGGCCTCCTATGAAGGCACCCTGTACGGCTACCCCATGACTTCCGACAACGGCTACTTCCTCTATTATGACAAGTCCGTCTTCACCGAAGAGGATCTGGCCACTCTGGATGGCATCCTGGCAGCCGCCAACGCCGCCGGCAAGCAGGTCCACATGGACATTTCCAACGGCTGGTATCTGGCTTCCTTCTTCCTGGGCAACGGCTGCACCCTGACCATCGAAGACGGCAAGCAGGTCATTGACTTTAACAACGCCAACGGCCTTGCCGCCGCGGAGGCGATCCGCGCGTTCTGCAACGATCCCGCGTTTGTGACCGGCGACGATTCCGTTCTGGCCGGCGGCATTGGCGACATGATCGCCTGCGGCGTTTCCGGCACTTGGATGGCCGCCGCGATCCAGGAAAAGCTGGGCGACAACTATGGCTGCTGCAAACTGCCCACCTTCACCTGCGACGGAAAGCAGGTCCAGATGGGTTCCTTCCTGGGCTGCAAAATCTACGGGGTCAACTCCCAGACCGCCTATCCCGTGGACGCCATGGAACTGGCTGAATACCTGACCAGCGAGGCCGCTCAGATCGAGCGCTACAAGGTCCTGAACTACGGTCCCTCCAACGTCAACGCCCTGGCTGATGAAACCATCGCCTCCAACCTGGCGCTCCAGGCGCTGAGTGCCCAGAGTGAATTCGCGATCTCCCAGATGGTTCTCGGCGGCTTCTGGACGCCCGCGGAAGCCTTCGGCGCCGAGCTGGAAGCCCACTCCACCGCGGATCTACAAGCAATGCTGGACCAGTTTGTCACGCAGGCTCTGGCAGGCTAAGATCATCTTCATTTCGGGAAAGGGGCTGGCAACGGCCCCTTTTCTCCTGCGTCAGAGGAGGTGTATCATGCGCAGAAAGAATAGGCCGAGCGCACTTTTTTCCGCCGCGGCAAAGGGCAGTATCTGGACCCGCCTCTCCTTCTTTGTTATGGGGGCAGGCTGCATCCGATACAAGCAGTACGCGCGGGGTTTGATTTACGTTCTGACGGAAATCGGGTTCTTCTATTTCTTCGGGAGCTTTGCCCTTCCCTATCTCAGCAAGTTCAATACCCTGGGTACGGAGACCCAGAAAAAAGTATGGAATGAGGAACTGCAAATCTTCCAGCGGTTCCCCGGCGATAATTCCATGCTCATTTTACTGTACAGCGTGCTTTCCTTGGCCGTTGTCATCGTGTTCCTCTACATTTGGTATTCCAACATCCGGGATTCCTGGAACGCGCAGAAGTGTACGGAGCAGGGTCGGCAGGTTGCCGGGTTCCGGGACGATCTAAAGCGCCTGGCCCATGAGCGGTTTCATGTGGCCCTGCTCGCCATGCCCATGCTTACCCTGGTACTGTTTACGCTGCTGCCGATCATTTTCATGATCCTCATCGCGTTTACCAATTTTGACGCGGATCATCAGCCCCCCGGCAACCTGTTCACATGGGTCGGCATGACCAATGTGACGGACATTTTCCTGGGCAACGAGATCAAGACCCATACCTTCTTTGGCCTTTTGGGTTGGACCATTGTTTGGGCGATCCTCGCCACCTTTACCAACTACATTCTAGGGATGCTGTTGGCCGTCGCCATCAATAACAAGATGGTGAAGCTGAAGCAGGTTTGGCGTACCTGCTTCATTATCGCCATCGCGATTCCCCAGTTTGTCAGCTTGCTTTTGATTTCCCGGGCCCTGGAGCCTGCCGGCGCGGTAAACGTGCTGCTTCAAAAGCTGGGGCTGATCAGCCAGCCGCTGCCGTTTCTGCTGGACCCCACACTGGCCAGGATCGTGGTCGTGGTGGTCAATATGTGGATCGGCATCCCCTACACCATGATGACCTTCTCCGGGGTGCTGATGAACATTCCGGCGGAGCTATATGAAAGCGCGGAAATTGACGGGGCGGGTCCGATCAAGAAATTCACCTCCATTACCCTGCCCTATATGATCTTTGTAACCGCTCCCGCGACGATCACGACCTTCGTGACCAATTTCAACAACTTCAATGTGATCTATCTGTTGACCGCCGGCGGCCCCTTCTCCCTGGACTACTATCAGGCGGGCAAAACGGACCTGCTGGTGACATGGCTGTACAAGCTGACCGTGAACCGGAACGACTACTCCCTGGCCTCCACCATCGGCATTTTTATTTTTGTTCTGGTCAGCACCTGCTCATTGTTCGTTTATAACCGGATCGGCGCGGTTCGGAAGGAGGATCAGTTTCAATGAAAAACGGTCGATTAAGAAAGCGGGCTTCCGCGGTGGCGCTGAACGTCTTCATCGCGGCGCTGGCGATATTGTGGCTGGTCCCGGTGTTTTGGCTGGTCCTCTCCTCCTTCCGGGCGGAGCAGGGGGCCTACACCCCCTATTTGTGGCCCAAGGGTTTTACAGTTGATAACTACGTCCGGCTGTTTACAGATCGGAAGCTCTTTGATTTTCCCCGGTGGTTCGGCAACACCCTGCTGGTGGCGGGGTGCAGCTGCGCCATCACAACGATCCTGACGCTGATGGTCGCCTATGTGTACTCCCGGCTCCGCTTCCCCAGCCGGAGATTCCTGATGAACGCGTCCTTGGTCCTGGGCATGTTCCCCGGATTTATGAGCATCATCGCCATCTACCACTTTATGAAGGCGGTGAATCTGGATCAGACGCTGCTGGCATTGATTTTGGTCTATTCCGGCGGCGCGGCTCTAAACTATTACATCGCCAAGGGCTATTTCGACACCATCCCCAAATCCCTGGACGAGGCCGCCATCTTGGACGGGGCCTCCAACAGCACGATCTTCTGGAAAATCATTCTGCCCAATTCCAAGCCGGTCATTGCCACCACCGCCATCAACGCCTTTATCAACCCCATCGTCGATTACATCTTTGTGTCGGTGATTATGAAGGATAACTACAACAACTTCACGGTGTCCAAGGGCCTGTACACGATGGTGGACAAGACCAATATCTACGAATACTACACCGTCTTCTGCGCCGGCGCGGTCATTGTGGCGATTCCGGTGGTCCTGCTCTTCATTCGGATGCAAAAATACTACGTCGCCGGCGTTGTCGGCGGCTCTGTGAAAGGATAAGCGATGAATCCCGCTACAATTTTTCACAGACCGTTAAGCGAATACGCCTTCGCTTTGGACGATACCCACTATGTCTTCCGCCTGCGGACCGGAAGGGGCGAGGCAAGAAGCTGCAAGTTCTATTACGCGGATCGGGCCATCATGACGCCGGAGCTGGAATTTTTCTGTGTCCCGATGGAGAGAATATGGGAGAATCGGTACTTTGACTGGTATGAGATCCGCTTAGAAACCCGCTTTGAGCGGATCGCGTATTACTTTGAGCTGTCCGATGGGGTCGAGACCCTGTCCTACTACGGAGACTGCTATGAAATGGTTGGGAAGCCCAACCGGGCGGATTACTTTCAGCTCCCCTTCAATCATCGGGCGGACCGGCTGGTGGTTCCGGAATGGACAAAAGACGCCATTGTGTACAACATTTTTCCCGACAGCTTCGCAGACGGAAAACGAAGTCTTTCCGGCAAGTCTCCCGTGGGCCTGGGCGGTACGCTCCGGGGGATCACGGAGAACCTGGATTATATCGCCTCCCTGGGGTTCAACTGCGTCTATCTGAATCCGATCTTCAAGGCGGAGTCTTACCACCGGTATGATACCCTCGATTATTATGAGATCGATCCGCAAATGGGCGCCAAGGAGGATCTGAAGGAATTGGTGGGAAAAGCCCACGTCCTGGGGGTCCGGGTCATTCTGGACGGGGTGTTCAACCACATCAGCAGCAGCCACTTTCTCTTTCAGGATGTATTAGAGCATGGCCGTGGTTCAAAATACTATGCCTGCTTCTATCAGCTTCCGGAAAACCCCCGTATTCCGGGTCCGGGCGAATACCCCGCATATACCTGCTTTTCCTATGTGCCCAACATGCCGAAAACCAATACGGCCGATCCCTATTTGCGGCAATATTTCTGTGATGTGGGGACCTACTGGATTCGTGAATTTCATATTGACGGCTGGCGGCTGGACGTGGCCAATGAGCTGGACGACGGTTTTCTCCGGGCCTTTCGCACCGCGGTGAAGGGGGCCAAACCCGACGCCCTGATCGTTGGAGAGGTGTGGGAAAACGCGGCCCATTATCTAAACGGCGATATGCTGGACTGCGCCATGAACTACGATTTCCGCCGCTACTGCCGAAGATTCTTCGCGGAGGAAACCGTCGGCGCGGAGGTATTTGACGCCAACGTATCCACCCTGCTGCTTCGCTATCGGGAAAATGCCCTGTATGCCCAGCTGAACCTGCTGGACAGCCACGACGTCAGCCGGTACTTGACGCTGTGCGGGGAGAGCACGGACAAAATGGAGCTCTCCGTGCTGTTGCAAATGACCTTCCCCGGAATGCCCTGCGTGTTCTATGGAGACGAGAAGGGCCTCTGCGGTACAACGGAAAGGGAGTATCGCCAGGCCATGGCCTGGACAAAAACGCACCCCCTGGAAGAGATCTACCGCAAGCTCATCGCTTTGAGAAAAGCCCATCCGGCCCTGCGCTATGGCAGCTTCCGAACAACGATCGCCTCCGATAAGGTTTACAGCTACATCCGCGCCTGGAAGGATCAAGTGATCACCGTGACCATGAATCTGGGCGACGCGCCGATCCGGGCGCCGCAACAGGGCAGATTGCTCTTGAAAAAGGGCGAAAAACATGGCATAATCGGAGCGTGGGAATATGAAGTACGGGAGGAATTGCTCAATGGCGGTGACGATTTATGATGTGGCGAAGGAAGCGGGCGTCTCCATCGCCACGGTTTCCAAGGCGTTAAATGACAGCTATACCATCCCGGAGCAGACCAAGGAAATGATCCGCCAGATCGCGGACCGGCTGGGCTACCGGCCCAACGCGCGCGCGAAAAATTTTGCCCGTCAAGCAAGCGGCACAGTCCTTTTCATAACGGATTTCTATCAGAATATCGCCTTTGAGAATCCCCATATGTTTGAGATCATTTCCGGGATCGCCACCTATCTGGATGGGAAGGATTACGCTCTGACCTTGAAGCCCTTATCGAAGCAGGCCGCGCCCATGTACATTCGGGACATCATCCAGCAGCGGTCGGCAGACGCCCTGATCATCCACGCCCATATTCTCAGCACGGAGCTGGCTTCAATCCTTTCCAGTGTGGACTTCCCCTATCTGGTGATTGGGAAACCCGGATTTCGCTGCAATGTCTGCTGGATCGACGTCAACCATGAGCAGGCCGGGCAACTGGCCGCCAACTATCTGCTGGATAAGGGTTATCGCCGAATGGCTCTGATCATGGGTCAGGAGGACGATTCCCTATCCCAGAGCCGCTTAACGGGGATCAAGCAGGCCATGGCCGAGGAGGAGCTGCCCATCGAGGTGGTCTGCAACGAGTCGCCCTACGCGCTGGATGACGAGGCCTTGGACCGGCTGCTGATGAAACCGGCCCGTCCCGAGGTTTTGCTGTGTAGCAACAACCACCTCGCGCTTCACTGCTTGCAGCACATCCGGCGGCTGGGAATGAAGATCCCGGAGGATATCGCGCTGCTGACCTTTGATAATTACCCCTTTTCCATGCTGACAGACCCCACGATCACCGCGGTCGAAGTGGATATGCACGACATGGGCGTAAATGCCGCCCGGTTTGTCCTCCAGAGAATCCGAAAGCCAAATCTTTTAACGCAGTCCTACTGTACCTCCCCATGCGTCCTGGAACGGGAGACGACATAATAGAGTTTTCTCAAAAGATGCCGTGCTGAAGATTTTCAGCACGGCATTTTTGGGCTTTTGTATTGTTTATTCGGGTCCTCATGAACCGTTCTAGTTTGCGTTTTCCCCGCCGGGTTGCCCCACTTCCTGATCGGGTGCCATTTTTACGGTTGGATAGGTTTCGTTGATTTTCTTATAACAGGGGCACTCGGCGGCGTGGTCATTGATGATACCGCAGGCCTGGAGGTGGGAATAGATGGTCACCGCCCCCACAAACTTGAACCCCCGCTTTTTCAGGTCACGGCTGATTTTGTCTGAAAGGCCGTTGCTGACCGGTATCGCGCCGTCGGCGTGGCCGTCGTACAGGACGGTTTTCCCGCCGGTATAGGCCCAGAGGTAATCGCAGAAGCTGCCAAACGCCGCTCTGATTTTCTGATAACACCTGGCATTGTTGATAACCGCCCGGATCTTCCGCTCGGATCGCAGCATCCCCTCTGTGTGCAGAATCCGCTGTACATCCTCTTCGCCGTAGGCGGCGATCTTGTCGTACTCGAAGTTATCAAAGCACTGGCGGAAAACCGCCCGCTTCTTTAGCATCAGCCCCCAGCTGAGGCCGCATTGAAGGCACTCCAGCGTCAAATGCTCGAACATCTGGCGGTCGTCATGTACGGGAACGCCCCACTCCTGGTCGTGATAATACCGGTCCCTTTCGCTTGCGAAGGCCCATTCGCAGTGTCCCATATTGTCTTCCTCCTAGAAAACGCTTTTGTAATCTGTTTCACAAAGCAAACGTGAATTGCTAGCGCTCCTCTCGCCCTTCAACCACTTTGAAAAAAATCTATCACATCAGCGCGTCTTTATCAATCGTGCGGACAACCGCCGTTTTTGTCTATCGTTTCCGCAGTGGTATTCAACGCCCGGTTATCGCAGGATTAATTCGCATTACTCTGCGGATGGACTACCCATACGGGAAGATCATCCTTGGCGATTTCGTTTAATTCTTCATTTGAAAGATCCGCTAAAATATCCGCTTTTTCAGCCAGTCTATTTGCTTGGTTTGAATACACCAGATCAAACAGATTCCTCATTTCACGTCCATTTGCAAAGTTCTCTGATTTGTTTTGAACGAGCCAGTGCAAGTACGCCTTGACGCAACGCTCTGCATCTTCGCTGAGTTTCATGCTGGATGGTTTACAGAAAGCATGAAAGATATGCAGCAGTTCATCCTCTGTATAGTCATCAAACATGATGTTTTTATTAAAGCGGGATTTGAGGCCCGGATTTGATCTCAGAAACTGTTCCATTGGTTCTGGATATCCGGCAACAATTACGACTAAGTTCTCTCGATTATCCTCCATTGCTTTCAGAATGGTATCAATAGCTTCCTGCCCAAAGTCCGAGCCGCCTTTTGCCAGAGTATAGGCTTCGTCAATAAACAGGATGCCGCCCATCGCTTCATCGATCTTTTCCTTGGTCTTAAGCGCTGTTTGTCCAACATATCCGGCAACCAGGCCTGCACGGTCAACCTCCACCAGCTGTCCTTTTTCGAGAACGCCAAGCTGTTTATAAATCTTGGATAGCAGCCTTGCGACAGTTGTTTTCCCTGTCCCTGGATTGCCAAGAAAAACCAGATGCTTGGATATGCTGGCAGTTTTCAAACCACGTGAATCACGAATTTTCTTTATCTTTATCATATTGATAAGCGTCGTAACTTCGTGCTTTACTCCTGCCAGCCCAATTAAAGCGTTCAGCTTTTCCAACAGTTCCTCTAAGGTTTCTTCCGGTACATCCTCCTGTACGGTTTCCATAGGCTCTTCGCTGTTCCCGCTCGCCGCCAAATCCATCTGCTGTGACGGCTTTTTTTGCGGTGCCGCCTCTGTTGCGGTCTTTGCATGATCGTTGGGTCGATCTTCATCATGGCGAGGCAGAGCATCTTGTAAAAACCGGATATAGTCTATGTATTTCTGTGAGTCAACCTCTTTTTTATCAAATCTGCTGAACAAATAGTATTTCCCCAGTTCGGAAATGAAAAACACAAAAAGGCCCGCCGTCTGCACTCTGTTCTTGTTTCGTACAGTGCTATCAAATTCCTTTAGAACAACAAATGCTCTGGGCAAACCATTTTCTTCGGTACGATCCAGTTCAGAGGATGGGTATGCCCCGCCTTGGTACACTTCATTGAAGTAGCTATATCTTTCCTCGGCCCCGGATTTGGAAATCTGACATATAAAGGCATGAATATCCGCCGCAAGAAGTCTTTTCAGGGATAATCCATTTTTTTGTTTTTGCTGGAGAGCGTCTACTCGCTCACATGCTTTTATCAGCTCCTCAAAAGCATTCTTGACTGAAATATCCATAGTTGGTCACCTTATGCCATTGCCGCCTTCTGCATGGCGTCCTGATATGCCGCTTTGACGGTTTCCTCATCTAAATCCCTTCCGGCTTCTCTGTACGCCGACTCAATGGAATCAGCGACTTCCTTTGCGCTCATTTCTTTAAATTGCCTGAAAAGCTCAAGGTCCCCTATGGCAATCATCAATGCCTGGTTGTCTTCAATTTCGCTTCTCAAATCGGCTACCTGATCCAACAAGCTTGTGTAGTAAACGTCGACGCTCTGCGTTGACAGCTTTGTTTCGAATGTTCCGTAGTCCTGTAGCTTTTCGATAAACCATTCAGAGAATAAAGTGTCATATACGCTCATCCATTTTTCGTGAGCCAGATGCCATACGTCTTTTTCTCCCAGCGCCTGATGATTGTTGAAATAATACAGTTCATCAAAATTACGCAGGGACACTGTAAACATCGCAAGCATAGAAAAGATTGAAAGGATTGATGCGCTTTGATCTCCTGAGATATCCTTTTGGAAAGAGCTGATCAGAAGCGCCAGGACATTATACTCTCGGTCGACAAGTTCGCGCATTTTCTCTTCAGAGTAAGGTTGATGTTTGCGCTGGCTGTCTAGCATATCCATATGTTCCGCAAGCACTTTATTATACTCGTAATCATTCTGGATATCTTGAGTCTGCTTTACTGTTTTCTGGAGCTGGTAAAGCTGTTGATTGATTTCCGAGCTCATCGCATCCAGCTTCGCGTACATAATTGCAAAACCGGCGCAGCTAGCGCATAGGTTCAGGCCGTTCAGCAGGATTCCGATCTTTTCCAGTTTTGCCACATTACTAAAAAGCTTTAGGTTTCGTTCATTCATCATCGTATTCTTATTGAGCAATTCAATGACTTTTTGAGTAAGCTCCTTTCCTTGCGTTTCCGGAAGATCATTGATCATGACCTTCTGAAAGACTTTGAACCGTTTGTTCCGGTTTCTGATTGCAATTTCCAGCACGCCTTTTTCATTCAAATATGCTTTCAGTTGCTCCAAAGTCTCTATAACCACTGTATCACTCATGATCGGTTTCTCCTTCTACTTTTCCGCTGATAATTGAGCAGAGGAACAGAATCGACAAAATCAAGGTACACACGTCGTCGCTATATAGCTCCTTCGTGTCAAACCGCTTCTTCTTTGATGGAGGAAACACAACCGAAACCTCCTCGCTTTTCAGGGCGTCAACGATGCTCGCCAGCGCAAGACATTCTGCGGCATAATCGAAATTATCTATCGGCTTACCTTCGTTTTTGATGGCCGCAGCGTAGAGGCACATCATAATCCGGGAATAATCAATAAGTTGAGACAGGGACGGCTTTTTAACCCCTTTGACAGTAATGGCCTTCTCGTAATACCTCCTTGACCGGGGAACAGCAACAAGAGCCTTGTCTCCCTTTTTAGCCTGCGGCGTTTTGGCAATATGTGGACTCACAATGGAATCCAAGTCGCTCAGATAGGACTCAATATGCTTATCGAACGCCTTCCCGGTTTTGATCTCAAGCATACTAAAGTAATCACAGACCTTCTCTGCAAGAATATTGATGGTGACATCCTTGTGGTCTATGATGGAGAATGATATGTATTCTCCGAGCAACAACTGTTTGAGCTCTTCAAACATCGACTCGCTCAAATTGCATATTGTCTTCTTGACAAAATTCGTATATGTCATTGTCTGCCTCCATTGCTGAATTGTCCGGTCAGAGCCTGCTTCAGGCGCTTCTTTACGAAAGTTACTGCCGCTTGCTACTATAATTCAGGGTTTTTGAAAATCTGATTTGCCGGCCATTTTGACATATCGCCCCGATTTAATTCGCTCATCTTTTGGCTTTTCAGCATTTGTGGGGATTACCCAGGAGGAATCCACTTTCACAGCGCCAGGTATGCGCTTTTCAGCGCATAATACTTGAATGCGCCTTTTGGATAACCCCCATTTTTCAGCGGTTTGTCTTATCGAAAGGTATTCCGTCTTAACCACTCCCCACTAAAAATAAGCCAAATGAACTCCACATTCAATTATAAGCTCGATTGCGAATAAAGTCAATTATAAATCAGAAACACGGGTAAAAGCAACGGTAGGACTACAACACATCTTTCAATTCTTTAACTGCCTTCGTTTTTTCTACATTATCCAGTAGCAAAAAAGCAAGAGGTGATTTGTCGATGACGCCGAAGATGCGGGTCAGGTAGCGAACGAGGCCCGCATCGAAATAATGCACCTTCGGCATTATCCACAATTGCTTTTTTCGGCAGATTTTTGGAAAATTATAAAATCAGCCGAAACTTTTTGCGGCAATGAAGACCAAAGACGGAAAATGACTTGACTTTCCCGCCAGGGCAAGGTAACATGGGCTTATCCGCCTAATCGCTCCTTTTTGATAAGGCGAGGTAATGAGTGCTGGGGAGATGCGTATCATGGAAAACTTGGATCATGCCCGATCTGAGGAAATTGTTCGTGCTTTGACTTTGGGCAACCTGGGCGTGATTGCGCCACACAAAAAGAAGTTTTATAACCGCTATGACATTGACTGGCTGATCAACGCCACGGCGAGTGGGAAACATCTTAAATTCGTGACTTTCTGGAAGGCCGACGAGGGCGAGGAAAATCGATGCTTCTCACAATGGTACCGCAACAGGCCGTTTCAGGTCAACGGGCGGAGCTACATCACCGCCGAGCAATACATGATGTCCGAAAAGGCGCTGCTTTTCAGGGACTATAAGATGTATGACGCAATCATGCGGGAGCCCGACCCGAAAAAATGCAAGGCCATGGGCAAACAAGTCTTGGGCTTTGACCAAGCCGTTTGGGACAATTCCTTCCGCGAGATCCTCTGGCATGGAAACCTTGGCAAGCTCCAGTCCGATCTTGAAATCGTGGACGCCCTCCTCTCCACCGGGGATGCGGTTCTCGTGGAGGCCAGCCCTTTCGACGACATCTACGGCGCGGGGCTCGCCAAAAGCCAGCTCCTGAACCCTGACGGGAGTCTGAAGGTCCCGCCCCAGGATTGGCACAAGGCCGGCTCGACAGCCCAGGCGCAAAACAATCTCGGCTTCGTCCTGATGGCGCTGCGGGACCTCCTTAATCAATTGATGGGCGGACCCTTATAGAAAAGCAGCGGACAGAAATTTTCTGTCCGCCGCCTCTGTTTGAACTATTTTCTCATGTGTCTGCCGTTCGTGCTAACCAGCTTTTTCCTCCCTATGATCGGGGTCAGTATAATCACCGTGATACCGATCAGCGATAAGATCATTAGCGACAGCCAAAGGGCCAGATGGCTTTCATCCCCTGTCTTCGGGGTATCATTGGGGTTGTTGCTTGTCGGAGTGTCCGGCGGAGTGTCTGTTGGCGTGTCCGGCGGATTGTCTGTCGGCGTGTCCGGCGGATTATCGGTCGGGGTATCAGGATCATCAGACGGCTTATCCGGTTTTGCCTGCGCTGGCTTGTCATTTACGAACGCCGCAACCATGTCCTGCTCGCTTGTAATAAACCCGCTGTCATCCGTATAGGTGGTGGTGTAGCCGTTCTGGTCCGCCTCAAGCTCCGTCACGGTGTACTTGACGCCCACCGGGAGATCCCGCGCCGTGAGGCTCTGGCCCGACGCAAGCGTAAACTCAGCCACGCCGGCGGTGAACTCCATTTCGCCGAATGTGCCGGTGACCGTCTTATCGTCCAATTCCACGCGGAACTGCCACTGCTGCGCAGGTCCGGCGCCTTCTCCGGTATCCGTCACGGTAACGGTCAGATTGCCCGTCTTCCAGCCGATTGCGATGGGAGAGAAGCTCTTTACGGTGAAGTGGATGCCGTCCGGCCCGTTCGTTGTTTCAAGAACTTCCGTGTCGCCCGGCTGATGGCCGTCGCCGGCGGTGGTGAACATGTGTACGACCGTGAACGAATATTGAGCGTTTGTGCCCTCCGGATACGGGATCGTAACTTCAACGCCTTCCTCCGGAAGGTTTTCGGGCGTTACGATCTGCCATTTGCCGTCGATCAGCGCTTCAAGCTCCACGTCGTAGACCACATAGTGATTACCGGTAGCGACCTTTTCAACCAAGGCCCGCTCGATCTCTTCCACCGTGTCCACATTCGGATACTGCAGGAGGCCCTCCGGCACTTCATTCAGTTCCTTCGTCTCCAAAAGCAGCTGGGTGCCGCAGGCGCACAGGTGATAATCGCCGTCTGCCCGGTGTTCCCACCCAGCATTAAACTGGTGGGTGATCCTGAAG
Source organism: uncultured Oscillospiraceae bacterium (assembly GCA_947625945.1). Lineage (GTDB taxonomy): Bacteria > Bacillota > Clostridia > Oscillospirales > Oscillospiraceae > Faecousia. The sequence goes on from CANQQI010000022.1 coordinate 17,962, forward strand.
TCCGCCGTGGCGGTGACTTCGTGGTAGCTGTCCGTCGCCGCAAATACCGCCTTGACCGTGTATTCGCCCGCCGTGGTGGGCTTGGTCTCGCTGAATTCGTCCTGGCCCTTTACCGAATAGGTAAACGTCACGTTCGCCGTTCCGTTGGTGGAGGAGACCGCCACGGGCTCCACGCTGCTGTCGCCGCAGGTGTAGTCCGCCATGGTGACGCTGCCCACGCCTTCCAGCCGCTTATCCGTGAAGATGGCGTAGACGGTCCTGTCCTCGCTGACTGCCGCGCCGACGGCAAAATCGACGCTGCCGCCCTCTGCGGTGGACCAGCCCTCGAAGGCAAATCCCGGCCGAACCGGAGGGGCGGGCAAGGTCGCCGCGCGGTTGGAGTACCAAACGAGGCTGTCCTGTCCCTCAACTTTGCCGGTGATCCGGTAGACGGTCTTTTCGGCGCTGTCCGTCAGCTCCGGGGCGCCGCTGCCTACGGTTTGGCCCCAGACCTGGGGATCCTGCCCCTTTTGCAGCAGCCAGGCCACCTCACCGGAGGCGAACTGCGCCGCCGCTTTCGGCGTGCCCTCGCCCGTCCCGCCGCAGGCGTCCAGATAATAGCAGTTTTCTACCACTCCGCCGAGATTGTCAGCCACGACGCCGCCGGTCGTCTCGCCGGTCACGGCGCCGGTATTATAGCAGTTTTTGATCGCCGCGTCCTCGTTGCTGATCGCGACGCCGCTGGCAGTTTCGCCGGTCACAGCGCCGGTGTTATAGCAGTTTTCTACCGTCGATTCATAGCTGTCTCGCACGATGCCGGCTGCCGCCTCGCTGCCGCTGACGGCGCCGGTATTGTAGCAGTTTTTTATCGTGCCGATCGTCAATCCCGTGATGCCGCTGGCAGAGTTGCCGGTCACCGTGCCGGTATTGGAACAGTTTTCTACCGTGGTGTCATAGAGATCGTTCACGATGCCGCTGGCAGAGTTGCCCTCCACCGGGCCGGCATTGCTGCAGTCTTTTATCGTACCTTCAAGATCCGTCCCCACGATGCCGCCGACACAGTCGCCGGTGACCAGTCCGGCATTGCTGCAGCCCTCCACCG
>CANQQI010000023.1 GCA_947625945.1 uncultured Oscillospiraceae bacterium
TCCGGCATCTGGTTTGACCTGGGGCTGGTGGGCGGCGCGTTCCAAAAGATCGCAAATTTGTTGCCGTTCGTCCACGCTGTGGAGATGGAGCGGGCCGTCCTTCAGGGCGATTACGCGGGGGTGTTCCCACACATCTGGTGGGTAATGGGCTACGCCGCCGCCGTGACGGCCATCGCCGTATTCGCCTTTTTGCGGCAGATGAAAAGACAGTGAGCGATAAGTGGATCAGAGTAAAATCGGAATTTGTGGAGAAATAGCCATGAAAATAAGAAAATTACAGGAAAAGGACGCAGGAGAAGTTTCAGCATTGATTGCAACAACACTTCGGACAACGAATATTAAGGACTATTCCGCTGAATACATCGAAAACGAAGTTAAAGTTATGCAGCCTCAAAATATTTTAGAGAGAGCGAGCTGGACGCATTTCTACGTATTCTGCGAGGACGAAAAAATAGTTGGATGCGGTGCGATTGGCCCTTTCTGGGGGAAGACCGATGAGAGCAGTTTGTTTACTGTTTTTGTCCTGCCTGAATATCAGGGACAGGGAATCGGCAGGAAAATCATTCAAACGCTCGAAGAAGATGAATTTTTTTTAAGAGCAAAGCGGATAGAAATTCCCGCCTCGATCATGGCCGCGCTGTTCTATCGCAAAATGGGCTATGATTATAAAAACGGGATCACCACGCCGGATGCCGAAGGGTTGCTGCGGTTGGAGAAGTTTCGGTAAATTCTCGTTTAACGGAAAGTGGAGCAGAGGTGTGACATGGAAGAAAAAGTGCGGCTTTCGGATATCGCTTCGGAACTGGGGCTCAGCACGGCGGCGGTATCGTATGTGCTTCACGGCAAGACCGGCATGGTGTCGGAGCGAACGGCTGTCCGGGTGCGCCGCGCCTTAGAGGAGCGGGGGTATCTGCCCCGGGCGGCGGAGGTGCTGCTGGCGGAAAACCCGGCAAAAATTGTGGGCGTGGTCATCAATGCCCACGAAAAATATGAATCTCACGTCCTGGAGGACGCCTTTATCGCCTCGGCGCTCAATGCTCTTAGCGCGGAGACGGCCCGGCGGGGATTGCAGATGATGGTGCGAGCCGTGAACGACCTGGACGAGATCATCTCCTTCGCCACCATGTGGAACCTGGAAGGACTGGTGCTCATCGGCTTTTGCAGCGCGGATTACGGGCGCCTGCGGGAGAATGTCCGTATCCCCTTTGCGGTCTATGACGCCTGCGGCGTCACAGCGGAGCGGGTCTGCGCCGTGAACATCGACGACCGGCACGGGGGATTTCAGGTGGGCGAGTATTTCCGCCTTTGCGGGCACGAGCGTGCCCTGTGCCTGTCCGACAACGATATTGACATGGACCTGGAACGCTGGAAGGGCTTTCGGGAGGGCTTCGGGAGCGGCGCGGAGTTTATGATGATCCCGATGACAAAAACGGAGCGGATGGCCTTCTACCGGGAGAAGCTGCCGGAAATCAGGAGCTTCACGGCTATTTTTGCCGTATCGGATTACTATGCGGTTGACCTCATCCATTTTTTGCAAAGCAGCGGCGTGGATATACCGGACGAAATATCTGTCGCCGGATTTGACGACACGCCCCTTTGCGCTTTGGTTTATCCGTCTCTTACCTCCGTTCGTCAGGACAATACGGAACGGGCGAGGACGGCACTGGGCGCGATCGCGAAAATGCGGGCCGGTGAGCCGGTAGAACCGGCTGTTACGCTCCCAACAACGCTGATCGTGCGCGGAAGTACGCGAGAAATGTGATATTTCACAAAAATCAAGTCCAATTTTTGTCGCAGCTTACGGATTTAAGTTTTGAAAAAACGCCTCCTGACGGGTTATAATCGGCCTGTCAGGAGGTGCTTCCATGAAAGAGAAGTCTTTTTTCCGTTCTGTCTGCGCCCTGGCTGTTCCCGTGGCGCTGCAATCCATGCTCCAGGCGTCCTTCGGCGTGGCGGATCAGGTGATGATCGGCCAGCTTGGAGGCGTGGAGGTGGCCGCTGTGGGTCTTGCCGGGAAATTCACGGGGATTTATAGCGTGGTGGTCTCCGCCGTGGGGGCGGTGGCGGGCATCATGATCTCCCAGTACATGGGCCAGAAAAATACCGCCGAAACCCGGCGGAGCATGGTCCTCAATTTGCGGATATGCCTTATCCTCGCCGCGCTGTTCACTTTGGCCGGCGTGGCCGTCCCGGAGCGGATCATGGGCCTCTACATCGAAGACCGGGGGACGGCGGAGGCGGCGGGCCGGTATCTCGCCATCGTCTCCGGCACCTTCTTTCCCGCGGCGGGGATCACCATCTTGTCCACCCACCTGCGGTGTATGGAGAAGGCTTCCTTGCCGCTCTGGGCCGGGCTTGCCTCGGCGGCGGTCAACACCGGCCTCAACTGGATATTGATCTTCGGCAAGCTGGGCGCGCCTGCTCTCGGCGTCACGGGGGCGGCGCTGGCGACGCTGATTGCGCAGCTCGTCTATTTTGTGGTCATCCTCGGAATGTACATCAAATACCGGGAGCGGGCGGAGAACACCGCGGCCGGTCCCTTTGCCTGGAGCCAGTATCTTTCCATGCTGCTGCCGCTGCTGGTCAGCGAATTGATGTGGGTCTTGGGCGAAAACGTGTACGCGGGCATCTATGGCCACCTGGGCACCGACGCCAGCGCCGCCATGACGCTGACGAATCCCGTCCAGTCCCTGGCCATCGGGGCCTTGTGCGGTTTGAGCCAGGCGGCGGCGATCCTCATCGGCAAGCGCCTTGGCGACGGGGACCGGGAGACGGCCTATCAGGAGGCGAAAAGGCTCCTGCTCTACGGCCTGGCGGGCTCCCTGCTTCTGAGCGTGGTGATATTCTCTGTAAGCCCCTGGTATGCGCGCATTTTTAAGGTGGAGGCCGGCATCCGGAAACTGACAGAGCAGATCCTGGCCGCCTACGCCGCGGTCATGCCCTTCAAGGTGCTGAATATGATCATCGGCAGCGGCATCCTCCGCAGCGGCGGGAAAACCACCTACGTCATGGCCATCGACTTGATGGGCACCTGGCTTTTCGGCGTCCCCCTGGGCCTTCTCTCGGCTTTCGTGTTCCACTGGCCCATCCCGATGGTTTACCTCACCCTGTCCTTAGAAGAATGTGTCCGCTTTGCCGTTTCCCTTGTCGTGTTCAAGCGGCGGGGATGGATGAACCGGCTGAAAGCGTGAGGGCACAAGCACAAATCATGAATTGATGATAGATATGATATTTTGTCAAATCGGGATTTGAAGGAGGTAAAAATGATGGGAAAGGATATGTGCGTCCCCTGCGAGAGCGGGCTCGTCAACCTGCGTGTCGGCGCTATCATCATGAAGAACGGCCAGATCCTCATGGTCGGCAACAAGCGCAGCCCGGAGTACCTATATTCCGTCGGCGGGCGCATCCAGTTCGGCGAGACCGCCGAGGAGGCTGTAAGGCGGGAAGTGCGGGAGGAAATCGGCGTAGCCATGGAGGTCGACCGGCTCGGCTTTGTGCATGAAAACTACTTTTACGGCGACGCCCCCGCCAACATAGGAAAGCTGATTTACGAGATTTCCTTCTATTTTTACATGAAGGTCCCCCCGGATTTTGCTCCCGTCTGCGCTTCCTTTACCGAGGACGGGCAGAAAGAATTCCTGCACTGGGTGCCTGTTGACACGCCGGTGCCGTACTATCCGGGCTTTTTCCGAACAGAGCTCCTTGCACCGAGCCAAGAGGTTAAATATTTCTTGAACGACGAGCGGAAACGTTCCGATCTTTCAGAACCTGGTTCAGCATGAAAAATCCCCGTTTTTTGGGGAACGGATGATAGAAAGGAGACGATTGCGCTTTTATCCCGGAAAGATGAATCACCATATCTATATCCAAAGCGCTCCGCCCCATAAAATTACGAAAAACCCAAAAAAGATGTTGCTCTTGTAGGCTATCCAGTATTATAATGTGATAGAATAAGCGCCATAGAGGTATATCATGTAGCCAAGGCACATTTATGCCCTTGCTGACGCGGACCCCAAAAGGATACCGCGGCAAGATTTTTACCTTTGTGGAACAGGGAGGAGCATTGGTCAATGGCAAACAAAACGTACAACACAGGTAGTGCACCGCGGCGGACGTCTGCCACGTCCAACAAAAGGCTGAATTTTATGGACTATGTCGCGCTCTATCAAATGTCCTTGCGCAGATATTTCTGGCAGGTGGACGGCCGGCAGGGAGTTGAGGCCTTTCGCAGTAGCGATACGATTAACTTCGCCATATGGTTTGTTTCCAAAATGATTGCCTACCTGCCGGTGCTTCTTACGCTGTACGCGGTGATGGCGCTGGAAGGACTCCTGGCTGGCAACACGCTGATGGCGGCGAGCCTGATCGGATACCTGCCCTTATTGGTGGTCTGCTACTTTATCGCCTTCAATCACACGAAGGTCAAATACAGTCTTCGCTTCACCAAATCCGCTTGGTGGCTCAATACCGGCGTCCGTCCCAGCGAGATTAAAAAGGACCGGGGCCTGTACGGCGAATACATCGCCACGATAATGGCGGAGGAATGCCTGAAAAACTCCGGCGTCTACGGGCGGATTTTGAACAACGTCATCGTGCCGAAGAAGAATGGGGATTTTACCGAGATCGACATTGTCTCTGTAAATGAGTGCGGCATCCATGTCATTGAGGCCAAGGCCCGTGGCGGGGCATTTTATGGCGGCTTTCTTGCCCCTACCTGGCAGCAGAGAATGGGAAACGAGACCCACGAGGTGGAAAACCCCGTCATTCAGAACCAGAACCATATCAATTTTTTGCTGGAATACCTGTACGACCACCTGCCCGACGGGGCGTGCCGCGACAAGGCAGCCTACCCCTACAACGCCGCCAACGTGGTGCTTTTCGCCAGCCTGCAGATTGAGGACCACCTGGACCACAGCCAGGCGCCAAACGAATACTTTTTCGGCAACGCCGAGGGCAGGAACGGCTACCAGTACTGCGACCTGCGGAAAAACTACAAAGTCCGCTTCAGCAAGCGGGAGGTGGATGCCATTGCCGACGCGCTGGACGAGATCTCCCACTATACCCGGGAACAGCTGGACAGCATGATTATCGAGCGCCAGAATAAGTATGACCGTGGCGCCATCGCCTTCCCAATTAACTGGTATTTCTGGGCGCGCGTCGAATATAAGGAGACAGACGGCAGCACCCGGACCACCGAGGGAATCTTTCGCCTGAGCGGGCATTACAACACGATCCTGGATGAAGACGGGCTGTTCAAGGCGCTGCCCTCCGTCAAATTCATCGAAAGGGGCACCCTGTACAAGACCTTGGACGAGGTGTACGCCGACCTGAAAGCCAAAGCCTGAGCTTCGGCAGGGCCTGTCGCAAGACCTGCGGTGAATTGAGAGATGTTATCAATTTCTACGCATGTCAAAGAATATAAGAAGCATCCCAGGCCGGGTATTTCCGGCCTGGGATCGCCTATATTAAGGGAAAGGTCAAGGAGGCGCACCTGCGCCAAGATAAAACCCCGCCGGTGGGAAGCTTCCTGCCGGCGGGGAAATAATATTAAAGGGGAGACTGCTTGATCTTGGCGAATTTCCGGGGGTATTTTTCCGGGGTGGGGGAGACCTTCCGGAACCGAAGCACCTGGTGCTCCGCCTCTCCAATGGGGAAGACACGGACCCCGTCCAGCTCCAAGCCCAGCCGGGCCATGGCGTTTTTCGCCTCCGCCAGCTCTTCCCCGGCGGCGGGGCCCTTCAGCGCCAGCACCAGCCCGCCCACCCGGACAAAGGGGGCCGTCAGCTCCAGCAGGATATTCAGCCGGGCCACCGCCCGGCTCACGGCAATGTCGTACTGCCCCCGCCGGGATGGTGCAAGCTCCTCCGCCCGGCCGGTGACGCACTCCGCCTCTACCTCCAGGGTAGGCAGGACCTCCCGGAGCCAATTCATCCGCTTGCCCAGGGAATCCAGCAGGGTCACCTGGGCCTCCGGGCAGGCGATCTTCACCGGGACGCCGGGAAAACCGGCGCCGCAGCCCACGTCAATAATCCGCTTTCCCCGGACTTCCGCAGAGAGGAGCACCGTCAGGCTGTCCGCCAGGTGCCGCCGGGCAAATTCCCGAGGATCCGTGATGGCGGTAAGGTTCATCACCCGGTTCTGCTCCAGCACCGCCTGGCCAAAGGCGCGGAGCCGGGCCTTCACCGGCTCCGGCAGCTCCAGGCCCAGCCGGGCCAGGGCCTCATTCAGGCTCTGTTCCATCGGTTCCCTGATCCTCCTGGGGCATGGTGGGCTGAGGGCCGTGGGGCAGGCCGGACAGATCCACCTGGCTCTCGTCCAGGGGATCGAAGGGCGTTTCGGGATTTTCCAGCTGGACCGGCAGGGTTACGGTCTGGATGTGCCAGCACACCAGCAGATCGCACACGTCTCCATAGGAGGCGACGCCCCGGTCGTCCCCGCTGACCTTGATATAGGTGTCGTTGGCCTTGTCAGCCAGCTGAGAGGCCTTCTCATCCCGGTTGGTTTGAAAATAGTAGTTGTAGTCGTAGAGATCCTGCTGCAAATATTGATTCACCCCGTTGGCGATCTCCTGGGCTGCGTCCCGCCCGGCGGCGCTGTACAGGGCGTTGTAGCAGTACCGGTAGGCCATAAAGTAGCCAGAATACTGAAATTCCAGGCTGGAATTGGCCTGGCAGGCCAAAAACGCGGCAAAATTGGCGTCCCGCTCCAGGGTGATGCTCATCCGGTGGGCCATTTCATGGCACATGGTAAAGGGAATGCTCACCGCCGGCACCGTGGGATTCACCGCCGCCTCCCCTGTCAGGGGCATGGTCACGCCGGTGATGCCCATGGAGGTGTACATCTCCGCCCAGCCCAGCTTTTTCACCGGCGCGGTGGAGCCGGCGAAGACGGCATAGTAGTCTTCGTAGGTCAGGCGCTGGAAGCCTTCCCCAGCCTGGGCGGCCAGGGTGTCGAAATCCGGGAAGGAAACGCTGTTCCCCTCCCGGGCCACCTGGGCGGCCAGGGTGTTGGCGTGGTCCCGGTAGTAGATGGTGGCGTCCTTCAGCTCCTGAAGAGTGTATTCGGAGACGGACAGGTGCAGATCGTCCGCCAAGGCCCCGGTGTAGGTATTCAGTCCGCCGATGCCGGTGTGCAGGAAGAAGATCAGGCTGGCCACCGCCAGCACCCAGCCGAACCACTGAATGGGGTTCCAGCGCAAAATGATCATCAGCACGATGCTGGCCACGCAGGCAACGCCCAGCAGCACCAGCAGCAGCTGCCAAAGGCACACATCCACCTGCCCGCTCCAGGCGGCCAGGGAGTCCTGCACGGAACGGGTGAGGAAGGGGTAGACCAGGTCCAGTACCTGGCCGTGGGCCTGGGCGAACTGCATCAGGCCCCAGGTGAAGAAGGCCAGCACGCCGGCCACCAGGTAGCCCCGCCAGTATTTCAAAGGAATCGCCTCCTAAAAAACGCAAATGAAAAAAGGCTACAGCACTCATTTTTCGCTTTCCCATAGTATAGCACAAAATTTCCCGCTTGTCTCCCCCTAAATTCTTAATTTTTTATGTCGTAGGGTGCGGAAAATCAGGGAAAAAAGAATGCCGGGCGGTTCCAGCCCGGCCCGGTGCCCGACTTGCCTCGAGGCGTGTCGGAATTTTCAGTATTTTAAGTATCTGCGCAGCTTGTCCTCGGCCCGGCGGAGGGTGCGGCTGACGGTGCTTTTGTTCACACCCCGTTCCCGGGCGATCTGAGGGATGGTTTGCTCCTGGAAATAGTAGGCAATGAGCGTTTGGCGCTGGAGCTCCGACAGTTCCTCCCGAATGACCCGCTGCACACGTTTGAGCTGCACCGACTGCGGCAGCCGGGGGCCCAGGTATCCGTCATAGCGTGTATTTTTCATTGCGGTAGTACCCTTTCTCGTAGTACCGGGCGGTGAGTTCCCGCAGCTCGTTGACCTGGGTGAGCATGGGGGACAGCTCCGCGATGCGCCGGCGCAGATGCCAGGCGGTTTCCGGGTCGGTCTCACGGCCAAGGGCTGTGCGCAGCTCCTTCAGCCGGTTTCGCAGGGGGACGGCAGCGGCGCGATAGCCCTCGCTGATTTGCAGCAGGGTCATCGAATCCGCCCCCTTTCACAGCGGGAACAGGCCAAGCTGGGCGCGTAGACCTCCCCGCCGCACACCGGGCAGAAGCCCGAGGCCGGCTGGGTTTGCGGGTCGGGGTATGGTGATTGAAAGATGGATTTGCGCATTTCGAACATCCTCTCGGGTTAAATTGCGGTTTGCGCCGAGAAAAGAGTCGAATCCTGTACTTTTCCTTTTCATTTGTGCCGTCTATTTCCATGAGGTAGTATACTACACGCTCTGTGTTTTGTCAAGGGAGGGAGCCTGTCGAAGGGCGTCGCTTTCTGCCTAAGGGGGGAGAATGTTTCTGCAAAATGTGTAGAGGCCCAAATTCCACCAGATTTTTCCGCCGGGTTGTGCTATTCTAGGAGCAGACTGTAGTCAGGAAAGGAGTGAGCGCGGATGCTGGGTCCACGGATCGCCGCTCTGCGCCGGAAGGCCGGCATGAGTCAGGCGGAGCTAGCCCATCGGTTGAAGCTCAGCCCCAGTGCGGTGGGGATGTATGAACAGGGGCGGCGAGAGCCGTCGGTAGAGACGCTGGTGGACTTGGCCGGCGCCCTGGGGGTCACGGTGGACTTCCTGCTCACCGGCCAGACTGAAAATCATCAGGAGGAGATCCTGGAAGGGCTTCTGTCTGACCGGGTGGAGAGCGCTTGTCTTCGGATGGCGCAGCGGGGCCGGACGGTGCTGAGCCGGCAGGAGCTGGTGGTGCTGCTGGCGGCAATGCTCATGGAATAGCCTTGACGGCCCGGCCATCATGGGTTATGATGGAGGGGAAAAGGAGGCGTATTCCATGGAGGACAAGCTGTTTATGGCGGAGGCGCTGGCCCTTGCCGGGGAGGCCGCCCGGGACGGGGAGGTGCCGGTGGGCTGTGTGATCGTCCGGGGACAGACCGTCGTAGGCCGGGGCCGAAACCGGCGGGAGACGGGCCGCAGCGCCCTGGGCCACGCCGAGATCGAGGCCATTGACCAGGCATGCCGGACCCTGGGGGGCTGGCGGCTGTGGGAGTGTACCCTCTACGTCACTCTGGAGCCCTGCCCCATGTGCGCCGGGGCCATCATCAACGCCCGGATCCCCCGGGTGGTCTACGGCGCGGCGGACCCTAAAAACGGGGCCTGCGGCTCGGTGTGCAATTTGTTTGACATGCCCTTCAATCACCGCCCGGCGGTGGAGGGGGGCGTGCTGGCGGAGGAATGCGCCGGGGCGCTAAAGGACTTTTTCAGGCAGCTGCGGGGAAGGCCTGGCGGCGACCGGTAGCAAACGGAGCGGGGAGGCGGAAAATGGATCAGGAGCGTCGAAGCCTGCGGCTGGGAGCGGCCGTGATCGTGTGCGCCGTGGTGCTGCGGCTGGCGGCAACGGGTTTTTTCTCTCCCCTGACCCGGACGCTGGAGAGACCTCAGTTCCTGTCCCTGCTGACGTACCTGGAAACGGGCCGGGTGGTGCGCCCGTCCCAGACCCTTCCCACCCAGGAAACGGAACCGACCCCTTCGACCGCCACGACCCAAACTACCGCCCCGCCTCCCACGGCGGCGGTGTTTTTCCCGGAGGACGCCGGCCGGGTGGAGCTCCAGGATGAGATCGGGGCGGCGCCGGACCTGGCGGCCCTGCTGACAGAGCCTTTGACCCTGACCCTGACCGCTCCCGGCCCCAGGGTGCTGATCCTCCACACCCACACCACCGAGAGCTACACCCCGGAGCCGGGGCGGGAATACACCCCTTCGTCGGATTTCCACAGCCTGGAGGAGCAGTACAATATGCTCGCGGTGGGGGACTATCTGGCGGAATTGTTGGAAGGCTATGGCATTCAGGTGATCCATGATCGCTCCATCCATGACTACCCTTCCTACAATGGCTCCTATGAGGACGCCCGCACCGCCATCGAAGGGTATCTGGCCCAATATCCAACCATCCAGGTGGTGCTGGACCTCCACCGGGACGCCGCTGAGAATAGCGACGGCACCCAGGTGGCCCACATAGCCCAGCGAGCGGGCGCCCAGGCCGCCCGGCTGATGCTGGTGATGGGCTCCGACGCCGGGGGGTTGGAGTATCCCGCCTGGCGGGAAAACCTGGCTCTGGCGGTGAAGCTCCAGGCGGCGCTGGAGGGGATCTGGCCGGGGCTGTGCCGGCCAATCGACCTGTGCGCCCAGCGGTTCAACCAGGACTTAAGCCCCGGGGCCCTGCTCATCGAGGTGGGGGGCGCGGGGAACACCCTGGCCCAGGCCCTGGCGGCCATGGAGCCCCTGGCCCAGGCCTTGACAGCCCTGAGTTCTTAGCCGTTGCGGGAATGCTTTGCCGCCTGGCGTTGGAACCATAAGGTTAAAAAATACGGGAGGCCCTGTTTTGGGGCCTCCCGTTGCTTTTTCCTTTGTACGGGGCGCGAACCTACCTGAAAATAAAGGGGACACAAAAGGCGGACAGGGATTTTAGCTGTTTTCGTGTTCCTTCCCGGCGGACGCGGTCCCTTTCCGGCGGCGGACGCATTCGGTGAGCAAAAATTCGATCTGGCCGTTGAGGGAGCGGAAGTCCTCCTCGGCCCAGGCGGCGAGGTCGTCATACAGCCGCTTGCTCAGGCGCAGGGGGATCTGCTTCTTCTGATCGGCCATCAATACAGGCTCCCGGAGTTGACCACCGGCTGGGCGTCCCGGTTGCCGCAGAGGACCACCAGCAGATTCGACACCATGGCGGCCTTCCGCTCCTCGTCCAGCTGGACGGTGTTCCGCTCATTCAGCCGCTCCAGGGCCATCTCCACCATGCCCACGGCCCCGTCTACGATCAGCTTCCGGGCGTCCACAATGGCGGAGGCCTGCTGCCGCTGGAGCATGGCCGCCGCGATCTCGGGGGCGTAGGCCAAGTAGGTGATCCGGGCGTCGATGATTTCAATGCCGGCGTCCACCACCTTGTCCTGGATGTCGTCCCGGATCCGCTGGGCCACCGTTTCGCTGGAACCCCGGAGGCTGCCCTCGTCGGCCATGCCGTCGCCGGTGGTGTCCACGTTGGGGGCCACGTCGTAGGGGTAGAGCCGGACGATGTTCCGCACGGCGCTGTCGCACTGCAAGGACAGGTACTCTTTATAGTTGTCCACATTGAATACCGCCTTGGCGGTGTCCACCACCCGCCACATGACGGCGATGCCGATCTCCACGGGATTGCCCAGGCAGTCGTTGATCTTCTGCCGGGAGTTGGACAGGGTCATGACCTTCAGGGAGATCTTCATGCTGGGCATGGAAACAGAAGTACTGGTCCCGTTCTCCCCCTGAACCACGGCGGCGGCCATGGCGCCCTTCACGTCGCCGCTCTGGCTCAGCCGGGTCTGGGCAGCGGGGTTCACCGCGGAGCAGAAGGGGTTGACGAAGAAGAAGCCCTGGCTCTTTAGGGTGCCGATGTAGTCGCCGAAGAGGGTCAGCACCAGGGCCTCCTGGGGCTTGAGAACCTTCAGGCCCAGAAACAGAATCCAGCCGGTGACGGACCAGATCAGGCCCACCGCCAGGCTGATGCCCCCCAGGACATAGTTGGGGTTGGGATTCATCTCGTCGTCCAGCAGGAAAATGGCCAGGACGATCAGGGCGATGGCCGCGATGTACCCTGCGATGGCCGCGAGCAGCACGGGCATGCCGTTTTGCTTTTTACTGAGGATTTTTTCTTCCATGGGAAATTCCCTCCTTCTATTTGATATCAATATGATATCAAATAGAAGGATCATTGTCAAGGGCAATTTTTAAAAAATCGCACCTTTTTCTCCATCCCCGGGGCCTCGGGCCCGTCCTGGGCGAACAATCCATAAAGATCCTCCCCCCGGCGCTCCAAAAGCCTGTAGGGGCTGTCCGTCTTTTCCCCGGCGTTGAGGAAGACCCCGGTCTGCCGGGCGATTTTCAGCGCCTCCCCGCCCCGCCGGTTCAGGGCCAGCACCCGGACGTAGGGGGCGGGGGCCGCCAGATCCGCCTCCGTCAGCCCCAGGGCGGCGCAGAGGACCATCCGCTGGAGCCGGGTCCGGGGGTAGCGCTTGGACTTGACGGCGGCAAAAATGGCCTCTAAGCCCGCTTCCCGCCGGGCCGCCTTCCAGAGCTTCCGCCACAATCCCTCGGAGCCGTAGGGCAGAGCCTGAAAATCCTCCTCCTCCATGGCCCGGAGCCGGGCCAGCACCGCCCGCTCCCCAGCGGCCAGGGTGTGGACCGAAGCGCCAGAAAACAAAGGCCGGGCCGGTTCCGGCACATACTCCAGGAAGGGCCTGCTCTCCTCGATCTGGGCCCGGAGGGCGGAGGCGGCGGGATTTTCCCGGTCCGGCAGCCCGCCCACCATCCCGACGGGGCGGGGGAGGGGCCAAACATCCAATTTTACCCCCTGGGCTAAAATGGCCTTGCAGTATTCCACCGCCAAAATATTGTTGGGCTTGGAGGACAGCGCCGGGTCCACTCCCAGTGCCGCCAGGGCTGCCTGCCGGGCGGCGGGGAAGGAGATCCCTCGGTCCAAATGTTCTCGCAGCAGGGGCGGAAAATCGGCGCAAAGCAGCGCCTCCGCCGCCTGCCGCAGCCCCGCCGGATCCGGGTCCTCCGCGCCGAAGGACAGCGCGCCGCAGAAGGGGGCGAGAATGGCCACCCCCCGGGCGGCAAATCCCTCCGCCGAGGATAGGGAAGCCGTCACCGGCAGCTCCAGCACCAGGTCCGCCCCGGAGAGGATTGCCCCCCGGGCCCGGAGGTCCTTGGCAAAAATGGCCGGGGCTCCCCGCTGGACATAGTCCCCGCTCATCAGGCAGACGATGGCCCCATCGTCCCCCAGCCGGGCCCGCAGGGCGGAAAGCTGCCGCCGGTGCCCCAGGTGGAGGGGGTTATATTCGCAAATGATGCCCGCGATCCGCAAAAAAGTCTCCGCCTTTCTGAAAAAAGCCTTGCGAAATAGAGGTAAATAAGGTAAAATACTTATAGCTATGATACCACAGATTTCCCCAAATGGAAAATACTTTTTTAGGAGGACTTTTGCAAAATGAATGTTCTGGTTATCAACGCGGGAAGCTCTTCCCTCAAATATCAGCTCATGGATCCGGAGACCGGGGCCGTGTCCGCCAAGGGCCTGTGCGAGCGCATCGGCATCGATGGCCGCCTGACCCACAAGGTGGGGGACCGGAAGGTGGAGATGGACATTCCCATGCCCACCCATTCCGAGGCCATCACCGCCGTGCTGGACATCCTGGTGGATAAGGAAAACGGCGTCATTTCCTCCACCGACGAGATCGACGCCGTGGGCCACCGGGTGCTCCATGGCGGCATGAAGTTCAGCGACTCCTGCATCATCGACGACAAGTGCATCAAGGCCATCGAGGACTGCATTCCCCTGGGACCCCTGCACAACCCCGCCAACCTGATGGGCATCCGGGCCTGCCAGGCCGTCATGCCCGGCAAACCCCAGGTGGCCGTGTTCGACACCGCCTTCCACATGACCATGCCCCCCAAGGCCTACCGGTACGCCATCCCCAAGACCTACTATGAAAACGACGATATCCGCCGCTACGGCTTCCACGGCACCTCCCACAAGTATGTGACCCGCCGGGCCATCGCTCTGACGGGCCGGCAGGACATCAAGCTCATCAACTGCCACCTGGGCAACGGCTCCTCCTTGTCCGCGGTGAAGGATGGCAAGTGCCAGGACACCTCCATGGGCCTGTCCCCCCTGGCCGGCGTCTGCATGGGCACCCGCTCCGGCGATATTGACGCCTGCGTGGTCCAGTTCATCATGAACAAGTACGGCATGACCGCCGACGAGTGCCTGAATATGCTCAATAAGAAGTCCGGCGTCCTGGCCCTGTCCGGGGTGTCCTCCGACTTCCGGGATATCGAGGATGCCGCCGCCAAGGGCAACGCCGACGCCGCCCTGGCCCTGGAGAAGTTTGCCTACGAGGTCCGCAAGTACGTCGGCGCTTACGCCGCCGCCCTGGGCGGATGCGACTGCCTGGTGTTCACTGCCGGGGTGGGCGAGAACTCCGCCTCCATGCGGGCCCGGATCTGCGAGGGCCTGGAGTACATGGGCGTGAAGCTGGACCCGGAGAAGAACAACGTCCGGGGCAAGGAGGCCCTGATCTCCGCTGACGATTCCAAGGTCCAGGTCTGGGTCATCCCCACCAACGAGGAGCTGATGATCGCCCAGGACACCGCCGAGCTGGTCGGAAAAATGTAAATCCCGTCAAAAGGGCCGCCGGAATTTTCCGGCGGCCTTTCCTTATATTTGTCGCAGGGCCATGAGCTGGGCGTACACCCAGTCCGGGTCCACCCCCTTGCCGCTGACCTTCACCAGCACGTCCCCAAACCGGACGCAGAAGGAGTTGATCCGCCAGCCCGCCACATCCCCGGCGTCCTGAACCTGGTAGGCCCGAGCCCAGACGACCTCTCGGGTCAGCGCCCCAATGTCGAAAATCGGGTTATTTACGATTTCCCACAGCGCTTCCGGCACCGTCTCCGCCCTGGGGATGGGGTAGAGGGCCAGATCGTAGTTTTCCCGCTGGGAAACGCTTGTCAGCCGCTTTGCGTCCTCCGGCTGGAAGTACCGGACCTCCCACCGCAGCTCTGCCATGCCCTGGGTGAACAGGCACCGCAGGAAGTCATATTGCAGGCTCTGATACCGCCGAAGCTCCTCCGCCGTGAACCCCGCCGGAATCTCTTCCGGCAGATACGCCCCAAAATCCGCCTCCGCCTGGGCCTCCTCCCAGGTCAGCTTCCGGTCCACCGGGACCATTTGGGGCCGGATTGTGGTCAGATCCGGCTCGTAGGTGGTGAAGCGGGCCACCAGCGCCTCGAAATCCGCCTGTCCCGCCTCCGTCAGGACGTCGGCGGTAAAGAGGAAGTAGATTTCCCCTATTTTCGCCTCCCCCTCCAAATACAGGACCTTTTCCCCCTGATAGCGGCTCAGAGTGACGGTCACCCCATTGCACAGGCTCTCCGCCGGGCCCGTGTCCAGCATGCAGCACCGGGGAATGGGCCCGGTGCTCATGGTCACGGTCAGTTCCGACCCGTCCCGGGCTTGGGTATCGAGCGCTGCCAGAAACGCCTTCCCCTCCGGGGTAAACCCGGCGGAGCCGGTGAAGACCATCCATTCCTCCCGAGCCGTGGGCAGAAGGCTGTCCACGGCCTCCGCCGTCAGGGGCTCAAAAAACGTCCCCTCCCGGTAGGCAAGATCCTGGGTCAGCAGTTCGCTGCTGGGATTGTACACCGGCTCCCAGTCCGGCGCCGCCGGTACGGCGGGTGCCGTCTGCGCGGGCGTGGAACCGGCGTGCTGAGACGGCGCCGTGGAGAAGTCCACCACCGTCTCGCCGGGTTCGGGTTCGTCGTGGGGAAGGGCCTTGGGCAGCGCCGCCCCGACGATGGCCAGCAGCCCCAGGCAGGCCGCCAGGGCGCCCCATTTGACCCAGGGGGTCTTGCGCCGGACTTCCTCCGCCTCGGATAGATATTTGGGGTCTACCAGCTCCATCTTTTCCAATAATTCTTCGCCTCTCATAGCGTGTAACCCTCCTTGATGAGATAGTCCCGCAGTTTCTTTCGGCTTCGGAACAGCGAGGTCTTGACCTTGCTCTCGGTCAGCCCCAAGCGCCGGGAGATGTCGGCTATGGAGTCCAGGAAAAAGTACCGCCGCAGGAAAATTTTCCGAGCCTCCGGCTTTAATTCCCCCAGAAAGCCGTTGATGGCCCGTTTCAGCTCTCCCTCCGCCAGACGGCACTCCAGATCGTCCGGCGCGGGGATGGCCTGCTCCATCTCGGCGCTGAGGGCGCAGAGCTTCCCGCTCCGCTTGAGCCGTCCCGCCTCACGGCACCGGTTCAGGGCGATGTGCCGGGTGATCCGTGCCAAAAAAGCGTACAGATAGTCCCGGGGCTCCTGGGGCGGGATGGCGTTCCACGCCGCGAGATAGGCGTCGTTTTCGCACTCCTCGGCGGTCTGGAAATCCTCCGTGATTCCCAATGCCAGCGCCCGGAGCCGGGGGCCGTATTTTTCCCGGGTCCGGTCAATGGCAACCTCTTCCCGCCGCAGGAACAGCTCCACGATCTGCCGGTCCTCCATTTGTCTCATCTCCTTTTGCTTTTTGAAAGGCCCTTCACTTTCCTAAGCACCCTTTTTCCCCGGCGGGTTACACATCTACAAAAAGAAAGGCGGCAGCCACCCTCGTGACTGCCGCTTATCTGCGGTTGGATCCAAATCAGCCCTCAAAATCGGCGTCCTCGGCGACGACCTCTTCCGGCTCAGCGGGCTCGGAGGGTTCTGCGGGCTCTTCCGGCTCAGCAGGCTCCTGGGGCTCGGCGGCCTCGGCGGGCTTCTCCGGTTCGGCAGGCGTTTCGGCCTCGGCAGGCTCTTGGGGCTGAGCGGGCGTCTCGGCGTTCTGGCAGCAGCACTTGCCCTCTTCCGGCTCGGCTTCCTCCTTGCCGCACTTGCAGGGGCACTTGCCGGAGCACTTCGCGGCCAGCTTCTTGGCCCAGGCGACGATGGTCTCACCGTAGGTAGCCACCAGGTAGACCACACCGGCAACGGCGACGAGAGCGGCGAGAACGTTCAGTAAAGCGTTGATGACTTTCATGGGGGTGCCTCCAATTCGTTATTTGTATTATATCACATTCAGTATAACCATGTTTCGGAAAAAATGCAACCGTTTTTTTGCGGAACTCCGGCGAAATTTTACAAATATCCCGTTTTCCCCCGGATGCTGACCTCCCCGGAGGCCACCTGCACGGTTTTTCCCCCGGAAAGTTCCACGATCAGGGCCCCTTCCGGGTCCACATCCCGGGCGACGCCTGTTTCTTCTTTCCCGGCCCATTGAAAAACAACCTCCCGGCCCAGCGTGACGCAATCTCGCCGGTAGCGGCTGAGAAGGTTATCCCTTCCGGAAAACAGAGCGGCGCGCGTTTCATACAGCCGCAGGATCATGGCGGCGGCCAACCGGTTCCGGTCCACCGCCCGACCTAAGAGCCCCTCCAGGGAACAGGCCCGGTCCCGCAGCTCCGGGGGAAAGTCCTCCGGCCGCTGGCGGCAGTTAACGCCGATGCCCGCCACGGCGTAGCGCGCCGCGCCGCTCTCCGCCTCTACCGACAGCTCGGTGAGGATGCCCGCCAGCTTCCGGCCATCCCCCACCAGGTCGTTGGTCCATTTGATGCCCGGGCGAAACCCAGCCACATCTTGAATGGCGTCGCACATGGCGACCCCCACGGCGCAGGTCAGGTGCATCAGCGCCCCCGCCGGGCACTCTGGCCGCAGCAGCACTGACAGATACACCCCCATTCCCGGCGGGGAGACGAAGCTCCGGCCCATCCGTCCTCGGCCTCCGGTCTGGCGCTCGGCAATGAGGACGGTGCCCTCGTGGGCGTCCCCGGCGGCCAGGACCTTGAGCCGGGTGTTGGTGGAGTCCGCCTCGGCCAATACCGTGATCCGGTCCCGCCAGGGGTGATCCTGAGGCAGCCACGCCAAAATAGCGTCCCGGTCCATCTTTTGGGGCGCGGACCGGAGAAAATAGCCCTGGCGGGTGACGGAATCGATGACGTAGCCCCGGGCCCGGAGCCGCTCCACGGCCTTCCACACCGCCGCTCGGGAGACGCCCAGAGCCTGCCCAATCTGCTGGCCGGAAAGATATCCTTCCGCCTCCGCCAGAAGCCGCAGGACCCGCTCCTCCATCACCCGATCGCCTCTTTCAGCCGCCGGATGTACCCGGGATCGGTGCCGCAGCAGCCGCCCAGCAGCGCTGCGCCCATTTTTTTACAGTCCGCCCCAATGGCGGCAAATTCCTCCGGCCCCATGGGGTATTCCGCCAGACCGGAGGGCCCCACCACTGGGACCCCGGCGTTGGGCTTGCAGATCAGCGGCCCCCGGACGTACCGGCGGAGCCGGCTGACCAGGCCCGGGGTGTCGGCCCCGGCGGCCACACAGTTGAAGCCTACGGCGGCGGCTCCGGCAGCCTCCAGCTCCCGCAGCACTGGCCCGGCCTCCCGGCCGGAGAACAGGGAACCGTCCGGCTGCATGGTGAAGGTGTACATCACCGCTCCGGCCCCCTCCAGCTCGGCGGCCATACACACCGCCTCCGCCTCCAGGGGATAGAGCAGGGTCTCCGCGATCAGCAGATCCACCCCACCGTCCAGCAACCCTCGGATCTGCCGCCTGTAGAGGGCCACCATTTGGTCGGTATACTGTTCGTCGTAGCTGTCCAGGTCGGCGGCCAGAGTGGTCAGGTCCCCGGCAACCAATGCTCTGGGGGCGGCGGACCGGGTCAGAGCCGCGAGCTTTGCGTTGACCTCCTCTGTTCTCCCGTCCAGGCCCGCTTTTTTCAGGGCCAGGGGCTGAGCCTGGAAGGTGGGGGCGTAGAGGATCTGGCTCCCCGCTTCAAAATAGGCCCGCTGGAGCGCTGTCAGCGCCTGGGGGTGCTCCAGGATCCACGCCTCGGCGCAGCAGCCCCGGGGCATGCCCGCTTTCATTAAATTGGAACCGGTGGCGCCGTCCAGAAGCACCGTCCCCGACTGGCAGAGCCGGTTAAAATCCTCCCGGGTCAAGCCGATCGCCTCCTTTTTTCTTTTCATTATACCGAAGACCGGGAAAAAATGCAACGATTATTGACGCGGCGGGAAAAATTTGCTAGAATAGAGCAGCTAGAAAGGAGCGCGAAGAATGA
>CANQQI010000024.1 GCA_947625945.1 uncultured Oscillospiraceae bacterium
CTTATGGATGCGTTGGTCAAACCCACGGCCGGACCGGGGCTGGAGCTGCGCCAGGTACCCATACCCGTGCCCGGGCCAGGCGAAGTGCTGATTCGGATTCGGAAAACCGCTATCTGCGGCACCGATGTCCACATCTACAACTGGGATCCCTGGGCCCGGGAGCATATCAAGCCCCCCATGGTCATTGGCCATGAGTATGTGGGGGAGGTGGCGGCCCTGGGCGCCGGCGTCACGGGCCTGACCGTGGGCCAGCGGGTCAGTGGAGAGGGCCACATCACCTGCGGCCGCTGCCGCAACTGCCACAACGGCGATATTCAGTGGTGCAAGAATACCACCAGCGTGGGGGTGGACCGGGATGGCGCCTTTGCGGAGTACCTGTGCATCCCCCAGGGGAACGTGATCCCTATTGAGGACAGCCTGCCGGAGGACGTGGTGGCCTTTTTCGACGCCTTCGGCAACGCCACCCATACGGCCTTGATGTGGAATCTGGTGGGGGAGGATGTGCTGATCACCGGAGCGGGGCCCATCGGCATCATCGCCGCCGGGATCTGCAAATACGCCGGGGCCCGGCGGGTGGTCATCACGGATCTCAACGACTACCGTCTGGAGCTGGCCCGGAAAATGGGCGTGGACGCGGCGGTGAATGTGAGCCGGGAGGAGCTGACGGAAATCATGGGCAAGCAGGGCCTGGTGGAGGGCTTTGATATTGGCCTGGAGATGTCCGGCAGCGGCGCGGGCCTGCAGCAGATGATCGGCGTCATGCGCAACGGCGGAAAAATCTCCCTGCTGGGCATTTCCAACAAGCCGGTGGCCCTGGACATGAACCGGGTCATCACCAAGGGCCTGACCCTCCAGGGCATCTACGGCCGCCGGATGGACAACTGGCACCAGATGTCCTACATGGTCCAGGGCGGTCTGGATCTGACGCCGGTGATCACCCACCGGTTTTCCTACCGGGAATTTGAGAAGGGATTTGCCGCCATGAACAGCGGCGAATCGGGAAAAGTGATTTTAGACTGGACAACATAAGGAGGCTGCCATGAAATCTGCCCTTGAAAAATACCGCCGGGAGTTGGACTCCATCCGCCAGGCCGGCACCTGGAAGGACGAGCGGATCATCACCACCCCTCAGCGCTCCGCCATCGACACCACCGCCGCCCAGGGCGTGGTGAACCTGTGCGCCAACAACTACCTGGGCCTATCCAACCACCCCGCCCTCATCCAGGCGGCGAAGGACAGCTACGACGCCTGGGGCTTCGGCCTCAGCTCCGTCCGGTTTATCTGCGGCACCCAGTCCATCCACAAGGAACTGGAGAGAAAGCTGGCGGAATTTCTGGGCATGGAGGACGCCATTCTCTATTCCTCCTGCTTCGACGCCAATGGCGGCTTGTTCGAGACCCTGCTGGGGCCGGAGGACGCGGTAATCTCCGACGAGCTGAACCACGCCTCCATCATCGACGGTGTGCGGCTGTGTAAGGCCAAGCGGTTCCGCTATAAAAACAACAATATGGAAGACCTGCGGACTCAGCTGGAGGCCGCCCAGGCGGCGGGCTGCAAGGTCAAGCTCATCGCCACCGACGGGGTCTTCTCCATGGACGGCTACATCGCCAATCTGCCCGGAATTTGTGACCTGGCGGAGGAATTTGACGCCCTGGTGATGGTGGACGACAGCCACGCCGTGGGCTTCATGGGCGACACCGGCCGGGGCACCCCGGAATTTTGCGGGGTCCAGGGCCGGGTGGACATCCTCACCGGCACTTTCGGCAAGGCTCTGGGCGGCGCCTCCGGCGGCTATACGGCGGCAAGCAAGGAGATCGTGGCGCTGCTGCGGCAGCGCAGCCGTCCCTACCTGTTCTCCAACACCCTGGCCCCAGCCATCTGCGCCGCTTCCTTAAAGACCATCGAGCTGCTCACGGCCTCCACGGAGCTGCGGGACAAGGTCCACGCCAACACCGCCTATTTCCGGGAAAAGCTGGAGAAGCTGGGCTTCGATGTGCTTCCCGGCAGCCACCCCATCGTGGTGGTGATGCTCTACGACGCCAAGGTGGCCGCGGAGTTTGCCGCCCGGATGCTGGAAAAGGGCATCTATGTGGTGGGCTTCTCCTATCCCGTGGTGCCCCAGGGCAAGGCCCGGATTCGCACCCAGATCTCCGCCGGCCATGAAAAGGCCGATCTGGACCGTGCCATCGAGGCTTTCCGCCAGGTCAAGGCGGAAATGGGCATCTAACATTCTTTTAGAGGGGGACAACGCCATGTCCATCGACCGCCTACAGGAGAAAATCCGCAAACTAAAAAGTCCCACCATGATTCGCTTTTCCCCGGGGGCGGAGCAGCTGCCCCCGCCGCTGGCGGCGCTTCCGCTATCCGAGGGCTACGGAAACCTCTGCCGGGAGCTGCTTGCCGGCCTGGCCGATCTGATCCCAGCGGCCCGGTTTTCCTTCGGGGGCTTTGCCCTGCTGGGGGCAGCGGGCTTAGAGGAGCTGAAAAAGTGCCTGGCCCGCGCCCGGGAACTGGGCTATTACATCGTCCTGGACGCCCCGGAGCTGCTCACCCCTCAGGACGCCGCCGGCGCCGCCCAGGCGCTGAAGGACTGGGACTGGGACGGCCTGGTGCTGTCGCCCTATCTGGGCAGCGATGTGATCCGGCCCTTCCTGCCGGACTGCCGCCAGGATAAGACCCTGTTTCTGATGATCCGGGGCGCCAATCGCTCCGCGTCCGAGCTGCAAGACCTGCTGACCGGCACCCGACTGGTCCATCAGGCGGCGGCGGAGCTGGCGGACCGCCATGGGCAGGGAATTTTCGGCAGCTGCGGCTATTCCCAGGTGGGCGCCGTGGTCGGGGCCCCGGCGGAGAGTACCCTGAAGACCCTGCGGAGCCGGTATAACCGGCTGTTCCTGCTGGTGGACGGCTGCGACGCCCCCGCCGCCAACGCTAAGAAATGCGCCGCCGCCTTTGACCGCTTCGGCCACGGTGGGGTGGTCTGCGCCGGGGAATCCGTCACCGCCGCCTGGAAGCAGGGAGAGCAACCGGAAGATTATGTAAACCAATCGATCCAAGCCGCCCAACGGTTAAAGCGGAACCTGTCCACCTACGTCACAATTCTCTAGGAGGGCGCCATGGCCTTTGATTTTAAGAAAGAGTACCGGGAATTTTACCTGCCCAAGGCCAAGCCGGAGCTGGTGACCGTGCCCCGGATGAACTACCTGGCGGTCCGAGGCACCGGGGACCCCAACGAGGAGGGCGGGGCGTACAAGGTCTCCATCGGCCTATTGTACGGCGTTGCCTACACCATCAAGATGAGCAAGCTGGGGGATCACCGGATCGAGGGGTATTTCGATTTCGTGGTGCCGCCTCTGGAGGGCTTCTGGTGTCAGGAGGGGACGGAGGGTTTTGACTACCGGCGGAAGGAGAAATTTCACTGGATCTCGGTAATCCGCCTGCCTGACTTTGTGACGGAGCAGGACCTTAACTGGGCCAAGAATGATGCGGAGCGGAAGAAAAAGCAGGACTTTTCTCCGGTGGAATTTCTGTCCCTGGAGGAAGGGGAGTGCGTTCAGATGCTCCATGTGGGCCCCTTTGACCTGGAGCCGGAAAGCGTTGAGAAAATGGACGAATTTCTCCGGGAGCGGGGCTACGAAAACGACTTTTCTCCCACCCGCCTCCACCATGAGATCTACCTCTCCGACGTGCGGAAGCTGCCCCCGGAGCGGTGGAAGACCGTGATCCGCCACCCAATTCGAAGGAAATAAGCTGTGCCGCCGGACCCAACGGGTCCGGCGGCAATGTTTATTTCTTCATTTCCTTTTCGATGGCGGCAATCCGCTGGCTCAGGGGCGGATGGTCGTAGGTCAGAAGGACCTCCCACTTGGAGGGAGCCAGGTCCGCCAGATTTTCCTTGGACAGCTTTTTCAGCCCCGAGATCAGGGCCTCGCCATAGCCCTCCTGGACCGCCTGGGCGTCGGCCCGGTATTCGGCCTTCCGGGACACCGCCCCGGCCAAGATGGAGAACAGAGGCATGACGATCTGGGACTCCACCAGCATCACCAAGAGCAACGCGAAGCCGTAATTCCGGCCTGCAAAGCCGAAGGCCGGGTAGATGGCTTCGGCCCGCACCGTGGCCCAGGCCAGGACCACAATCAGAAGCATCTGGGCAATGCCGATAACGCTGTTTTTCAGGGTGTCCTTGTGGAGTCCGTGGCCCAGCTCGTGGGCGAAGACCGCCACGATCTCATCCGGCGTCATGGCGGCAATCAGGGTGTCATACAGCACGATGGTCTTGGTCTTTCCCAGGCCGGAAAAATAGGCGTTGGCCTTGGTGGACCGCTTGGAGGCGTCCATGACCTGGATTTCCTTCACATGGTAGCCGTATTTTTCCAGCAGGGCGGTGAGCTTGGTCCGCAGCTCCCCCTCTTCCAGGGGGGTGAATTTGTTGAATAGCTTGGAAAAAATGGGGGCCAGGAACATGACCGCGAAGAGAAAGGCCACCATCACCCCGGAGAACAGCAGCAAAATCCAGTCGCCCAGGGCCTCGTAAATGAGGATAAACAGGCTCATCAGGGCGAACAGGAGCACCAGGGTGATCAGGAAGGACTTGATCTGATCGGCGAAGAAGGTTTTCAGGGTCATTTTGTTGAAGCCGTACTTTTCATCGATCTTCATGTTGAAAATGTAGTTGAAGATCCCGCCGAGGACGGTGTCGATCAGCACGAAGACGCCCAAAACGCTCATCATGCCAAAATACGGATTCCCGCCCACGGCCACCAGGGGCATGACGTTGAAGGCGATCAGGGCGATGTACACGCAATCGTTGAAGAAGGTGGCGATAATGGCTGCTTGGCAGGTCTCCTTGTGGTATGCGCTCCACTTGGCGTAGGTCTCGCCGTCGTACAGGTCCTTGACGTTGTCGGGGATGGGGTTGTCCTTGGACTTGTAGCTGAGATACTGGACGAACAGGTCATAGCACAAGATCAAGCCCATCAAAATCAGGCAGATCAGTTTGTAATTCATAGCGGTGCTCCTTTCGATTGATTCTGCTTCCATTATAGTCCCCCGGTAGGGGGATTTCAAGAGGGGCAGAAAAAAAGATGGGGGAAGAATTGCATCTTTACTCCGGATGTGATATACTATTTCAAAGTGTACCCCCGGCCCGGCGGGCCCCATTTTCTTCCAGGGAGGATCTTATGACGGCGTTTCAGCAGGCATTTTCCCGGCTTGCCCCCGGGATTGAGATTCGCTTTTCCGAGCCTCTGGCCAAGTACACCTCCTTCCGCATCGGCGGGCCGGCGGAGGTGATGGCCCTCCCCAAAACGGCGGAGGAGCTGGGCACGGTGCTGGCGCTCTGCCGGGACTTGGGGACGGCACCGGCCATCCTGGGGGCGGGGACCAATGTCCTGGCCCCGGACGATGGGATCCGAGGCGCCGTGATCTGCCTGCGGGGGCTGTGCGGCGCGGAGGATTTGGGGGCTGGGCGTATCCGCTTCGGCGCGGGACTGTCCCTGGCCCGGGCGGCGGATTTCGCGGCCAAGTTGGGCCTGTCCGGTTTGGAATTTGCCCACGGCATCCCCGGCACCGTGGGGGGCGGCGTGTACATGAACGCCGGCGCCTACGGCGGGGAGATCGGCAGGGTCTGTACGGAGGTGATCACCCTGGATTTCCAGGGGCGGACCCATCGCTATTCCCGGGAGGAGCTTTCCTTTTCCTACCGGCACAGCCGAATGCAGGAGCTTATTCAGATCGTGGTCAGCGCCGACTTTGCCTTGACCCCTGCCTCGGAAGAACAGATTCGCGGGGAAATGCGGGAACTGGCGGCCAGGCGCCGGGCCTCTCAGCCCCTGGAATATCCCTCCGCCGGGTCGGCTTTCAAACGGCCCCGGGAGGGGTACGCCGCCGCCCTGATCGACGGGGCGGGGCTAAAGGGCTTTCGGGTCGGGGACGCCCAGGTTTCGGAAAAACACGCCGGTTTTGTGATCAACCGGGGCGCGGCTACCGCCGAACAGGTGAAGGAGCTGCTGCGCCAGGTGACGAAACGGGTGTATGAGAACAGTGGGATCACGCTGGAGCCGGAGATCCGGCTCTGGTGAATAGAAAGAAGGCGAACACCATGGCGTCCTCCTTTTCCGGCAGCGTCAAAGCGGAGCTGTGCCGGAACAATGTGCAACGGCAGTGCTGCGCCCGGGCGGAGTGCTTTGGGGTACTGCTCTTCTGCAACAGCTTTGGCCCCGCGGGGGTAAGGATCATCACCGAGAGTCGGGAATTTGCCCAGCGGCTGCCGAAGCTCTTTAAGCGGGCCTTTTCTGTAGCCTTTGACCAGGCCCCGGAAAAGGACGGCGCGGGGAAGCTGATTTTCCAGATCACAGCGCCGGAGAAGATCCGTCTAATCATGGACCAGTTTGGCTTCAGCCCGTCGGATACCCTGGCCCTCCATGTCAATCTGCCGGTGGTGGAGGAGGACTGCTGCAAGGCGTCTTTTCTCCGGGGGGCCTTTCTGGCGGGGGGTTCGGTGACGGACCCAGCTAAGGGCTACCATTTGGAGCTGGCCACCACCCATCTAAGCGTCTGCCGGGAGACCTACGCACTGATGGAGGAGGTCATGGGCTTTTATCCCAAGACCGCCGCCCGGGGCGGGGGCCAGGTGCTCTATCTCAAGCAGAGCGAGCGGATCGCCGACTTCCTAACCTATTTGGGTGCGCCGGTAGCGGCCATGGGGATCATGGAGGCCCGGCTGGAAAAGGAACTGAACAACAAGGTCAACCGCCGCTGCAACTGTGATGACGCCAACACAACCAAGGTGGTGGAGGCGGCCCAGGAGCAGTGCGAGGCCATTCGTTTTTTGCGCGGCCGGGGCCGGCTGGACAGCCTGCCGGACAAGCTCCGGTTTGCTGCCCTGGCCCGGGAGGCCCATCCCGAAGCGTCCCTGACGGAGCTGGCGGAAATGATGGAGCCGCCCATTACCAAGAGCGCCATGGGCCACCGGCTCCGCCGGCTGACGGAGCTGGCGGAGGAAGGGAAGGAGGCTTTCACATGAGTTTTGTCCACCTTCACGTCCACACGGAGTACAGCCTTTTGGACGGGGCTTGTCGCATCGGCTCCATGATGGACAGGGTGCGGGAGCTGGGCCAGGAGGCTGTGGCCATCACCGATCATGGGGTGATGTACGGCTGCATCGATTTTTACAAGGCCGCCAAGGCCGCGGGGATCAAGCCCATTATCGGCTGCGAGGTCTATGTGGCCCGGCGGGGCATGACAGACCGGATCTACGGCGTGGACAACGACCCATATCATTTGGTGCTGCTCTGCGAAAACCAGACCGGCTATGAAAACCTCTGCCTGCTGGTGAGTCAGGCTTTTCTGAACGGATTTTACGGCAAGCCCCGGGTGGACCTGGAGCTGCTGCGGCAGCGTCACGAGGGGCTGATCGCCCTGTCCGCCTGCTTGGCCGGAGCCATCCCCCAATATCTGATGGAGGACAGCTACGACAGCGCCAAAAGCTACGCTTTGACCCTCTCGGAGATCTTCGGGCCGGGGAATTTCTTTTTGGAAATGCAGGACCACGGCATTGCGGAGCAGCGGGCGGTGAATCAGGGCATCCGCCGGCTGGCCCGGGAGACGGGACTGCCCCTGGTGGTCACGAACGATGCCCACTACCTCCGCCGGGAGGACGCCAAGATGCAGGACGTGCTGCTGTGCATCCAGACCGGCAAGACTGTGGACGATCCCAACCGGATGAAATTCCAGACCGAGGAATTTTACCTGAAAAGCGAAGAGGAGATGCGCGCCCTCTTCCCGGACTGCGAGGAAGCCTTTGAAAATACGGCGAAAATCGCCCAGCGGTGCAATGTGGAGTTCGTCTTCAACCAGTACCACCTGCCGGAATTCCCGGTGCCCACCGGGGAGGACAGCGAGGTCTACTTCCGGCGGCTGTGCCTGGAGGGCTTTGAAAAGCGCTACGCCGATCCGCCGGCGGAGTACCGCCAGCGGCTGGATTATGAAATGAACGTCATTTCCCGCATGGGTTATGTAAACTACTATCTCATTGTCTGGGATTTTATCCGCTATGCCAAGGAGTCCGGCATCCCCGTGGGCCCGGGCCGTGGCTCCGGCGCGGCCTCCATTGCCGCCTACTGCCTCCATATCACGGAGGTGGACCCCATGAAATATGGCCTGATCTTCGAGCGGTTCCTGAATCCGGAGCGGGTGAGTATGCCGGATTTCGACACGGATTTCTGCCAGGAGCGCCGGGGCGAGGTCATCGACTATGTGACGGCAAAGTACGGCAAGGACCATGTGGCCCAGATCGTTACCTTCGGCACCATGGCGGCCCGTGGCGCCATCCGGGACGTGGGCCGGGCCCTGAACTTCACCTACGCCGAGACCGACGTGGTGGCCAAGCTGGTGCCCACCACGCTGCATATCACCTTAAAAGAGGCGCTGAACGTCTCGCCCCGGCTCAAGGAGATGTACGACGGGGACCAGCGGGTGAAGACCCTCATCGATACCGCCATGAGCCTGGAGGGCATGCCCCGGAACACCTCCACCCACGCCGCCGGGGTGGTGATTACCGCTAAGCCGGTGGACACCTATGTGCCCTTGTCCCGGAACGACGATACCATCGTCACCCAGTACACCATGACCACCATCGAGGAGCTGGGCCTCCTCAAAATGGACTTTTTGGGTCTGCGGAACCTGTCGGTGATTGCGGACGCCGAGGAGCAGATCCGCCGGATCCAGCCGGATTTCTCCATCCAGGCGGTGCCGGATTTCGATCGGGAGACCTACGCCATGCTGGCCGAGGGGAAGACCCAGGGGGTGTTCCAGCTGGAGTCCGCCGGGATCACCGGGGTCTGCGTGAATATGAAGCCCACTTCCATCGAGGATCTGACGGCCCTGGTAGCCCTGTACCGCCCGGGACCCATGGAGTCCATCCCCACCTTTATCGCCAACAAGCAGGACCCCAGGAGGATCACCTACAAGACCCCTCTCCTGGAGCCCATTTTGAAGGTCACCTATGGGGTCATTCTCTACCAGGAGCAGGTCATCGAGATCTTCCGCTCCCTGGGTGGCTATTCCATGGGTCAGGCGGACAACATCCGCCGGGCCATTTCCAAGAAAAAACAGAAGATTATCGACGCGGAGCGGCCGGTGTTCGTCTACGGCGACCCCCAGCAGAACATCCCCGGAGCGGTGGCCCGGGGGGTCAGCGAGGCGGCGGCCCAGTCCATTTACGATGAGATCGTGGCCTTCGGCGACTATGCCTTTAACAAGGCCCACTCCGCCTGCTACGCCGTGGTCAGCTACCAGACCGCTTATCTCAAGTGCCACTATCTCCTTCAATACATGGCGGCCCTGATGACCTCGGTGCTGGACTCTTCCGAAAAGGTGGCGGGCTATATCGCCGAGTGCAAGGAGTGGGGGATTACCACGCTGCCCCCGGATATCAACCGCTCCGAGGATCCCTTTGTGGTGGAGGGAAACGCCATCCGTTTCGGCCTGGGGGCCGTGAAGAACGTGGGCCACGGGCTGATTCGTTCCCTAGTAGAAAAGCGGACCGAGGGCGGCCCCTTCCGGTCCCTGGAGGATTTCCTCCAGCGGATGGGGGAGGGAGAGTTGAACAAGCGGGCCGTGGAGAATTTCATCAAGTGCGGCGCTATGGACTGCCTGGGAAACCGCCGCAGTGAGCTGCTGGCGGTGTACGAAACCATGATGGACAGCGTCGCTGCCACCCGGAAGCGAAATCTGGAGGGCCAGATGGGCCTGTTCGCCATGACCCAAGGGGAGGACGTGGGGGCCGACGTGCCCATTCCCACCCTGCCGGAGTTGGACCGGGCGCAAAGAATGCTGATGGAGAAGGAGACCACCGGTATCTATCTCTCGGGCCACCCCATGGACGACTACCGGGCGTATTTGCAAAAAACCCATGTATCGCCTATTTCCGCCTTAATGGCGGAGGATTCCCAATTTGCCGACGACCAGATCGTGCAGATTGCGGGGATTGTGCAGACCGTCAAGATGAAGACCACGCGGAACAACTCCATGATGGCCTATGTCACCTTGGAGGACGACACCGCGGCCATTGAAATGCTGGCCTTCTCCAATGTGCTGAGCCAGTACGGCGGCTACCTCCGGGAAAACGCCCCGGTGGTGGTCACAGGCCGCCTCTCCCTTCGGGACGACAAGGAGCCCCAGCTTGTGGTGAACCGGGCCCAGCCTATTTCGGACTACTCCGGCCCCGACCGGCAGCCTTCCGCTCCGCCCCAGGGCAACCGGCTCAGCGGCAGCACCTTGTATCTCCGGCTCCCCTCGGAGCGGGACCCCCGGCTGCGGAAGGTGCGGGCCATGCTGAATATGTTCCCGGGGGATGCCCAGGCGGTGGTGTACTTCGCCGATACCCGGATCCGTCGGGGCACCCGCTGCGGCTTGGACAGGAGACTGGTGGGAGAGCTGGAAAATGTGCTGGGAAATGGGAATGTTGTTGTCAAATAACTTCCCTTTTTGGGAAAACTGTGCTATACTATAAAAAGCGTCTACTTTAAGCGGAAGCAGGGGAAGAAGGAGAGGTGCCCCAAGTGGAAAGAATACCGCGTTTTTTGGGGATCCTCCTGGTGGCCCTGCTGCTATCCGGCTGCGCGCTGGTGACGGTGGATCAGATGTACGCCCCGCCCCGCCGCTCCCAGGAGGACCAGGCCCTGCAGTCCGCCATCGATCAGGCTATGACCGGCCTGGAATACAGCGCCCCCGCCGCCGGGGAGTACCAGCAGACGGTTCAGGCGGCGGACCTGGACGGGGACGGGGAGGAGGAGTATCTGCTCTTCGCCAAGGCCCAGGAGGAGAAGCCCCTCCGCGTCCTGATCTTTCACCGCCGGGACGGCGGGTTTTACCACACCGAGACCCTGGAGAGCTACGGAGAGCGCTTTGACCGGGTGGAGTACGCCCAGCTGGACGGCAAAGGCGGGGTCGAGATTGTGGTGGGCGTGCGGCTCAGCGATAAGCTGCCCCGCTCTGTCAGCGCCTACACCTGGGCGGAGGGGGAGGCAGACCGGCTCCTGTCCACCACCTGTTCCGCCTTCCTTACGCTGTCCATGAATTCCGCGCCCGGCGGGGAGCTGCTGCTTCTTCGTCCCGGGGAGGGAGAAAACGACCCCGGAATCGCCGAGCTCTACACCTTCTTGGACGGCGCCGCCCAGCGTTCCAACCGTGTGGAGATGTCCGCCCCCGCCGCCCGGCTGCGCCGGGTCCTGACCGGTGCTTTGACCGACGGGACCCCGGCGGTGTTTGCCGCCAGTTCCGCGGGGGAGGGAAATCTGATTACCGATGTGTTCGCGCTCCTGAACGGGGAGCTGCGGAATGTTTCCCCCGGCGGCGCTCTCCGCGGCGACGATGTTCTTGCGGAGGATATCGACGGCGACGGGATTCTGGAGCTTCCCCAGGTCCTGGCCCACCAGCCGGACGGGGAGGGATCCCTGATCCGATGGTACGCCCTGGCCCCCGACGGCAGCGAAAAGACCAAGCGCTATACCTTTCACGATTTCACAGCGGGATGGTATCTGGACCTGGATCCCGGCTGGGTGGACCGGGTGACGGTTGCCCGGCGGGAGGATGCCTGGGAGTTTTCCGTTACAGACGAGAAAACCCAGGAACCCCGGCTTATTTTTACGATTTACGCTTTTTCCGGTGCGGATCGGGACGCCCAGGCGGCAAGCAGAAACCGGTTTTTGCTCCTTCACGCGGAGCAGACCACCTTTGCCGCCCGTCTGGAGGCCGATTCCGCCGCCGTTACCCGGCAGGGACTGATGGACAGCTTCCATTTGATCCTGCGGGATTGGAAAACAGGAGAGATGTAGAGAGGGAAGTCTATGAAAAAGGTAATGATTTTGGAGGATGAGGAGAATATCCGTTCCTTTGTGGTGATCAATCTTCGCCGGGCGGGGTATGAAGCCATTGAGGCCGCCACAGGCCAGCAGGCCCTGGACCGCCTCCGGGAGAATCCGGATATCGGCGTCGCCATTCTGGATATCATGCTGCCGGATATGGACGGCTTCGAGGTCTGCCGCCGGATCCGGGTCTCCAATAAGCAGGTGGGCATCATCATGCTTACCGCCCGCACCCAGGAGATGGACAAGATTACGGGCCTGATGACCGGGGCGGACGACTATGTGACCAAGCCGTTCTCCCCGGCGGAGCTTACCGCCCGGATTGACGCGCTGTACCGCCGCCTGGGCGGGGACACGGCGGGGGAGAGCGAGCTGCTGACTCAGGGACCCTTTGTGATGAACACCCGCAATCACACCCTGGAAAAGAACGGTCTCCGGGTTCGGCTGACCCAGGTGGAGTATGCCATCATGAAGCTGTTTATGCAGAATCCTGGGCGTGCCCTGGCCCGGGAGGACATTCTCTCTGCCGTCTGGGGCAGGGACTATGAAGGGGATCTGAAGATCGTGGATGTGAACATCCGCCGTCTCCGGATCAAGATCGAGGACGATACCGCCAATCCCGCCTACATCACCACTGTCTGGGGCTTTGGCTATAAATGGGGCGCCTGATGTTTGGCATGAGCCGGGAAAAGCGGCCCAGCACCCTCCAGGGGCGGTATTTGGCGTCAACGCTGATTGTGGTGTGTTCTCTGGGCCTTGCATGTGTCATGGCCGTGACGGCGGCCTTCGCGCTGTCCTACTATGCCGGCATGGAGGCGGACCTGCGCTACCGGGCCAAGACCACTACTGAGTTCTTTTCCGACGCCCTGCGGCTGGACTATGGGGGCTATTACCAGTCCTGCATCTCCTATGCCCAGACCTTTCAGGAGAAGGACCAGCTGGAGCTGCAATTTATCAACGCGAACGGCCAGTTGGTGGCCTCCTCCTATGGCCCCTGGGCCGGGAATAGCCCCACCACGCCGGAGATTCAGGAGGCGGTGAGCACCCGGGGCATCTGCCCCTATTTGGGCCGGGACCCGGAGACCGGGGAGCGGATCATGGCGGTATCCAGCCCCATGATCTACAGCAACGGGGAGGTCATCGGGGTCCTCCGCTATGTCACCTCCACCCGGAAGATGGACGGGCAGATCGCCTTGGTGGCGGCTGTCTCCCTGCTGGCCCTGGCCGTCGTGGCGGCTGCCACGGCTGTCAGCGGGAGCTTATATATCCGTTCCGTCCTCTATTCCCTGGACCAGATTACCCAGAAGGCCAATCGGATCGCGGGGGGCAGCTACGGGATCCAAATTCAAACCAAGTACAATGACGAGCTGGGAAAATTGGCGGAGGCCATCAACGATCTCTCCTCCGCCATCAGCCAGAACGAAAAAATACAGGCGGACTTTATTTCCTCTCTGTCTCATGAGCTGCGCACGCCGCTGACGGCCATCACCGGCTGGAGCGAGACGCTGCTGGACGAGGAGTCCCTGGACCCGGAGACGGAGCGGGGAGTGCGGATCATCCAGAAGGAGGCCAAGCGCCTTACCGAAATGGTGGTGGGGCTGCTGGACTTCACCCGGCTGCAGGACGGGCGGATGACGCTGAATATCGAGCAGGCGGATATCCGGGGGGAATTTGAGGATATCGTGTATATGTACCGCAGCCGCCTGACCTCCGATGGGATCGCCCTGGAGTACGAGGAAAGCGACGATCCTTTGCCCGCCATTCCCTGCGACCCCAAACGGATGCGCCAGGTCTTTTTGAACATCTTGGACAACGCCGCCAAGCATGGCGGGGAAGGGAAGCGGATCCAGGCGTCCATCGCCGCCGACCAGGGCGGGGTGGCCATTCGGATCCGGGACTTTGGCCCTGGGATCCCGGAGGACGAGCTTCCGCTGGTGAAAATGAAGTTTTATAAGGGCAGCTCCAAAGCCCGTGGCACCGGTATCGGCCTGGCGGTATGCGAGGAGATCGTGCAGATGCACGGCGGCAGCCTGACCCTGGAAAATGCCCAGGGCGGCGGAACTTTGGTGACGGTGTGGCTGCCCGCCGCCCAATAGAGAGGGGAGAATTGATGATTAGATCCAGTGACGCCCCGGCCTGCCGGGAGCAATTCCGCACCATGATCGGCGGGCAGGCCCTGATCGAGGGAATTTTGATGCGGGGACCGGAGAAGGATGCCGTGGTCACCAGAGGCCCGGAGGGCCTGAACGTGGAGGTGACGGCCCGTACCCTTCCGCCTAAAAAATCCCCGCTGCGCTGGCCGCTGATCCGGGGCGTGGTGAATTTTGTGGACGCCCAGGTCACCGGGGTGAAGGCGCTGATGCGTTCGGCGGACCTTTCCCCGGAGGAAACGGAGGAGTCCGCCTCCAAATTTGACCAATGGCTGGAAAAAAAGCTGGGCAGCGAGGCGTTCCAGAAGGCGGTGGTCGGCGTCGCCGTGGTGCTGGGCCTGGCGGTGTCCGTGGGGCTGTTTTTCCTTCTGCCCATGGTCATTGGCAGCTTTTTCGACCCCTGGATCTCCAGCCCCATCCTGATCAATCTCATCGAGGGCGTGATCCGCATGGTCATTTTCCTGGCCTACATGATCCTCATCTCCCGAATGGGGGAGATGAAGCGGGTCTTTTCCTATCACGGCGCGGAGCATAAAACCATCCGATGCTACGAGGCGGGCCTGCCCCTGACGGTGGAGAACGTCCGCGTTCAGACCCGGAAGCACCCCCGCTGCGGCACCAGTTTTCTGCTGGTGGTGATGATCCTGTCCATTTTGGTATTTTCCGTGGCCTCGGCAGTGCTGCTAAAGCTGGTTCCGGGACTTTCGGCCCTGCGGGGGACCGTCTGGTATCCGCTGATTATGATCGCGTATAAGCTGCTGCTGCTTCCCCTGGTGGTGTCTCTGAGCTACGAGGCCAACCGGCTGGTGGGGCGGTATGACAATTTTCTCACCCGGCTTCTCACCGCGCCCGGCATGTGGTTCCAGAATTTCACCACCAATGAGCCGGACGACGGCATGATCGAGGTGGGCATCGCCGCATTACAGGCGGTGCTTCCGGAGCGGGAGGGGGCGGACCGTTGGTAGCGACGTTGAAGGAGCTTTACCTGGCGGCGAAAAACGGGTTCCTGCCCACCGAAACGCCTCAGGACGCGTCCTTTCTGGCCCGAAACCTGCTGAGTCATGTCACAGGGCTAACCCAGGAGGAGCTGCTGGCCCGCCAGGAGGAGGTAGCGCCGTCCGCGGTCTGCCATGCGCTGGAGGACGAGATGGGCAGGATTCTGGCAGGGGAGCCCCTGGCCTATGTGCTGGGGGAGTGGGAATTTTACGGCTTAAAGCTTTATGTAAACCAAGAGGTGCTGATCCCCCGGGACGACACCTGCGCCGTGACCTCCCTGGCCATCAAGAAGGCTCTGTTTCTGGCACAAAGCCCCCGGATTTTGGACCTGTGTACCGGTTCGGGCTGTATTGGATTGGCGGTTGCCAGCCGGGTGAAGGACGCCCGGGTGACCCTGGCGGATATTTCCCGGGAGGCCCTGGCGGTGGCGAAGAAAAACATCACCCTCCACCACCTTTCCGGCCGGGTCTCCTGCGTGCAGGCGGATATCCGGAAGCCGGCACCCCCGTTTCTGGGAAAGTTCGACCTGCTCGTCTCCAATCCTCCCTATGTCACCACGGAGGAAATGGAGCGGCTTCCCGCCAGCGTCCGGGACTATGAACCGGCTTTGGCCCTCCACGGCGGGGCGGACGGTCTGGACTGCTATCGGGCGCTGCTGGAGCATTACAGCGCCGCTCTCAAGCCCGAGGGGATTTTATGCCTGGAATTTGGCATGGGCCAGGAAAACGGAGTCCGGGCACTGCTGGAAGATTACGGTTATACCGTCCTGGAGATGGTCCGGGACAATCAAGAGATTCTGCGGGCGGTTGCCGCCCAATATCAGGGGAAGGAAGGAACCTAAGAATATGGCAACGAAGAAGACAAATTACGAAGCGCCCGCTCCCGCGGCGGACAAGAAGAAGGCGCTGCAAACCGCCCTGGCCCAGATCGAGAAGACCTACGGCAAGGGCGCGGTGATGCGCCTGGGCGACCGGCCTGAGATGAATGTGGACGCCATTCCCACGGGCTCCCTGGCCCTGGACGCGGCGCTGGGGATCGGCGGCGTGCCCCGGGGACGGATCATCGAGATCTATGGTCCCGAGTCCTCCGGCAAGACCACACTGGCCCTCCACATTCTGGCGGAGGCCCAGAAAATGGGCGGCGAAGTGGCCTTCGTGGACGCCGAGCACGCCCTGGACCCGGTCTACGCCGCCGCGCTGGGGGTGGATACGGACAGTATGCTGGTCTCCCAGCCGGACACCGGCGAGCAGGCTCTGGAAATCACCGACGCCCTGGTGCGCTCCGGCGCGGTGGATGCGGTGGTAGTGGACTCCGTGGCGGCCCTGACCCCCCGGCAGGAGATCGAGGGGGAGATGGGGGACGCCTTTGTGGGCCTCCAGGCCCGGCTCATGTCCCAGGCTCTGCGGAAGCTGGCGGGCAGCATTTCCAAAACCAACTGCGTGGTGATCTTCATCAATCAGCTTCGTATGAAGATCGGCGTCATGTACGGCAACCCCGAGACCACCACCGGCGGCAACGCTCTGAAATTCTACGCCTCCGTCCGTCTGGACGTGCGGAAGGTGGAAACCATCAAGGACGGCACCAGCATCATTGGCAACAAGACCCGGGTCAAGGTGGTCAAGAACAAGGTCGCCCCGCCCTTCCGGGAGGCGTATTTCGACATTTATTACGGTCAGGGCATCAGCAAATGGGGTGAGCTGGTGGATTTGGCGGTGCAGCTGGAGATCATCCAGAAGAGTGGAAGCTGGTTCTCCATGGGGGACGAGCGGATCGGCCAGGGCCGGGACAGCGTCAAGGACTATCTCCAGGCCAACCCCGAGGTGGCCGAGAAGGTGGAGGCCCAGGTCCGGGAGAATATGTGGAAGCTCCAGGGCGTGGGGGCAAAGGCCCCCGCCAAGCCGGCCCAGAAGCCGGTGGCGGTGAACGCCGAAGAATTTGACGATGAAGTGTGATTCCCTCTCCGCCTCGCCGGACCGGGCAGGGCGTTACGTTGCGAAATTTTCCGACGGGACGGTGCTGCGGCTCTATCCCCAGGTGGTGGCGGACTTCGCCCTGGCCGCCGGCAGGGAGCTGACGGAGGAGGAGTTTGCCCGGCTGCGGAAGGCGGCGGGGGAGCTGTCCGCGAAAAACCGGGCGGTGCGGATCGTGGCGGCCGCCGACGTGTCCCGCCGGGACTTAGAGCGCCGGTTGGTGCAAAAAGGGGAGGACCCGGACCAGGCCCGGCAGGCGGTGGACTGGATGGAGGAGCTGAACCTGGTGGATGACCGGGAGACTGCCCGCCGGATTGCTGCCCGCTGTGCCGCCAAGGGCTATGGCCTTGGCCGGGCCCGGCAGGCCCTCTATGAAAAGCAAATTCCCAAGCAGCTTTGGGACGAGGTCCTGGCGGACTATCCTGACCAGACCGAGGCGCTGGAGGACTATCTCCGGGCCCATCTTCCTGATGATGGGGACCCGAAGGAGACTCAGCGGGTCGTGAACGCCCTTTTGCGCCGGGGCCACAGCTATGGCGATATCCGCCGCGCCCTGGACAGCCTCTCTCGGGGCGATTGACCGAACCGCGGAAACACGAAGGAAAGGTAACTTTTTATGGCAAAAATTGGCTTTATTTCCCTTGGCTGTGCCAAAAATCAGGTGGACTGCGAGGGAATGATGTACCGGGTCCGGGAGGCGGGCTTTGAGCTGAGCCCCCAGGCGGAGGGCTGCGACGTGGTAGTCATCAACACCTGCGGCTTCATTGACGCCGCCAAGTCCGAGGCCATCGACTGCATTCTGGACACGGCCCGGCTGAAGGAGCAGGGCCTGGTGGGCAAGATTCTGGTCACCGGCTGC
Organism: uncultured Oscillospiraceae bacterium; assembly: GCA_947625945.1. GTDB lineage: Bacteria > Bacillota > Clostridia > Oscillospirales > Oscillospiraceae > Faecousia. The sequence goes on from CANQQI010000024.1 coordinate 17,843, forward strand.
CTGACCCAGCGCTACCGGGAGGAGTTTCTGAAGGAGCTTCCCGAGGTGGACGGCATTCTGGGCACCGGCAGCTACATGGACATCGTGCCCGCCATCCGTCAGGTCCTTGCGGAGGGTCGTCCCGAGTCCTTCCGCAGCATCGACGCCCCGGTGCCGGAGTCTGGGCGGGTCCTCACCACCCCCCGGCACTATGCCTACTTAAAAATTGCCGAAGGCTGCGACAACCGCTGCGCCTTCTGCGTCATTCCCAGCCTCCGGGGCAAATACCGGAGCCGGCCCATGGACGCCATCGTGGCGGAGGCGGAAAACCTGGCCGCCCAGGGCGCTCGGGAACTGATCGTGGTGGCCCAGGACACCAGCCGCTACGGAACGGACCTTCCGGGACACAGGCGGCTTCTGCCGGAGCTGCTGACCCGGCTGTGCCGGATTCCAAAGGTCCACTGGGTCCGGGTCCACTACCTGTACCCAGACCTGATCGACGATGCCCTGATCGATGTGTATGCTCGGGAGCCAAAGCTGGTAAACTATATGGACATCCCCATCCAGCACTGCAACGACGCCATTCTGAAACGGATGTGCCGCCGGGGCACCAAGGAGGAGATTCGGACGCTTTTTGCCAAGCTGCGGCAGCGGCTGCCCGGCCTGGTGGTGCGCACCAGCATCATTGCCGGCCTGCCGGGAGAGGGAGAGGCGGAGTTTAAGGAGCTCTGCGAATTTCTTCGGGAGGAAAAGCTGGAGCGGGCCGGGACCTTTGTCTTCTCCCCGGAGGAGGGGACGCCCGCCGCCCAGATGGAGTA
>CANQQI010000025.1 GCA_947625945.1 uncultured Oscillospiraceae bacterium
GCCTGGTGCTGCCCTGCGGGGCGACGGGCCGCTGGACCCCCTGACAGGAGGATCGCTTTGGAATCAGCCGTCGAGGTTAAGAGCCTCTGTTTTACCTATCCGGGCGTGGAGGACACGCCCGGCGTTGCCGTATTTAACGGACTGGACTTGACTGTGGAGGAAGGGGACTTCGTGGCGGTGCTGGGCGGCAACGGCAGCGGAAAATCCACCCTTGCCAAACACTTCAACGCCATTCTGCTCCCTTCCGGCGGCACGGTCTGGGTCTGCGGCTTGGACACCGCCAAGGAGGAGAATCTGATCCCCATCCGCCGCCAGGTGGGCATGGTTTTCCAAAACCCCGACAATCAGATTGTCGCCAACGTGGTAGAGGAGGACGTGGCCTTCGGCCCGGAGAATTTGGGGATCCCCAGCGGCGAAATTCGACAGCGGGTGGATTCCGCTCTGGAAAATGTGGGCATGTACGCTTACCGGCTTCACGCGCCTCACCTGCTCTCCGGTGGTCAAAAGCAGCGGGTCGCTATTGCCGGAATCTTAGCCATGGCGCCTAGGTGCGTGGTGCTGGATGAGCCAACCGCTATGCTGGACCCCAAGGGCCGCCGGGAGGTGCTGGATACGGTGCTCCGGCTGAACCGGGAGCAGGGGATCACCGTGATCCTCATTACCCACCACATGGACGAGGCCGCAAAGGCAAAACGGGTGGTGGTTCTGGATCACGGGCAAATCGCCGCCCAGGGAACGCCCAAAGAGGTGTTCTGCCGGGTGGAGCTGCTCCACAGCTTGGGGCTGGCCGCGCCGGAAACCGTGGAGCTGTGCAGCGCCCTGAACCGGCAGGGCTTTTCCCTGCCGCTGGACCGGCTGGACGCCCAGAGCTGCGCCCAGGCCATTTTCGACGCCATTTCCGGGGAGGAAAAAACGTGACGCCACTGTTGGAAGTAAATCACATCAGCTATACTTACAGCGCCGGGACGCCCTTTGCCCACAAGGCCTTGGACGACGTGTCTTTCCAGATCCACGCGGGGGAGTTCATCGGCGTTATCGGACATACCGGCTCGGGGAAATCCACCCTGATGCAGCATCTCAACGGCCTGCTGAAGCCCGACGAGGGGCAGATCCTCTTGGGAGGCCGGGATATCTGGTCGGACAAAAAATTCACCCGGGCGTGCCGCTTCCGGGTGGGACTGGTGTTCCAATACCCGGAGTACCAGCTCTTTGAAGAGACGGTCTACGCCGATATCGCCTTTGGCCCCAAAAACATGGGCCTGGACGAAAACGAGGTGGACCGCCGGGTCCGGGAGGCGGCGGGCTTTGTGGGCATCACCGAGCAGCAGCTGAAAGCCTCGCCCTTTGACCTCTCCGGGGGCCAGAAGCGCCGGGCGGCCATTGCCGGCATCGTGGCCATGGAGCCGGAGCTGCTAATTCTGGACGAGCCCACCGCCGGTCTGGATCCCCGGGGCCGGGAGGAGATTCTGGACAATATCCAGGCCTACCGCCAGGCCAAAAACGCCACCATTATGATGGTGACCCACTCCATGAACGACGTGGCCCGCCTGGCGGACCGGCTGCTGGTCATGAGCGGCTCCCATTTGGTGCTGGACGGCACCCCGGCGGAGATCTTCGCCAACGCCCAGTCCTTGGTGGATATGGGCCTGGACGTGCCGGAGGTCACCCGGGTATTCCTGGCCCTGGAAAAGATGGGCCTGAAATACCCCGGGGTCTATACCATGGAGCAGGCGGTCTGTGCCCTGACACAGCGGAAGGGGGGCGGCGGCCATGCTTAAAGACATCACCCTGGGCCAGTATTTCCCGGGCAATTCCGTTATCCACCGCTTAGACCCCAGAACCAAGCTGATCCTGCTGGTGGCCTATATCACGGCGCTGTTTATTGCCTCCAATTTCCTGTCCTACGCGCTGACGCTGGGCTTTTTGGTCATCTGTATTGCCGTTTCCGGGATCCAGCCCAAGGCCTTTTTCAAGGGCCTGAAGCCTTTGATCTTCCTTATGTGCCTTACCGGCATCATGAACCTGTTTTTCTCCAGCGGGGAGACGCTGCTGGTCCACTTTTGGATCATCAATATCTATCTGGAGGGCCTGGTGCGGGCAATCTTCATGATTCTGCGGCTTTTGGCCCTGATCTGCGCCACCTTTTTGCTCACCTACACCACCTCGCCCATTGCCCTGACAGACGCGCTGGAATCCCTGCTGCGGCCCCTGGGTAGAATCGGCCTGCCGGTCCACGAGCTGGCCATGATTATGTGTATCGCCCTGCGGTTCATCCCCACGCTATTGGAGGAGACGGACAAGATCATCTCTGCTCAGAAGGCCCGGGGCGCGGATTTTGAGACCGGGAGCCTGATCCAGCGGGTGAAGGCCCTGATCCCCATTCTGGTGCCCCTGTTTATCAGCGCCTTCCGCCGGGCCGACGAGCTGGCCACCGCCATGGAGTGCCGCTGCTACCAGGGCGGCGAGGGCCGAACGAAACTAAAGCAGCTCCACTATGCGCCGCTGGACTACTGGGCCTTCGGCGTTCTGGCGCTGCTGCTGGCGGTGACAATTACCCTGACCGTGTTTGGACTGTGAGGCGGCCATGCGGAACATTGCCTTGCTGCTGATCTACGAGGGCACCGCCTACCACGGCTGGCAGCGCCAGCAGGGGCTGCCAACGGTCCAGGAGACCCTGGAAAAGGCGGTGGCCATGGTCACGGGGACCCCTGCCCATGTCCGAGGCTGCGGTCGGACCGACGCCGGGGTCCACGCCAAATGCTACCTGGCCAATTTCCACACGGCTTCCACTATTCCCGTGGACCGGCTGCCCTATGCCCTGAACACCCACCTGCCGGCGGATATCGTGGTCACCCGGGCCTTTGAGGTCCACGACGGCTTCAACGCCATCGGCTCCTGCGAAAAGAAGGAGTATACCTACCTGATTTACAACTCCCGAGTACGGGACCCATTTTATGTAAACCGCGCCTGGTTTTACCCCCGGCACCTGGATGAGGAAGTGCTGTCCCGGGCGGCCCAGGAATTTGTGGGCACCCACGATTTTGCGGCGGTCCGCTCTGTGGGCACAGACGTCAAATCCACGGTGCGCACGGTGTACCACTATCAGGTGGAGCGCCGGGGCCAGCTGATTTATCTCCGGGTCTGCGCCAACGGCTTTCTTTACAATATGGCCCGGGCCATGGCGGGCACCGTGGTCTACGCGGCGGAGGGGAAGATCCAGCCTCAGCAAATCGGAGAAATTCTAGCCCATGGGGACCGCACCGCCGCGGGCCCCACCGTTCCCGCCGGAGGACTCTATATGACGAGGCTTTGGTATGACGACGGGATCTGCCGCTTTTCCTGCGGGGAGCCCATGGGCCAGCCATAAAAAAGGATTCCCTTTTCTCCCCTTATGTGGTATAATGAAAGAGAAGCGTTTCCCTCAAAGGAGGAAAAAAGTATGCAGCCTAAAATGTGCAGCAAATGCAGAAAGAACATCGCCGTGGTTTTCGTCACCAAGGTGGAGAACGGCGTGACCATGAACGAAGGGTACTGCCTCAAGTGCGCCCGGAGCCTGGGGATCCCCCAGATCGACGCGGCGGTGAAGCAGATGGGCATTTCCGACGAGGACCTGGACACCCTCAGCGATGAGATGAGCAGTATGTTCGGCCAGAAGGAGGACCAGGAGGAGGACGACGATGTGGCCGAAAGCCAGACCGCCACATTCCCCCTGCTCAATCAGCTTTTCGGCGGCCCCGGCGGCAAGGAGCAGCCCGGCAAGCCGGTCCCCAGGAAGGATCCGCCGCCCCAGGAGGAGTCCAAGCGCTCCAAGCGCCATAAATTCCTGGACACCTATTGCATGGATCTGACGGGCCGGGCCAAGGCCGGAAAGCTGGACCGGGTCATCGGCCGGGAGGTGGAGACCGAGCGGGTCATTCAGATTCTCAACCGCCGGCAGAAAAACAACCCCTGCCTCATCGGCGAGCCCGGCGTGGGTAAGACCGCCATTGCCGAGGGCCTGGCCCAGCGAATCGCCGCCGGGGATGTGCCCTACAAGCTGCGGGACAAGGAGGTATTCCTCCTGGATCTGACCGCCCTGGTGGCGGGCACCCAGTTCCGGGGCCAGTTTGAGAGCCGGATGAAGAGCCTGATCGGGGAGATCAAGGAGTGCGGAAACATCATCCTGGTCATTGACGAGGTCCACAATCTGGTGGGCGCCGGGGACGCCGAGGGCTCCATGAACGCCGCCAATATTTTGAAGCCCGCCCTCTCCCGGGGGGAGATCCAGGTCATTGGCGCCACAACCTTCAACGAGTACCGCCGGTATATCGAGAAGGACGCCGCCCTGGAGCGCCGGTTCCAGCCGGTCACCGTGGCGGAGCCCACCATCGAAGAGGCCTGCCAGATCATGCAGGGCATCGCCAAGAGCTACGCCGAATTCCACGGAGTGTCCATCTCCCCGGAGATCGCCCGGCAGTGCGTCATCCTCTCCGAGCGGTATATCACCGACCGGTTTTTGCCGGACAAGGCCATCGACCTGCTGGACGAGGCCTGCTCCGATGTGAACCTCCGCTCCAAGGAGCTGTCCCAGCTGGCGGAGCTGAAAAAGGAGCGGGACGACTACGAGCTGGAGCTGAAAATGCTCAACGAGGACACCCAGAACCAGCAGTATGAGCGGCTGGCCACCGTCCGCAGTCGGCTCTACCAGCTTTCCGATCAGATCGAAAAGCTGTCCCAGGTGCCGCCGCCCCCGGTGACCATGGAGAACCTGGCCCGGATCATCGAGCTGTGGACCAAAATCCCCGCCAGCAAGATCAAGGCCCAGGAATATGAGCAGCTCCAGGGCTTGGCCGACCGCTTAAAGGAGCATATCGTCGGCCAGGATCAGGCGGTGGAGGCGGTGGCCCGGGCCATTCGCCGGAACCGGGTGGGTATTTCCCCGAAAAAGAAGCCGGTATCCTTCATTTTTGTGGGCCCCACCGGCGTGGGCAAGACCGAGCTGGTGAAGTGCCTAGCCAGCGATTTGTTTGACTCTGTGGATTCCCTGATCCGGCTGGATATGTCGGAATATATGGAAAAGCACACTGTCTCCAAGCTCATCGGCTCCCCGCCGGGCTATGTGGGCTATGATGAGGCCGGGCAGCTCACGGAGAAGATCCGCCGCCGGCCCTATAGCGTGGTGCTTTTTGACGAGATCGAGAAGGCCCATCCCGACGTGCTGAATATTCTTCTGCAGGTGCTGGACGACGGGCGGATCACCGACGCCCAGGGCCGGGTGGTGAACTTCGAGAATACCATTATCGTCATGACCTCCAATGCCGGCTCCGAGGGCAGGGTAGGGGGCCTGGGCTTTGGTCGGACTGACCGGGAGCAGACCCAGGAGAAGACCATGCAGGCCCTGCGGGATTTCCTCCGGCCGGAATTTCTGAACAGGGTAGACGAGATCGTGACCTTTAACCATCTGTCGGAGGAGCATTTCCTGGGTATTGCGGATATTATGCTCCGGGAGCTGAGGGAGAGCCTGGAAAACCGAGGCCTGGCGCTGACGTGGGACGATTCCGTGCCTGCCGCCTTGGTGAAGAAGGCCTACTCCGTCACCTATGGCGCCCGGAATTTGCGGCGGACCATCCAGCGGGAGCTGGAGGACCCCATTTCCCAGAAGATTATCGACTCCTTCCAGTCGCCCATTCAGAGAATCATCGCCAAGGCCGAAAACGGCGAGATCACCATTACCGCGGAGTAAAAAAGACCAAAAAAGGGCTTTCGAGGTCAAACGCGACTTCGGAAGCCCTTTTTATTGTATGTGCGGGAAAAGTGAAAAGCGGCTGGGCGCTGCCAAGCGTTCTTACGCCTTCGGCCGATAGGTTATCGTCAAATATTTGCTTGCCCACTGATCATCCCAGGAACCGTATTCGGTGATCCGACCGCCGTGGTGAAGATCTTCCGCGATTTCCAGAATCACATCCTTTAATTCCAGCGAATCCATGAATTTCCGGGGAATGGCGTCCAGGCCGAGAGCGGCGCCGAGAATGTTTCCTGTCACCGCGCCGGTGGAGTCGCTGTCGCCGTCGTGGTTCACGGCGGCGATAATGCCCCGCTCAAAGTCATTCGCGTATTTCAGCGCGCAGTACACGGCGATGGCCAGAGTCTCCTCCGCCACCCAGCCTTCTCCCAGCTGCCGGATCGCGTCCAGGTCGTCAAGATTTTCCGCCGAAAGATCGATGGCTTTCTGAATGAGGGCCAAAAGCGCGTCCATATGCTCTGCCGCTGGAAAGAGCGCCGGCATGGCGCCCATGGCGTCCTTGACGGCGGACAGGATGCTGTCGCCGTTTTCGGTAATTCTTAAAATGATATGGGTGAGCATGGCGGCCGGGATATACCCAAGCTCGTGCCCGTGGGTCAGGGCCGCGGCAGCCGCCCCGATCCTGTCGATTTCCTCCGGCTCATACCGTGTATCGCAAAAATACAGGCCCACCGGCGCGACCCGCATGATCCCGCCGCAGCCCTTGCTGTGATTCAGCGGTTTTTCCATGGTTCCGTTCCCGCCGTGCCCCAGGGCGGACAGGCAGGTGATCCCCGGCGCTCTGCAGCTGAACATCTCCGGGAGATTGACAAGCCAGGAATAGTGGGCGTCCTCCGGCAGCGGATACGATTCCGTCTGCGTCCGATACCAATCTCGGTAGCTGTAAGCGATATAGCCGGCATAGTCGCCATTGATGCCCCGGGTCATCCCCCTGGTGGTCCCAAGTAACAGCCCGGTGGCGGTGAAAAGCGTCATCTGCGTATCGTCGGATATTTCCGCGACGCCATGATTCAATTCATATTCCGTGATGCCGTTTTCGCCATACTTTTGGAAGATGGATGAAGCGGGTAAAAACTCGACCGCGTACCCAAGGGCGTCTCCGGCCGCGCCGCCGATCAGGCAGCCTTTGAATTTATTGATGTCACGCATGACCATGCTCCTCTCTGTATTACCGGTTCAGGAACCAGTCCTCCACAATGTCCCGGTGGGTGATCACAATGTCCAGCGCCCTTGCTTCCTCCCGGGTAAAAAAGGCCAGCTGCCGGGACTCCCGGCTGATGGTGAGGGCAGGCTCCGCCTCCAATTCCAAGCCGAAGGCCACCACCACCATCCGCCAAACGCTGCCGTCCCGGTAGGCGGCAATCCGCCCCGGCTCGCCGTAGACCTTCAGCCGCTTCAGGCTCTGGGGCCGCACCCGCAGGCCCAGCTCCTCATAGAGCTCCCGGGTCATGGCCTCCTCCTCGGTCTCGTGGGCCTTGACGCCGCCGCCGGGCAGGCCCCAGGCGCCGCAGTCCCACCGCTTTTCCAGCAGAACGCGGCCATCCCAGGTGATGACTGCGTTGGCCCCCAGATGGGCGCCCCGGGTGGGCTTGGGCGCGTTGGGATCCCCCCGGTAGAATTGGACGATCTGCATGGCTGCGCCTCCTTTGACAGGGAAAGGTGACGGGCGTCGAACCGACGCCGCTTTGCGGGGGCTCTTTTCGGCGCTTTTCCCCTTATCGTCGTCGCCTTGCGACAGCAAGGCTTCCTCCTCTGCGGGCAAAATCATCCAAAAATTGCTCCCCGCAAAGTGCTGCGCAGTTTCCGTCGAGGGGATTTTCGTTCAGGCAAGCAAAAGACCGCAGGGAATACTGGCTATGTATTTCCAAGGGCTTTTGTGAAGACTGGGCGGAAATAACCCGGCGGAAACCGACGTGGGTTCGATTCTCGTCACCTAATGGGTTTTCTACTATTATAGGCCCCGGGGGCGGCGTTGTCAAACCGAAAATTCCTGGGGCACCGGTTTGGTAACGCCGGTGCGGCGTTCCCGGCTCAATCCGCCGGCCATATGACCGGCGACGTCCCCCGTGAATTGGGCCCGGCGGATGATATCCTCCCCATACCGGTCCCGGAGGGCGTCGATGGCCTCGTCCAGCCGCAGCCGCTTCTCCTGCTGGGCAGGGGAGAGGCCGGAAAAGAAATCATACTGCTGATAGGGTTCATCGGACAGCCGGGTGACCTGCACCCCCAGCTGCCGCAGAGGAGTGAAGGTATCCCAGGCCTCGTCGAACACCTGACAGGCGGCCTGGTAGAGGGCCTGGGTGCCGTTGGTGGCGCATTCCATTTGGGCCTGATGGGAAAAATGGCCGAAATCCGCCGTCCGCAGATGGACAGCGACGCACCGCCCGTTTTTTCCGTCCCGGCGCAGGCGCATGGCCACGGTCTCGCACAGACTCAGCAGTACCCGGTGGGCCTCCTCCCGGGTCGTCACATCCTGGGGCGTGGTGACGGAGTTGCCGTAGCCCTTGTTTTCCGGGGCAACGGGGGTCAGGGACTCCGCCCCCCGACCGTTGGCAAAGTGCCAGAGGGTCTCTCCCGGCTTGCCCAGATGGCGGCGCAGCAGTCCGGGGTCGGCGGCAGCCAGGTCTCCAATGGTTTGGATCCCGATCCTTTGGAGCTTCCGCTCCGTGGCGCCGCCCACCAAAAACAGCTTTCGCACTTCCAGCGGCCAGAATTTTTCCGGGATCTCCTCAGGGAACAGGGTGTGGACCCGGTTGGGCTTTTCAAAATCCCCGGCGATCTTTGACAGCAGCTTGTTGGAGGAGACGCCCACGTTCACGGTAAACCCCAACTCCTCCCATACCCGGCGGCGCAGGATTTCCGCCGCCGTCCGGGGCGGCCCGAAGAGCCGCTGGGTGCCGGTCATGTCCACCCACGCCTCATCGATGGAGTACTGCTCCACTACCGGCGAAAACGTCCGAAGAAGGGCGACAAAATGCCGGGAAGCCTGGACATACAGATGATAGTCCGGCTGGACTACCTTCAAATGGGGGCACTTTTCCAGGGCCTGGAACAGGGGTTCCCCTGTCTGAATGCCGAATTTTTTCGCCGGGACGCTTTTGGCCAGAATAATGCTGTGGCGGGAGGCCTTGTCTCCCGCCACCACCGCTGGGACCTCCCGCAGATCCTCCTTTTCACCCAGGATCTTCACCCGATAGGCGGCGGTCCAGCTTAAAAACGCCGAGTTGGCGTCCACATGAAAAATGACCCGCTCCATTTTTTCCTCCTAGCAAATCCACCGGAGCAGCTGCCAGGCGTGGGAACGGATGAGATAGCGCAGCTCAAAGAGCTGCTCTCGCCCCTCCTGGAAAGCTCGGCAGAGAAAGATCTGGGCCTCAATGCCCACATACTGCACCGGCTTGACGCTGACGATCTCCTGAATATCCACCCGCCGCAGATTGTGCTGCCCATCCTCCAGCTGGAGCCGGAGGGGGCGGAGGGTCCCGTCGGCGGCGCACAGGCAGATCACATCCACGGGGCAAACGGCACTGGCCATGCTCTTCGCCTCCTGACGGGAATATTATAGCACATTTGTTCGATACCGTCAAGCAGAAAATTTTGGTTGTCCTCCGGGCGCCGATCTGCTATAATAGAAAAAACGAATCGCGCCAAGAGAAAGAAGGCTCCGCCATGCTGAAATATCCCTGCCTGGTGCTGGATTACGACGATACGGTGGTCCAGAGCGAGGCCACGGTCAACTATCCCTATTTCTGCTACATTCTGGACCAGTTCCGCCCCGGGTCATCCATCACCCTGGCGGAATATACCCAGGGCTGCTTTTCCCCGGGATTTTCCGGAATGTGCCGGGAGCGATTCGGCTTTACTGATGAGGAGTTGGCCGAGGAATTTCGGGGCTGGCAGGAATACGTCCGTACCCATATGCCGGAGCCCTTCCCCGGGATCGACCGGGTTATCCGGCGGCAGAAGGAGGCGGGAGGACTGGTGTGCGTGGTGTCCCACTCCTCCAGCGAGAACATTCTCCGGCTCTATCAGAGCCGCTTTGGGATCACGCCCGACGCCATCTACGGCTGGGACGTTCCGCCGGAGCAGCGGAAGCCCTGCCCCTTCCCGCTGGAGGATATTATGCGGCGCTTTACGCTGCCCCCGGAGGCGCTGTTGGTAGTGGACGATTTGCTGCCTGGCTGGCAGATGGCCCGGGCCGCCGGGGTGGAGATCGCCTTCGCCGCCTGGGGCCGGCTGGACTGCCCGGAAATTCTCCGGCAGATGGAGGGGGCCTGTGATTTTTCCTTCCGCAGTCCGGAGACCTTGGAAAAATTCCTGTTTGACGGCCTTGACAGTTATGGTATAATATAATAGCCGTGAGGCGGCTATTATATTTTATATTTTGATTCTTAGTCCTTTTTCTCCCGCCCTCCGGGCGGAACCGAAAAAAATGACACTTTATACCATTCCGCTGCGCTTCATGGTATAATAACATACATGGTCCATCAGAAAAGGGGGTGCCGCGGACGGAAAAGCAACGTGTCAAGGTCATGGCCCGGAACCGGGAGGCCTACCATGAATATTTTGTGGAGGAGGAGCTGGAGGCGGGTATCGAGCTGTGCGGCACCGAGGTCAAGTCCATCCGCCAGGGGGCGCTGAACCTGAAGGACGCCTGGTGCGGCGTCAAAAATGGGGAAATGCTGGTCAACCAGATGCATATCTCCCCCTATGAGCAGGGGAACATCTTCAACCGGGACCCCACCCGCCCCCGCCGCCTGCTGCTTCACAAGCGGGAGATTATGCGGCTCTACGGCAAGGTCAAGCAGGAGGGCTACGCCCTGATCCCCCTGTCGGTATACTTTAAGGGCAGCCGGGTGAAGGTCAACCTGGGGCTGTGCAAGGGCAAAAAACTCTATGACAAGAGACAGGCCGCCGCGGAAAAGGACGCCCAGCGTCAGATCCAGCGGGCCATGAAGGAGCGATATTGATATGAATCCCACATTCACCATCACCATGGAAAACGGCGGCGTCATCACAGGCGAGCTGTACCCGGACAAGGCGCCCCAGAGCGTTTACAATTTCATCTCCCTGGCAAATAAGGGCTTTTACAACGGCCTGATCTTCCATCGGGTGATCCCCGGCTTCATGATCCAGGGCGGCTGCCCCGAGGGCACCGGCATGGGTGGTCCGGGGTACTGCATCAAGGGCGAATTTTTCTACAACGGGGTCAAAAACGACCTGCGGCACAAGCGGGGCGTGCTGTCCATGGCCCGGAGCCAGTCCATGAATTCAGCGGGGAGCCAGTTCTTCATCATGCATGCCGACGCCAAGCACTTAGACGGTCAGTATGCCGCTTTCGGCAAGGTGACCGGCGGCATGGAGGTGGTGGACGCCATCGCCTCGGTTCGGACAGACCGCGCTGACCGCCCTCTGGAGCCGCAGAAGATTGCTTCTATTGCCGTGGACACCCATGGAGAGAATTATCCCGAGCCCAACAAGCTGCCGGATCCCTACGGCCGCTTTTGAGGAATAGGGGGGCGTACTGGTTTCGACGGGGGTAGGAAGGCCGGAATAGCGGGCCGTGGCGCCTGGCCACGATAAAACGGGCAATTTTTTAAATTTAACTGACAACACTTCTGTTGCAGTGGCTGCCTGATTAGGCTGGCCCATCCGCCCCGGAAGGTCCACGAGCCGGGAACGGGTGTGATCTTAGTGGAGCCCGTGTGTATGGTAAGCTTTGCCCATACCACGCATCATGAAGCTACTAATTCCCGTAGGGTGTTTGTTCCCGCCGGGAAAAGGGAATGTAAATAACAAACTGCGCCCGGAGAGGTTCCCTCCGACTTGCTTTCGGACAGGGGTCCGATTCCCCTCGCCTCCACCAAAGGACGCCCGCAGGGCGTCCTTTTTTGGCGCGGGAGACTGTCCCGGCCCACTGGGCATTTCCCGCATGCGCCGCCTTTGCCCCTGCTTTTCACTCTATTCCGATCCATTATCGTTTTCCGAAAGGAGCTTCCCATGCCCCGATTTTTTCTGCCCGATATCTCAGCGCCCTTCCTGACCCTCACCGGGGAGGCCGCCGCCCACGCCAAGGTCCTGCGGCTGCGGCTGGGGGAGGAAGTCACCGTCTGCGATGGACGGGGGGCGGAGTGCCTCTGCGCCGTCACCGATCTGGCCCCGGACCGGGTGAGCTTGGTGGTCCGTGCCCGTTCCGCATCGGAGGCCGAGGCAAAGGTCCGGGTCAGCGTCTACATGGCCTACCCCAAGGCCGATAAACTGGAGCATGTCATTCAGAAGGCCACGGAACTGGGCGCCGCGGAGATCGTGGCCTTTCCCACCGCCCGGTGCATCGCCCGTCCCGAGGGAAAGAGCCTGGAGAAAAAACGGGAGCGCTGGCAGAAAATCGCCGCCTCGGCGGCGGAACAGTCGGGCAGGGGCGTCATCCCGGAGGTTGTGACGCTCTCGAGCTATGCCGCCGCTCTTGCCCGGGCAGCTGAGGCGGACCGGGCGATCTTGTTCTATGAAAACGAGCGGGCTCAGACCCTCCGAGCGGCGCTGGAGGGCTCCTGGCGCACCGTCAGCCTGCTGACGGGCCCGGAAGGGGGCCTGACGGAGGCCGAGGTGACCCAGGCCCGGGAGGCCGGCCTGGAGATCTGCACCCTGGGCAGGCGCATTCTCCGCTGTGAGACTGCCCCGCTGTGCGCCCTGTCCGCCGTTATGTTCGCGGCGGGGGAGTTTTAGAATAAATGAACATCCGGTCATATTAAAAACGACCCCGCCAGCGGAAGGGCTGGCGGGGTGTGCGTTTTTACTGGAACAGTTCCTCCAGGATCCCATAAAAATCATCTTCCATGATCCGGCAGGCGCTGCCATGGGCGGTGTTCGTCACCCGGTCATCGATCAGGTAACATATTCCGTCCTCCATAAACACCAGGTGACGAGCCATTTCCGGATGCGTGAGCAAATCCTCTTGGATCCGGTATTCCACAATGATTTCAAAGCCGTCTTTGAAATCATGATCCGGGATTCTCTCCATCGATACCCGCTCCCCACCATCGATGGCGGAAAGAATTTTGAGCATCAGGTCGTTGTCAACGATCTCTACAACGCCCGCGTTTTCGCTGGCGGCGGCGGAACCCGGCGAATCCGTTCCCCCGGCCGTGTCCCCAATGGCGCTGCCCACGAGCTTTACTACCGACAGCCGTTCGGGCAGTTCCGCCGCTCCCGGCTCCGCCTGGTCGTAATCTGGTTCGATGAAAAACAACGTGGGATTATAGTCCACCACCTGTACCTCACAGCGGATGTGCTTCCCACTCAGGAAGATCCGGGGGTCCGGCGGTTGATCCGCGCTGGCCTGTACGCAGTACAGAGAGCCGGAATCTCCTGTGCGCTCCAGGTGGAGGTTCAGCGTCGTTCCAAACAGGCCGGAATCGATTCCGAAGCTTGCGGAAGGGGAATGACCGCCATCGGGAATGTAGAAAAGAAAATAGTATTCGTTGCCGGCGCCGAGATCGTTGAAATCATCATATCTCAGGGCGTAGGCCCGTTCCGCGCGGAACTCCAGGCTGCCCAGCCAGTTGTGTACGGCCTCCTGTACGGTTTCGGATGTCTGCTCCTGATCGTATTCGTCAAATGTCGCTTCTCGCAGGGTGCAGGAGCCGCCAGCCATCGACTCGGATACGATGAAGCCGCATACTCCCAGCACGATGAGCACCACCGGCACCACAATAATAGCGATCAGTATTTTGCTCAGCGCCGTATCCCGCTGCCGCAGGGGCGGGGTATAGCGTGTCGCCGCTTCGTCAAGCGGGGTAGCGCATTTCGGGCATACCTTCCAGTCCGCCTCCACTGGGAAGGAGCATTTTGGACAGACAGGGCGCAGCTTTGTTCCGCAGTGGGGACACACCGCGTATGCTTCCGTGACAGGATTCTGACACTTCGGACACCGCAGATCGGGATCGTTCCCCCGCACCAGTAAATAGATGATGAAACCGATCAGGGCGGGGGCCGCTACCGCGATCAGCGTCCATAACACGGCGTTCATGCCCCGGCGGCGGGCGTCCCGGTAGACATAGACGCCGATCAGAACGGGGACCGTCAGCAGCGCGAGGAGTACGAAAAGGAGCGGAATGGTTGCTTTAGAAAACACGGCCATAGGAAGCTCCTCCTTTCTGGGTATAGATGATGGTGATCACACCGCTTCCAACGGTGGAAACGATGGCGAAGCCAATACAGGCCAGGGAAAGTGCGGGGAGGGCGTTCCAGCACAGCAGACCCAATAGAATGAATACCGCCTGGAACAGCGCGCCGGCGATTGCAAGCAATATGGTGCGCCGCCGCCGGGTTCTCATTTCCAATTCCCGCCGCAAAAGCCGTTCATTTAGAGCAGGCGGGGTAAATTGCTCAAAATCCAAGACCGTCTTCATTCGTAAGCGCCTCCTTCAAAAGTTTTCGGGCCTTATTCAGCCGGGATTTTGCCGTTCCCACAGGGATCTTCAAAATTTGGGCGGTGGAAGCCAGGTCCTCTCCCCGAAAATAGAATAGGATCACCGCCAACCGCAGCTTTTCCGGCAGCTTACCCACCGCTTCATATAAAGGGGAATAGTCCTGCTTCTCCGGAGCGGGGACGGAGGAGAGCAGACGGTCCTTTTCCTCTGTGTTGGAGAAGCCCAGCAGCGGGCTTTTCGCCAGCCGCCGCAGGGTGCTTCGATAGGTGTTCACGCAGATTTGGGTAAGCCATGGTTCAAATTCCCGGCTGGGGTCATATTGGGGTAGATACTGAACTGCCCGCAGCCAAGTCTCCTGGTATAGATCGTCCGCGTCAAATGGATCAGCGCACAACGAACGACATAGGCCGTACAGCCTCCGGCCATATTGCTGGATGTACTGGTCGATCAACCGCCTCACCGCCCTTTGCCAAGATATACTTTCGCGGGGGCCAAAAGGTTCACGCAAGACGAAAAAAATAGCGCCCCTTTAATCATTGAAAGATCCGGCCGAAGGCACTGTCTGCCTCCGGCCGGATCTTCTCCACGGGGTCCAACCCCTTTTTATTTAGCCCTGATAAATGTTCAGATCGCCGCTCATGGAGTCCATTTCGATCCGGCAGCCGCCGGCGCCGGCCTGGTAGCGGCCCCGAGCGGAGGCGGTGAAGGAAAAGTCGGAAGTAAAGTCGCCGGACAGGGTCTCCAGCTTGGCGTCAAAGGACGCGCCGGCGGGGAGGGTCAGGTTCAGGTCCCCGGAGGCAGTGTCCATCTCGATGCTTCTGGGCACGTTGGTCAGGACCAGATTCGCGCCGCCGGAGGCGGAGTCCATGGAAAACGCGGTCAGCTGCCCGGTATACGCCAGGGAACTGGCGGCGGCGTCCAACTCCAGCTCTCCCAGGACGCAGTCCTGAAATTCAGCGGACCCGGCGGCCAGTGAAACGGAGACCTCGGAGCAGGTGACGCCGGTGACGGTGAGATCCGACAGGGCGGCGTTGATCTCCAGCTCCCGGCCGTTCCATCCGGCGGGGAGGATCAGAACCAGGTCCTTGGACTGGACCGCCTGGTTAAAGCCGGGGCGGCAGAAGTGGATCTCCAGCTCCCCGTTTTTCACCTGGTAGGTCATGGGATAGACGTCCGTGGTGCTGCCGGTCTCGGAAAAGCCGATCTGATCGCCGCTGCCCACATAGATCTGGATGGATCCGGAAGCCCAGTCAATCTCGATTTTATTCACCGCCTCTACGGTGACGGCGTTGCCATCGCTGCCGCCGGCAGGGGGCTGCGAGGGGGGAGTGGAAGCGCTGGGCGTTGTGGTGGAGGCTCCGGGATCCGTGGTGGCGGGACTGCTGGAAGGTGGCACGGAGCCGGAGGGCTGGCGCATGGAATCGGGGAGAGTGCCGTGGGCGGCGGGCTGGAAGCCCTCTTCATCAAAGGAGATCCCCCGCCAAGACCACAGGAAGCCGCTCCGGCTGGTGAGGATGCCCACCACCAAAATCGCCGCCAGCAGGAGGATCACGATGCTCAGCAGGACAATGCGCAGGATCGCGCTGGTTTTTTCACTCATGTTTGGTCGCCTCCTTCAAATCCAAAATGGCCTCCAAAAGGCTGTTGACCGCCACGGTCGTGGGGAAGATCAGCCAGGTGACGGCCCAGGCCTGAGTCAGGAAACTGAGGATCAGGTATACCACCGCGGCGACCGTCCAGACCAGACTGTTCAGACTTTTCCGCAGCTTTTCCTGGGGGGTACGGGGGGCGTCCTTCTCCTGCTTGCCCGCGACAAAGGCCGCTAGGATCATCAGCACCACCCCGCAGGCCACCATGATCAGCAGTCCGATGACCCCCTCTACGTCCTGCTCCGCCAGCACCGGCACGGGGCACAGAATGAACGCCGCCACGCCCATGGCCCGCAGGACCGCCGCCCGGGCGGGATTTTTCCACTTTTCCGTTTCTGAAGCCGGTTCCGCCGGGGCCACCGGGGAGGTGGGCTGGCCTAGAATTTCGTTGATGTCCCCGATCCCGCTGATGGCCAGCCGGTAGGCCGCCTCCGGGGATTTGCCCTGGGCGATCAGGTCATCGTACCGGTCCAGGGTGTTCTGCAAGATCTCCTGCTTGACCTCGGCGGCCTCCGGGGCCCCGGCGAAGAGCAGGTTCACATATTGCTCCAATTGCGCTCTCATGCGTTTCCCTCCGTTTCCAACAATTTGTCCATGATCTCTTTCGTCTCCCGCCACTCGCTCAGGAGGCGGTAGCAGGCCTCCCGACCGGAGGGGGTGATGGCGTAGTATCTCCGGCGGGCTCCCGGCCCGCTGCCGCCCCAGTAGGAGGCGATGTGGCCTAACTCCTCCAGGCGCTTAAAGGCGGTGTACAGCGTAGCCTCCTTCAGTTCAAAGCGACCGGAGGAGAGGGTGGAGATGACCTTGTTGATCTCGTATCCGTAGCTGTCCCCCTGGAGCAGACGGGCCAAAATGATCGCGTCGGTATGGCCCCGGATCAGATCTCCGGCGATGGACATGGGCAACCCCTCCTTTCATGACGCCATTGTATCACATAGTACCTCGCCTGTCAAGGTATTTCACAAGAAAATTTGACCACAAATAAGGACGGCGTGACAAAGGTCCCACCGTCCCTATTTGTGGTATTTGGTCCCGGCCTGGATGGTCTCCGCCCGGTAGAGCTGCTCCAGCGCCATGATCCGGGCCAGGTGATGGGGGAAGGTCATTCTGCCCATGGACAGCAGCAGGTCCGCCCGGCCCTTGACCCGGGGGGCCATGCCGTAGGAGGAGCCGATGAAAAACCAGGCCCCGTTTTTCCCGGAGAGCTTGACGTTTGCCATGGTTTGGGCCAGGCCCTGGGAGGTCAGCTCTTTGCCCTCGGAGGTCAGGACGCACAGCCATGCCCCTGCCGGCAGCCGGGAGAACAGGGCCGCCGCCTCCTTTTCCAGGGCTCCGGCGATCTGAGCTGGGGCGGGGTCCTGGGGCAGCCGTTCCTCCGGCAGCTCCAAAACGCGGAAGCGGCAAAAACCGGAAAGCCGTTTTTCGTATTCCGCCGCGGCGGAGAGATAGAACGGCTCCTTCAGCCGCCCCATGGCGCAAAGCGTGATCTCGAACATATCCTCACCTCTTAAAGAGTATACCATATTTCACCTTTTTTGGCAACGCATGAATCCGCCGCCCCGCGGAAAACTAGCCTTGAGGAGGTGAAAAACCGTGAAAAAGAAAGACGAAGAGCCCAAAATCCCCCTGGAGGTGCCCATGGCGCCGGGAAAGCCGCCGTTCCCGGTGATCCCGTTGGACGATTCCATGTGGCCCCTCACCGGAACCCCAATGATTCGTACCGATCCCCAGGGCAGCTGGACCGGCCGGCCGGAGAACCTTTCCGAGGTACCGGTTCAGGACGCCGACGATTTATAAGCACACATCCCGGGGAGCTTTCCCCGGGATGGCGTTTATTTGCCCAAATATTTTTTTCGTGTCGCCATGCCGCCTCGGATGTGCCGCTGGGCTTTGTTTTCGTCCAGAACCTGCCGCACCTGGGCGTAGAGCCCCCGGTTGATTCGGGGAAGCCGCTGGGACAGATCCTTGTGTACAGTGGATTTGGAAATGCCAAAATGCTGGGCCGCCACCCGGACGGTGGCGCCGGTTTCGATCATGTACACAGCCAGTTCGCAGGCCCGCTCTGAGATGGTATCAGCCATATGATTTCCTCCTAAGCTGTGTGCTGCTGAAAAAACCATATGCCGTTCCCCACAAGAATATGAACGCTTGACACTTTTCCGAACCGTGGTACAATAAAGGGGAATTTGGAAGCGGAAAGGGAAGAAGGTCCATGTTCTATTTTCAAAACGACTATTCCGAGGGCTGTCATGACAGTATTCTGGCCCGGCTGGCGGCCACAAATCTGGATCAGACCCCCGGCTATGGCACGGACGCCATTTGTCAGAGCGCTGCGGCGCGGATTCGCCGGGTCTGCGGCCGGGAGGACCTGGCGGTCCATTTTCTGGTGGGCGGCACCCAGGCCAATCTGACGGTGATCGCCGCCGCCCTCCGGCCCCATCAGGCGGCTGTCGGCGCGGTCAGCGCCCACATCAACGTCCATGAGACCGGCGCCGTGGAGGCCACGGGGCACAAGGTGCTGCCGCTGCCGTCGGCGGACGGGAAGATCACCGCCGAGCAGGTCCGCCGGACGGCGGAGAGTCACCGGATGGATCCGGATGGGGAGCACATGGCCCAGCCCAAGCTGGTGTACATTT
>CANQQI010000026.1 GCA_947625945.1 uncultured Oscillospiraceae bacterium
ATCCAGTTGGTCTGCTGGAGCTTCACCCGCTCGATGTAGTCCAAATTCTCCAGATCGTCCACCAGCCGGTCGGCGTACTTGGTGATTCGCAGCATCCACTGGCTCTTTTCCTTCCGGATTACCGGAGAGCCACAGCGCTCGCAGACGCCCTCGGTGACCTCCTCGTTGGCCAGGACGCACTTGCAGCTGGTACACCAGTTCACCGGCATCTTGGTCTTGTAGGCCAGGCCGTTTTTAAACATTTGCAGAAAGATCCACTGGGTCCACTTGAAATACTTGGGGTCAGTGGTGTTGATTTCCCGGTCCCAGTCGAAGCTGTAGCCCAGGGACTTGAGCTGCCGCCGGAAATTGACGATGTTTTTCTCCGTCACCACCCGGGGATGGATGTGGTGCTTGATGGCGTAGTTCTCCGTGGGCAGGCCGAAGGCGTCATAGCCCATAGGGAACAGGACGTTTTTCCCCTCCATCCGCTTTTTCCGGGCGATGATGTCCATGGCCGTGTAGGGCCGGGGATGGCCCACATGGAGTCCCTCGCCGGAAGGGTAGGGAAATTCTACCAGCGCGTAGAATTTTTCCTTATCGCCGCCGTTTTGGCAGGCGTAGAGCTTTTTCTCCTCCCAGATTTTCTGCCACTTGGCCTCGATGGTCTCAAATTCGTAATTCATCCTGTCCGCCTCCTGTTCCATCCTGCAACACCGTTTTTAAGTCCACCTGCTCCGCGTCGGCCCACAGCCGCTCCAGATCGTAATACTGCCGGGCCTCCTCGGTAAAGACGTGGATCACCACCGCGCCGAAGTCCAGCAGCACCCAGCTGTTCCCCCGGTGGCCCTCCCGGCCCAGCAGGGGCTCCCCCGCCTGAGTCAGCGCCACCTCCGCGTAGTCGCAAAGGGTACGGACATGGGTATTGGAGGTGCCGGTGCAGATAATGAAATAATCCGCCAGGCTGGACACCCGGTCGATCTTCAGCAGCCGGATCCCCACGCCCTTTTTGCTGTCCAGGGCGTTCACGGCGATGGCGGCGGCTTCCTTTGTCGTCAGCATGTTTCTTCCTTCCTTCTTTCTAAAGATTTATGATACCCCTTGGGACTGCAGGAATCGCAGCGCCTCCTGGGACTCGGGAGAGATCTCCCGCCCCTGCTCCCGCAGCACCTCCAGCGTCATTTCCAGCCCCAGCCGCAAGGCGCCGTCCAGATCGGACCAGGCCAGCTCCCGGAGCCGCTCCACTCCGTGGAAATCCCGGTTGGGCTCCATGTAATCCGCCACATAGAGGATCTTTTCCAATGTGTTCATGTTCGCTTTGCCGGTGGTGTGGCTGCGGATGGCGGACACCACCGCCGGGTTTTCCCCGAAGATCCGCTCAGCCACCAGGCTGCCCGTCAGGGCGTGGAGGGTCTTGGGATTCTGTGTCGAAAAATCGTCCAGATCCACCCCGTAGGCCCGGCAGAGGGTCAACTGCAGGGGGCCGTCCAGGGCCTTGGTCACATCGTGGAGCAGGCCCGCCCGGGCGGCGTCTGTCTCATCGGCGCCCCAGCGCCGGGCCAGCCCCGCCGCCGTGTCCCGGCAGCCCAAAACATGCCGGACCCGGTTGGGATTCAGCAGTCCCAGGGCCACCGGCTCCAGCTCCTCCATGGGAAGGCACCGGTAGGACCGGCCCGCGCCGTAAAGCCCCCGCCTTTCGATCTCCGCCTCCACATCAATGGGAAGAAATTCCCCGGCGCAGCGGAACACCAGCATTCGCCGCAGATCGGTGGAAGAAATGGCGGTCACGGGGGCGTCGATCACCTCAACGCGCCCGCCCAAGGCTTTCAGGACTTCCTTTTCCCGGGAAATGGACTCGTCCTCCCCCTTCTGGCCCCGGCGGACCACCGCCAGGGTAGCTTCTTTCAAGATCCGCTCCGGCGCCCGCCAGGTCCGGAAGGACAGGAGCATATCCGTCCCCATGAGAAAATACAGCTCGTCGTCAGGATGCGCCTCCCGGAGGGCCGCCACCGTCTCATAGGAATAGCTGGGGCCAGCGCGGCGCAGCTCCATGTCGGACACTTCCAGCCCGGGCCTGCCCGCTACCGCCAGACGCAATAGGGAAAGTCGGTCCTCCGCCACCGGCGAACCGGCCGGCAGGGGCTTGTGGGGGGATTCCCCCGTGGGCACTAGAATTACCCGGTCCAGAGCCAGGGCCGTCCTTGCCGCCTCGGCGGCCCGGAGATGCCCCAAATGGGGAGGATTGAAAGCCCCGCCATAAATTCCGATCCGCGCCAATGTCCTCGCCTCCCGATTTTATTCCTCTGATTTCGGTCCCTTTCGTTTTTCTATCGCGGCCTCCACCGCCTTCTGACGGAAAAAGGCGTTCCGCTCCTCCCGCTGCCGCTTGGCGGCCTGCCGCCGGGCCCGGACGCCCTTGCGCACCGGGTCGGACTTGGAGACCGGCGTCTCCTTCCGCTTGGCTCGGCCCACCTGGTTGCGCTGGGCCTGGCACTTCTCGCTGAACCGGTAGATCACGAACCGGCTGCCCAGGGCGGCCACGCCGTCGGCGCCGGTGGCCTGGCAGATCTGATCGCAAGCCTCCCGGGCGGTGAGCAGGGACCCTTCCAGGACCCGGCCCTTTACCAACTCCCGGGCGGTGAGCTGACCCTCCGCCTCGGCGATCACCTGCTCCGTCACCCCGCCCTTGCCCACCATCAGGGTGGTCTCCAGGGTGTTGGCCTGGGCGCGGAGCGCCGCCCGCTCTTTACTTGTCAGCATCGCCATCCTCCTTGAGCCGTTGATACAGGGCCTGCAGGGCCCTCGCCCGATGGGAGACTTGGTTCTTTTCCTCGGGCCGTAACTGGGCGAAGGTCCTGCCCAGGGGGGGATAGTAGAAAATGGGGTCGTAGCCAAAGCCACCCTCCCCGATTGCCTGCCGGGTCAGCAGTCCGTGGGCCTCCCCCCGGACCTGGATGGTCCTTCCATCGGGGTAGGCCAGGGTGATGACGCAGACGAACTGGGCCTGGCGCTGATCATCCGGAACGTTTTCCGTGTTTTTCAGCAGGAGCAGCAGCCGCCCCCAGTCGTCCAAGCTGTCGTCGAAGCCGTACCGCGCCGAATACACCCCAGGCGCGCCGTTTAAGGCGTCCACGGCTATTCCCGAGTCGTCCGCCAGGGCCGGCAGGCCCGTGGCTTCCATGACGGTTTTCGCTTTTAACAGGGAATTTTCCTCAAAGGTGGTCCCTGTCTCCTCCACCTCGATATCCACCCCCAGCTGGGATTCCAGCACCAGCTCAATGCCCAGGGGGGCCAAAATTTTCTCGATCTCCACCAGCTTGTGGGGATTTTTGCTTGCCAAAACCACCTTCACAGCCTTCACCTCACAGCAGCGCGTCCACAAATTCCCGGGGGTTAAAGGGCATCAGGTCCTCCGCCTGCTCTCCCACGCCCACAAATTTCACGGGGATCTGCAAATTGTCCGCCACGGCGATGACCATGCCGCCCTTGGCGGTGCCGTCCAGCTTCGTCAAGGCAATGGCGGTGACCCCGGCGATCTCCTTGAACTGCTTGGCCTGGGCCAGGCCGTTCTGGCCGGTGGTGCCGTCCAGCACCAGCAGCACCTCCCGGTCCGCGTCGGGAAGCTCCCGGCTCACCACCCGGCTGATCTTGTTCAGCTCATTCATCAGATTCTGCTTGTTGTGGAGCCGGCCGGCGGTGTCAATGAGCACCACGTCCGTTCCCCGGGCCTTGGCGGCCTGAAGGCCGTCGAACACCACGGCAGCCGGGTCGGCGCCCTCCCGCTGGCGCACGATCTCCGCGCCGGCCCGGCCGGCCCAGATCTCCAGCTGGTCGGCGGCGGCGGCCCGGAAGGTATCTCCCGCCACCAGCAGCACCTTTTTTCCCTGGGACACCATCTGGGCGGCCAATTTTCCGATGGTGGTGGTCTTACCCACCCCGTTGACGCCGATCACCAGCACCACCGAGGGCTTGGTGCGCAGATTCAGCTCCGGGCTCCCCACATCCACCATTTCAGTCAGAATATCCTTTAGGGCGTCCTTGGCCTCCTGGGGGGTCTTGAGATGCCGCTCCCGGATCTGCCCGCGCAGTCGCTCCACCGCCCGGACGGAGGTCTCCACGCCGATATCCGCCAGGATCAGGCTCTCCTCCAGCTCGTCGAAAAAGTCGTCGTCCAGCTGGCTGAACCCCGAGAACACGCTGCCCAGGGTGGCCGCCATGGCGTCCCGCGTCTTGGCCAGGCCCTGCTTGATCTTTTCAAAAAATCCCATACTTTTCTCCTTATAGAATACCCAAATACTGCTCCATTTGATTCAGGTCCAGCCGCAGCAGCTTGGAAACCCCCTGCTCCTGCATGGTCACGCCGTAGAGTACGTCGGAAGCTTCCATGGTGCCCCGGCGGTGGGTGATCACGATGAACTGGGTGTTCTGGCTCAGATTGTGCAGATACGAAGCGAACCGCTCCACGTTCCGGTCGTCCAGGGCCGCGTCGATCTCGTCAAGCATGCAAAACGGGGTGGGCCGCACCTTCAAAATGGCGAAATACAGGGCGATGGCCACGAACGCCTTCTCCCCGCCGGAGAGCAGCGTAATGGTCTTGACCTGCTTTCCGGGGGGCTGGACCCGGATCTCGATGCCACAGGAAAGAGGCTCGCCGGGGTCCTCCAAAAGAAGCTGTCCCCTGCCTCCGCCGAACATTTCCGCGAAGGTTTTGCCGAAATACTCGTTAATTTTCTGAAATTCCCGAAGGAAAATGCTGGTCATCTCCTGGGTAATGTCCTTGAGAATGCTCTCCAGCTCCCGTTTGGAGGTCTCCACATCGTCCCGCTGGGTGGAAAGGTAGTCATAGCGCTCCTTTACCCGGGCGTATTCCTCCACCGCCCCCAAATTGGGGGTGCCCAGGGCGGCAATCTTCCGCTTCAGCTCAGCGATCTGCCGGTTCCCCGCGGCGGCGGACTCCACCGTTCCCCGCACCGCCCCGGCGGTACCGGGGGTGAGGCCGTAGCTGTCCCACAGCCTGTCCACGATCTGCCGCTCCTCCATGTCGGAAGCCAGCTTTTTCTGCTCCAAAAGAGCGCAGGCCCGTTCCATGGTGAGAATATCTTTATTCTTGTCCTGGGCCTCCCGCTCGGTGCGGGTCTTTTCCGCCTCGGTCTGAGCCCGGTCCGCCAAGAGGTCGGCAAGCTCCTGCCGTGCCGTTTCCGTCCGCCGCGCCGTCTGGTCTCGGTCGCCGGACTTTTCCGCGATCCGGTCCTCCAGGCTGCCGCACTCGGCCTCCAGGGAGGCGATCAGCGCCAGCTTTTGGTCCCGGTCCCCCGCCATGGCGCTTCGCAGATCCTCCAGATCTCGAATATGCCCCTGGGCGGTGGTCCGCTCCGCCTCCAAGGCGGCCTCCTCCGCCCGGAGACCGGTCATTTTTTCATGGATCGCCTCCACCGCCTGGGCGGTCTGGCTCTGGCTGCCCTCCAACGCCGTCAGCGCCTGGCGGGTCTGGGCCAGCTGTTCCTGCAAGGCTTGAATCTTGCCGGTCTGGGCGGCGTACTGCTCCCGGTCGGTCCGCTCCCGGGCATCTAAGGCGTCCTTTTCCCGCTGGGCGGCGGCCTGGGCGTCCCGGATGGCCTGCAACAGGACCTCGTACTGTTTTTCCTGGCCCTGGAGCCGGAGCACCTGGTCCTCCGCCTCCCGCTGCCGGTCCTTTTCCCCGGTGAGCTGGAACGCCGCCTCCTCCCGGAGCCGCAGGGCCTCCTGGAGCGCCTGCTGCCCGGCTAACAGCTCCGCCTGGGCCTTCTCCGCCTGGGCCTGGAGCTTTTCCACCTCGTTGGCCCGGGACAGAAGGCCCGATTCCTTGCTGACCGAGCCGCCGGTCATGGACCCGCCGGGGTTCATCAGCTGGCCGTCCAGGGTGACGATCCGGAAGCGGCTGGAGTAGCGCTTGGCCATGGCAATGGCCCGGTCCAGATCCTCCGCCACCACCGTGCGGCCCAGTAAATTCTCAATGATCTGCCGGTATTCCTCCCGGCAACGCACCAGAGAGGACGCGACGCCTACAAATCCCGGGCAGGCCGAGAGCCCCTGCTCCTCCAGGGTCCGTCCCTTCACCGCGGAGATAGGCAAAAACGTGGCCCGCCCGCCGCCGGTGCGCTTTAAGTAACCGATGGCGGCCTTGGCGTCCGCCTCGGTATCCACCACGATCTGCTGCAGCGCCCCGCCCAGGGCGATCTCGATGGCGGTGGTATAGGCGTCTTCTGTCCGGATCAGCCGGGATACCGGGCCGTGGATGTGCTTCAACGCGCCCCGCTGGGCCTCCCGCATCACCAGTTTGACGGATTTTTGATAGCTTTCATAGTCCCGCTCCATGGCCTGGAAGACCCGGAGCTTGGCCTGGATCCCCTCCAGCGCCCCGGACTGGGCCCGGGCGGCCCGATCCAGCTCCTCCCAGCGGGCCTGGCGCTTGGAAAGCCGCAGCTCGTAGCCCGCCACCGCGTTGGCGGCAGCCGCCGCTTCCTCCCGGGCGCCGGACAGCGCCCGGCGGCAGTCGTCCAGATCTCCCTGGGCGTTCTGCTCCCGCAGCGCGCCGCTGGAAAGGTCGGAAACCAGGGTATCCCGCCGATGGCGGCTTTCCTCCATCCCCGCAAACAGGGCCCGCAGGTCCGCCTCCCGGCCCGCCAGCTGGGCAGTCAGGCCGGTCTCCTGCTCTCGCAGCTCCAAAAACCGGCGGGTCAGCCCTTGGGCGTTGGCGGTCATGGCCGCCAGGTCCCGTTCCAGGGCCCCCAGCGCGTTTTTCTTTTCTTCCAGCAGTCCGGCAATGTCGGCCACCCGAGCATGGGCCTGGGAAAGCTGCCCTTCGATGCCGCCGCTGCGGTCCTGCTGGCTGCGCAGCTCCTCCTGGATTCGGCGGATGTTGTCCCGGTTGTTGTCCAGGCTGCCCTGGAGTACCGTCATCTGCCCGGTAAGCTGCTGCCCTCCGGATTCCAGTTCCGCCACCCTTCCTCTGGCGGCTTCCAGCTCCCCGTCCTTCCGGCGGAGCAGATCGGTCAATTCCTCCGCCTGGGCATAGAGCCGGTCCAAATCCTCATGGGCCTGCTTCAAAACAAAGGACGCGGAGGCGTAGTCCTCCTCCGCTTTTTTTGCGGCGGCGGAGAGCCGGTCCAGGCTGTCCATCCACACCGCCACCTCCACGGAGCGGAGGCTGTCCTTCAAGGCCAGATAGCTCTTGGCCTTCT
Source organism: uncultured Oscillospiraceae bacterium (assembly GCA_947625945.1). Lineage (GTDB taxonomy): Bacteria > Bacillota > Clostridia > Oscillospirales > Oscillospiraceae > Faecousia. The sequence goes on from CANQQI010000026.1 coordinate 7,200, forward strand.
CCGACTGCTCCCGCAGTGGCTCCAGCTGGAGCTCCAGCTCGGAGACCTTGTCCCCGATCCGGAGGAGATTGTCCTCTGTGGCGGCCAGCCGCCGCTCGGTCTCCTCCTTGCGGTGGCGATACTTGGAGATGCCCGCCGCCTCCTCGAAGATCTCCCGCCGGTCGGCGCTTTTCAGGGATAGTATTTCATCGATCCGGCCCTGGCCGATATTGGAGTAGCCCTCCCGGCCCAGGCCGGTGTCCATAAACAGCTCGTTGATATCCCGGAGCCGGGCGGACTGTTTGTTTACATAATATTCGCTCTCGCCGGAGCGGTAGTACCGCCGGGTGATCATCACCTCGTCGGCGTCGTACAGCAGCGCCCGGTCGGAATTATCCAGCGTCAAGGTCGCCTCGGCAAAGCCCAGGGCGGAGCGCTTCTGCGTTCCGCCGAAGATCACGTCCTCCATCCGGCCGCCCCGAAGGGTCTTGCTGCTCTGCTCCCCCAGGACCCAAAGGATGGCGTCGGAAATATTGGATTTTCCCGACCCATTGGGGCCGACGATGGCGGTGATGTCCCCGCCGAAGCGCAGCAGGGTCTTGTCCGGGAAGGATTTGAAGCCCTGAACCTCTAAAGATTTCAGATGCACGGTACGACCTCGTTTTTCATAGAAATGATCGATTTATTATACCGGTAAATGGGGAAAAATGCAAGGTGTTCTTTTCTATTTTTCCAAACCCGGCCCCAGTTTTTTTAATCTGGCCGGCGCCGGCGGCATTTTTCCGGCAAATTCGCCAAATACCGAACCCATCCCTTATAAATTTTCTCCAAAAAAACGCCGGGTTTTCGGGGGCCGATTGACTTTCCCCCGCCGACTTGTTAAAATGACTTGTAACATTTTACGGAACAAAATCCGTCAGGAAAGGATCGATGCATATGCAGCGCAGCAGCGGTGTGCTTCTGCCCATCAGCGCCCTGCCCTCCCCCTACGGGATCGGCACCCTGGGCAAAAGCGCCTATGAATTTGTGGACTTTCTTTCCCAGGCCGGGCAGAAATACTGGCAGATCCTGCCGCTGGGCCCCACCAGCTATGGCGACAGCCCTTATTCCAGCTTCTCCACCTTCGCCGGAAACCCTTATTTCATTGATCTGGACCTGCTGATCCAGGACGGGTTCCTGACCCGGGAAGAGGTGGAAGCGGAATCCTGGGGAGAAAACCCGGAGCAAGTGGACTACGGCCTGCTCTACCGGACACGGTTCCGCCTGCTGCGCAGGGCCTTTGACCGGTGCGAAGACGGCCTGTGGGAGGAGCTGGACGCCTTCCGGTGGGAAAACCGGGAATGGCTGGAAAAATACGCCCTTTTCATGGCGGTCAAGGACCACTTCGGCAGCGTCAGCTGGACCCAATGGCCCGACGAAAACATCCGGCTGGGCCAGCCCGAGGCGCTGGCAGCCTACGCCGAGGCTCTAAAATCCCAGGTGGATTTTTACGTCTTTTTGCAGTATCTGTTCTTCCGGCAGTGGGACGCCCTCCGAGCATACGCCCACGAGCATGGCATCTCCTTCATCGGCGACCTGCCCATCTATGTGGCCATGGACTCCGCCGACGTATGGGAAAGTCCCCAGTTTTTCCAGCTGGACGAAAACCGGATGCCCACGGAGGTAGCCGGCGTTCCCCCGGACGCCTTCACCGCCGACGGGCAGCTCTGGGGGAACCCTCTGTACGACTGGGAGGCCCTGGCAAACGATGGCTACAGCTGGTGGATCCGGCGGGTGGATGGCGCGAAAAAGCTCTACGACGTGATCCGCATCGATCATTTCCGGGGCTTTGAAAGCTATTGGGCGGTTCCCTACGGCCACACCACCGCCAAGCTGGGCCGCTGGCGCCCCGGCCCGGGGATGGATCTGGTATCCGTTTTCTTGGCCCGGTTCCCCGATTTGAACTTCATTGCCGAGGATCTGGGCTATATCACGCCCCAGGTCCGGGCCCTGCTGGACGGCTCCGGCTTCCCCGGAATGAAGATTCTCCAATTCGGCTTCGACGTGGATGGGGATTCCGACTATATGCCCCACCACTGCGGAGAAAAAAGCGTCTGCTATATCGGCACCCACGACAACCCAACCGTCTTAGGCTGGGTGGACAGCCTGACCCCGAAGGAGCGGGCTTTTGCCCAGGAGTATATGCACATCACTCCCGAGGAAGGCTGGTGCTGGGGCATGATCCGGGCGGGCATGGGCGTCGGCTCAGAGCTGTTCGTCAGCCAGATGCAGGATCTTCTGGAGCTTCCCGCCGCTGCCCGTACCAATATTCCCGGCACCCTGGGGGGCAACTGGATATGGCGGATGCTGCCGGGCCAGGCCTCTCCTGCCCTGGCGAAAAAGCTGCGGCAGTACACCGCCACCTTCCGCCGACTTCCGAAGACTTCGGAAATGTAAAGGATTCCCCGGCCTTCGGGCCGGGGAAACATCTGACTTTTTGGGAGGCCGCTATGGACATTCTCTATCAGGATCCTCAGCTGTTGGTCTGCGTCAAGCCCCGGGGCGTACTGTCCACCGACGAACCCAGGGGGCTGCCGGAGCTGCTTCGGGCCGCCCTGGGAGATCCCAAGGCCCAGGTGCGCACCGTCCACCGCTTAGACCGGGTGGTGGGCGGCCTGATGGTATTGGCCCGCTCCCGGGAAACCGCCCGGGCCCTGTCCGCCCAGGTGGAGGACCGGACTTTTGAGAAGGAATATCTGGCCGTGGTGAACGGAAGCCTCCCGCCCGCCGGGGAAATGCGGGACTTGCTCTATCGGGACCGGTACACCCACACCACCCAGGTGGTCCGGGAGCTGGGGAAGGATGTGAAGGAAGCGGTGCTGACCTACCGCCGGATCGACACGGCTGCGGGGCTGACCAAGGTCGCCATCCGTCTGGAAACCGGGCGCACCCATCAGATCCGAGTCCAGTTTGCCAGCCGGGGGCTGCCCCTGGTGGGCGACCAGCGCTATGGCCGGGGCGAACCGGTGCCCATCGCGCTGTGGTCCTACGCTCTGGCGTTCCGCCATCCCGGAACGGGCGCGCCCATGGCCTTCCGCCTGCCGCCCCCCGAGGAGCCGCCCTGGGACCGGTTCTCCCAATGATCGCGGCGGATTTCCCCGCAAATTTCGATTGCTTTTTTCTTGGGATTTACATAAAATGATTGGGCGGTTTGCCCGAAAAAGTCAATCCATCCAGATCCTCCGGCGCGGAAATTCCCCCGCGCCGGATTCTTTTGGAAAAGCCTTGATTTTTTCCCGGGAAACTGCTATAATATCCAACACGCTGGGTGCTTTTCCCGCCCGCCCCACACGGAGGTGTATCGAAGCGGTCATAACGGGCCTGACTCGAAATCACATTTTTCGGTACGCTCCGGCTTGAAAATTGAATATGGAGGTGTATCGAAGTGGTCATAACGGGCCTGACTCGAAATCAGGTAGCCCTCACGGGCTCGTGGGTTCGAATCCCACCGCCTCCGCCATCGGGAACCCGCATAAATGCTGAATTTATGCGGGTTTTCCTGTTTTCTTAGAACAAATCGCAGGGTGCTTTCCTCCTGCGGTTTTGTTATTTGGGGAGAAATGTTATCACGATTTTCTTGATAACATTTCTCCCTTTCTCATTCTCCGGCACGATCTCGCACGGGTAAAAATGCCCCGATTGTTGTAAAAATGTTATCAAAAGAGGCAAAGCGATATAAATAGCTGCGTCGGGATACGGGACGATACATAAAAGCATCACTATATTTCTATGTTGGAGGTATCCTTATGAAAGACAATCATCCCAGCCAAAACGAAAACTATGGCCCTGCCGCCGTAGAACTTATGAGCAACGTATCCGGCGCATATTCCGCTCCCTTTTGGGACGGACTTCTGGAGGTCACACAGTCGCTTGACGCAATTCGGCAAATCAAAGCTGCATTGGAGGCGCTGAATGACTGCGGCAGGAACACCGAAGCCTATCACCTTATCCTCGCGCTATATGAGCTGGCCGCCATTGAAGTGCCGCCGGCAATTTCAGAATTGGAGCCTTACCCCGAAGGTATTGCCTTATTCATGAATGAATTTCTGCTGGACATCGAAGATTTAATGTTTGATTATGAATACGAGGCCCAGCATCCGGAAGAAGCATAAAAGCATAAATCTATGAGGACGCCTGCCGTCCTCTTTTACATAGCCGTCCGTTTCGCCGCGGGCGGCTAAATTTATATGGAAGGAGGAACCCACAATGGCGAAAACAAAGGTGATTGCAGTAGCCAATCAGAAAGGCGGCGTCGGGAAAAGCACCACAGTGTATAACTTGGGCGCTGGACTGGCGATGGACGGCAAGCGAGTGCTGCTGGTGGATGTAGACCCCCAGGGCGATCTCACCAAAATGCTGGGACAGCGAAAGCCCCACGAAGCTCTGATCAGTTCCTGCTTGAAATGTTCCACATTGGAGAGGCTGCCTATTTTTTGACGAAGTCTATTACCTCTTTCCCCGATCTTCAGGCCGCCTCTTCGCGGCTCCAGTGTAATATATCAAGCAGCTTCAACAGATTTCCTCCAAAAACGACGAAATCCGAGAGTACAGCGATATTTATTGTTGGAATTTGACGAATGATTGCGGCGTTTTTACTGTTATTCTACTGCAATTCTACTGTTTCATACGGTATACTTTCCCTATCGACAAATCTAAGTGGGGAAAGTAAAAGAAGCCTGTCGTACTCTCCCCAAAGGGGGAGAGTACGTTGAAAGAAGCGGCGGGCTGGCACAAAAAGCTACCTATGGGGTTTCATCTATCATTTTAGCCCTACGCCTTTCTTTCGGCAGGGAGCGAGAAACAGCCTGCTATAAGCACCGGGCGGCTCCCGGCGCGGCGATGACAGGCAATGGGGACAATGATACTCCCGTCCAGCCACAGTCCGAGCGTGATAAAACCGTCGCAGGCAATGGGGGCGGTCGCATGAGAACCATGCGAGGGTGAGACCTTATCCCCACAAAGTTGTGAACTTTGTGGGGACCCCAACTCCCGTGGAGCTGGCAGCCGCCAGCCGTTTGATGACTTCCCAATAGCAGGCCGGGGTGTCGAGGACAAATGGGCTTGCTTTGACATAAGGTCAAACGGCAGGACGGGCCGATTGAAAACAGAGGGTAGTTTTATATCTTCCTGGCCTTCATTCTGTTCAGCCGTTTGACCTACTACATAGGCGGAACGACCGCCTAATCCAGCAATGTTTCCAAAGGAAGCAGAAAGAATCGCTGCCAAGCGGTTGAAAGAAAAAGATCACGGGGCAAGATAACGCTCCCATTTTGCCACGGCTTGTGCCGTGGTTACATAGTATATGATTATTTATCTCATAGAGTTCAGATTGCTTTTAGCTATGATACTTTCAGTATGATTCGCTGTGATTTTCGATAACAATTTCTGTGTTATCGAGAATCCAATGATATAACGCTGTTATTTTTATGTTATCAAACCCGCCCAAGGCACGAATTTGACGCAGAAAGTGAAGATATAAAGAAATGCGTGAAAACCCTTGATTTTCAAGGCTTTTCGGCCATAACGACATAAAAATTTATAAAGCGTTATGAGCAGTTTTTCCCTGAAAAATAGCCCTCGAAATCAGGTAGCCCGCACGGGCTCGTGGGTTCGAATCCCACCGCCTCCGCCACGTCGTCGCAAGCTCCATATCGCTTGCGGCGACTTTTTATGCCTATGGCAAAAAAGTCACCGTGCGCTCATTTCGCTGCTCCTGCGCCGCGCTAAGAGCCGCCGCTTTCGCGGCGGTTGCGCTTTGCACGCCCGCCTGCGGGCGGGTGTCCTCTTCCGCAAAAAGTCACGCTTGCTCCGGCTATGCCCTTGCAAGCGCGGGCATCACGCCTCCGCTGCGCTACCAACTTTTTGCGGTTTTGCGCCTGCGGCGCGGCAGCTTAAGTCTTGCCGCCGAAAAATCTTTTTTATAGTCTCCAGACAAAAATCGGCAATCCTCGTTAGAGGGTTGCCGATTTTTACTTCTTTACTCTTCATTAAAAATAGTAATTTCCACTATTCCTTTCCCATTTTCTTCCAAAGGGGTACAAACAGGAGGATGCCCGCCAACATGGCGCCGCAGTCCGCGATGGGCGTCGCCCAGGCGATGGCGTCCGCGCCCGCCAGAGCATCCAAAAGGAACATGAAGGGCACGTCCAGCCCGCCTTTTCGCAGCATGGACAGCGCCAGCGGTTTCCCCTTCTGCCCCACGGACTGGAAAATGGAGATAATGACCGTGGTGATGGCCGTGAACGGTCCTGTGATGCAGATGATCCGCTGGAACATGCTGCCGTAGCGCACGGTTTCGGCGTCGTCGATGAAGGCCCGCACCAAGGGATTGGCGCAGGTGAACAGCAGGACCGCCCCCACCGTCGTGACAGCCAGGCTCAAAATCAGCGTCACCTTGATGGCGGAGCGCATGCGCTTGATGTTTTTCGCGGAGTAGTTATAGCCGATCAGCGGGATCACGCCCTGGGAAAGGCCGTTGGCAATGGCAAAGGATAGCATATCGATCTTCTTGGCGATGCCGATGCCCGCCACCGCGGCGTTGGAATAGTGGACCAGGAGCTTATTGAGGACGATGTTGGAAAAGATCCCCATCAGGTTCATGATCGCGCTGGGCAGCCCCACCAGCAGCACTTCTTTTGGGATGCCGCCCGAGACGGAATAATATCTTGGGTTCAAGGTAAGATGGAATTTTCCCCGTTTTACCAGGATCAGGATCACAAAATACAGCATGGCGATTAAGTTGGAGAGCATGGTCGCGATGGCCGCCCCGGTAATTTCCAGATGAAATCCGAAAATAAAGACCGGGTCTAAAAGAATATTCAGCACCCCGCCCAGCGCCACGCCGAAGCTGGCCTGGCCGGAATAGCCCTCCGCCCGCACCAGGTGCGCCAGGGCGGCGTTCAGCACCGTCGGCACCGCGCCCACCGTCAGCGTCCAGAAGAGATAGCTGGCGCAGAAATCATATGTAAATTCGTCGGTACCGACAGCGGGCAAAACCACCCCTCGAAGCGCGAAAATCACGAGCCCGTACACAAGCGCCACGGCGGCGGCAGTCCAGATACAAAACGCCGAGGTTTTCCGCGCCTTTTCCGCGTCCCCCAGTCCCAAACTCCGGGAGATCAAACTGGCGCCGCCGATTCCAAAGAGGTTGGCCAGCCCCGTGGTCAACAAAAACAGCGGCAGACATAAGGAGGCGGCGGCCACCTGATTTGGATCATTCAGCTGCCCAATGAAAAAGGTGTCCGCCATATTGTAGATCACGGTGATGATCTGGCTGATCACCGTGGGGACCACCAGCGCGATCACCGCCCGGGTCACCGGTGTTTTTTCAAAAAGCTCCGTCTTGTCTGTTTTCATGCATGTGCCTCTTTCTCCGAATTTTCTAAAAGTAAAATAAATCCCCGAACCGCCATGCGGTAGCTGTCCCCCACGTCCACCGGATATTGCCGGAAGCAGCCGGCCTCCTCCTGGGAGATAAAGCCGTGCAGGATGCTGCGAAAGATCCTTTGCAGGTGCATCATCTGCGCGCCGGTCAGGTGGTAATCGGCCATCGCCGCCATGATGGGCTCCACGATGTCAAAGCCGGCCCGGTGGATGGCGTCGTTTTTCACCATGGGCAGGGAGAGAATGACCTTGTAGATCTCCGGCCGTTCCTTGCCGAACCGGTGGTAGGCGTCCGCCAGGGCCTCCACCGCCTCCCCCCGTCGCTTTCCGGCAATGGCGCCGAGCTGGGCCTTCTTCAGCTCTGAAATAGCGTAGAACCCGACCTCGGTATAAAGCTCATCCATATTGCGGATGTGGTTATATAAAGAGGCCGCTTTGATGTGGAGCCTGCTTGCCAGCTCCCGTAGGGAAAAGTTGTGCAGGCCCTCCGATTCGATCATCTTGATAGCGGCAGCAATGATGTCCCCGCGGGTCAGACCTTGTCGTGCCATCGTTCCCTCCTCTGAAAACTAACAGTGTTAGTATATTGTACACCGCCCCTGCTCGTTTGTCAAGAAACGGGCGGCGGCGAAGGGGGATCACGTTGCACAAAATTTGATCGAATGAAAAGAAAATCATATGCCGAAGCAGCCGTCTTCCCGGGGTGGAGGCGTGGAAGCGGCCGGCAAATGGGCTAGTATTTTGACGACCTTTTCGCCCGATTACCAGTTATTTCCAATAATTCCAACATTTTTTACGGCTGGTTCCCATTTGAAGAAAAAATTGACCAATTTCCATATTTCAAAGCGGGGTGATTATGGCTTCGGACAAGCAGATTGTACAAAAATGCAAAATCACCGCAATCTTTTCACTTTCCACTTGCATTTTTTGAAGACATCGATTATAATGTGGGCACAGTGAAAACTGTAATCCAATCAAGGAGGTACATTGACATGAAAAAGTTCTGTCGTGTCCTTTGTTTCTCCCTGGCAGCCGTTCTGACAGTCACCGCAATCGCTGTCGCCCTGCCCAGCATCACCGGAAATGTCGCTGGGAAAACCGCAAACGGAGAAGGGGTCCTTCCCAAGTCCGCCAGCGGCAACATCAGCGGAAACGCACCCCAAGGTTCCGGTGCATGGTGGATGGGCATCCTGACCGGTCAGGCGCCGGAGGAGGAAGAAACCCAAGCCCCCGTCGCGCAAGCCCCCAATACCCAAACCCCTGGCGTGAAGGCTCCTGAAACCCAAGCGCCCGCCGCTCAGGTTCCCGAGACGCAAGCCCCTGAAACCCAGGGAACTCAGTCCACCGAGGCGCCCAAGTCCAATCAGGCCACCCAGGGGACCCAGGCTACCGAAGCCCCTAAGACCACGGAAACCCCCGCGGCCACTGAGGCGCCCAAGACTACGGAAGCCCCCAAGGTAACAGAAACCCCCAAGACCACCGAGCCCGCCAAGACGGATGCTCCCGTGGCCACCGAGGCCCCCAAGGCTACGGAGGCCCCCAAGACCACCGAGCCCGCCAAGACGGAAGCTCCCGCGGCTACGGAAGCCCCCAAGGCTACGGAGGTCCCCAAGACCACGGAACCCGCCAAGACGGAAACGCCCAAGACCACCGAGCCCGCTAAAGCGGAAACGCCCAAGACCACCGCAACGCCTGCCAAGGCTGCGGAGACGCCCAAGGCTGACGTGCCCGCCCCCGCTTCGGAGCCGCACAAAACCGGCAGCGATGAGCAGGGCAGCACCTGCAGCGGCGGTAACCACGTCTATGTTGGCACGTGGAAGGTCACCAAGCAGCCCACCTGTAATTCCTATGGCACCCAGGTCATCACCTGCCAGTGCGGAAAGACTGTAAAGTCCGCCCTCTACGGCGCGCCCACCGGCAACCATCACTACGTCCATACGTCCACTACGGCGACCTGCGAGCGCGCCGGTAGCAGCTATGACTACTGCACCGTCTGCGGCAAGAAGATCAACGTCGTGAACACCCCTGCCCTGGGCCACCACTATGTGGAGCATCGGACGGAGGCCACCTGCGGCCATACCGGCTCCACCTACAAGGAATGCACCACCTGCCACAAGCAGATCGAAAAGAAGACCATTCCCGCGACCCAGCACACCTGGAGTACCGAGTGGACCGTGCTTCAGCCGGCCACCTGCACCACCAATGGCGTCAAGACCCACAAGTGCACCGTCTGCGGCGCTACCGATGGGTATGTGACCATCTTCCATACGGGTCACAGCTTTGACACGGTGATAGCGTCCTATGATGCCACCTGCACGAAAGCCGGCTACGAGACCAAAAAGTGCAGCAAGTGCGGCCAATGCCAAACCTTTGAGACCCAAGGCCCGCTGTGGCACAACTACGTCGATGACCACTACAGTGTAGAACCAACCTGCGAGCAAGGCGGTCAGATGGTGCAGCGTTGCACCCGCTGCGGCAGTGAAAAGACTGTCGAAGTTGGCGCTACCGGTCATTGCTTTATCTTCCTTAACGACTATGACCGGACTCATCTTGATGGTAATGGTGTCTGCTGCAAATACTGCGGAAAATACGCAAAAGATCTTTACGGCGACAACTACAGTGACTACATTGGTTGATTAGAATGAATTGTCACATCCCCTTCCGCCCATTCCCTTTTGGGAATGGGCGGTTTTTTGCGCCTCTCCCCTGCCCCGTATACCGTTCCGATTTTCATTCCGGGAAGCGGGCAGAAGACGGTGGAAAACCGGCAGACAAGGCGCCAGCGCCTTGCCGCCTGCCTTTTGTTCCCCAGCCGGGAAAAGAGTCCCCAGCGGTGAAGAACGCTGCCCCTTGCCAGGATAGGGCGCGATACGCCCCTGTCTGAGCCTGCCTTCACAAAGCAGTTGAAGACCTGTATTGGTCTGATTCTATGCGGCCCTGATCCAGTGCGGGTCTGTCCCGGCACGGGCTCTGATCTGGCGCAGTGCGCAGAAAATGGACTGCCCATCTCCCCCCGCCAGAAGGTCCCCTTCCCCAGCTGTGCGAGGGGGCCTGGCCCTGTGGCGGCGTAAAGTGCCTCCCCCGGGAAGCACAAAAAAGCACCGCCCCGCTCCGGCTTGAAAGCCGGAGCGGAACAAAAAAGCAGCCCCCTCCCACCAGGGAGGGGCGCAAAAGATAAATCCCCTCCCCCGGCGCGGGGAGGGGTTAAAAATAGCTTTCCCTCCCCGGCTTCCGCCGGGGAGGGAAAATCTTTAAAGCCTTAAATCTTACATGGTCACGGTGATGAACTTCAAAATGAACAGCGCCGCGATCACCGTCACGGGGATGTCCTTCTTGGTGTACTTGCCGGCGCAGAGGGTGATCACCACATAGGCGATGGCGCCGATGCCGATGCCGTTGGAGATGGAGTAGGTCAGGGGCATCATAACCAGGGCCAGGAAGGCGGGAACCGCGCTGCGCATGTCGTGCATATCCACGCTGGCGAAGCCCCGGAGCATCAGCACGCCCACATAGATCAGGGCGGGGGCGGCGGCGCAGGA
>CANQQI010000027.1 GCA_947625945.1 uncultured Oscillospiraceae bacterium
CTGCTTCAAATGCGCAATGCTCTGGCGAAAGGTACTTTAGAGACCAGCATTGCCGACTACGAGAATACAGGCAGCGCCGCCTACGTCACAGCTTTTAATCAGAACTTCTCAATTATTGAGCAAAAGGTCCTGGAAAACCGTATTTCTCTGGCGGACTCCGTTATAAGCATCGTCTTCGCCGTCGCCGTGCTTTTGTGGATGAACCCGGTGATCGCGGTGCTCTCCATCGCGGCGATGGCCATCCCGAGTTTGTTGCCGAACCTTTTCACAAAGGCGCTGGGGCGGGCCACGGGGACGGTCCTGGAAGCGACCACGGCTTACAATGAGAAAGTCAGTGATTTGCTGAACGGCTTTGAAGTAATCAAGACCTACAACGCCGCCGGGGAAATGCTCCCTCAATTCTCATCAAGCGCCAAAAGCTTAGAGCGGGGCAAGGAGCATCTGTCGTCGCTGATGGCGAAGGTGAACGGTCTGGCTACTTTCTCCTCTATCGCGGTACAGTTTTTGGTGATGGGCCTGGCCGGGTTTTTCGCGGTCCAAGGATACATCACGATCGGCAGCATCGTAGCGGTTACCCAGCTCACCGGTCAGGTGATCTCCCCCGCCTTTGAGCTGTCGGCAAAAATCAGCGAATTACGATCCGCCAAGCCCGTGCTGGAAACCTTGGACGCGTTTTCTGAGCCGAAGGTTTCTGAAAAAAGCGCGGCGCGCCCTGTGAAGAACCGTATTTCCCTTCGGAATGTAGGCTTTCGATATGGGGATCGGGTGGTTCTGGATAATCTGTCGACGAATTTTGAAAAGGGGAAAAAGTACGCGGTCATTGGGAAAAGCGGCAGCGGGAAAAGCACGCTGTTGAAGCTCCTCGCGGGGTACTATCCCCAATATGACGGGGAAATTTGCGTCGATGAAAGCGTGGCCCTACCGGACGACGTCGCCATGATCCATCAAAATACGTTTCTTTTTAGGGACAGCATCCGCAATAACCTGACGATGTGGAAGCCCTATTCGGAGCGGGAGATCCTGGAGGCCGCGGACAAAGCGGGGTTGACGGATCTGATCGCCCGGCTGCCCCAGGGGCTTGATACCCTTGTAGAGGAGAACGGAAGCAACTTTTCAGGCGGTGAATGCCAGCGCATCGCCATTGCCCGGGCTTTGCTCAGCGGCAAGAACGTACTGCTGATGGACGAGGCGACCTCCGCCTTGGACGAGCAGACCGCCAGCGCGGTGGAGCGGGGCATTTTGGCTCTGGAAAATGTCACCTGTATCAGTGTCACGCACCATCTCACGCCCGAGGCTAGAAATCAATACGCGGCGGTCTTCACCATGGACGCGGGGCAGCTTCATTTGGCCAATGGGCTGTAACGGAGCGCTTCATTCTAAAAATGCGGCATAGAAAAACCCACCCCCCGGCGGAGCCGGGGGGTGGGGCGTTTTATGCGGCGTCTGGATGGTACATGGTCTTCCACTTGCCGGAGAGGGTCCGGCCCACGAAGAACCCGGCCCGGCACACCCAGTCCACCACCATGGCGATCCACACCCCCAGGGCCCCATAGCCCAGCTGGACGCACAGCACCCAGCTCAGGCTGACCCGGAAGGCGATCATGGAGGCAATGCTGACCACCATGGTGAACCGCACGTCGTTGGCGGCCCGCAGGGCGTTGGGCAGCACGAAGGCCGCCGGCCACAAAAGGATGGAGAAGCCGTTGTGGACCAAAATCAACTGCCGGGACAGCGCCACCGCCTCCGGGGACAGCTTCCGGTACAGCCCCACCAGCGGCCCACAGAAGACGATTACCAGGGCGCTGGAGATTCCCTGAGCCAGGTAGGCTAGCCACATCAGCTTTTTCAGATAGTACATGGCCTGGTCCGTATCCTGGGCACCGACGCACCGGCCGATTACCGTCACCATGGCCAGACTCATGCTCTGCCCGATGATGACCCCCAGGGAGTCGATGTTGTTGGCCACCGCGTTGGCGGAGGTCTGGTAGGTCAGGGCCAGGGAGGCGATCATGCTCACCACCACCACCCGGCCCAGCTGGAACAGGCTGTTCTCAAAGGCGGAGGGGATGCCGATGTGGAGGATCCGGCCCATCATGTGGGGCTGGACGGACTTCAGGTTCCGGACCTGGATTCGCAGGGTCTGGCTGGGCCGGGAGGCCAGGGCCAGGATCACCGCCGCCGCCACCGCCCGGGAGACCACCGTTGGAATGGCTACGCCCTCCACCCCCATTTGCAGGTGGAAAATGCACAGGTAGTTGCCACCGACATTGATGGCGTTCATCAGCAGCCCCACCGCCATGGACACCCGGCTGTTGCCCACGCTGCGAAACAGGGCCGCCCCGGCGTTGTACAGGGCGATAAAGGGGAAGGACAGGGCCGTAATGCGGAAGTAGAGCAGGCCGGCGGACATGACGCTCTCCTCGATGGCGCCGAAGAACAGCGACAGCATCCCCTTGGCCAGCGCCAGGCACACCGCCATGGCCACCAGGCCGAAAAAGGCCGCCATCAGCACCAGCTGCCCGGCGGAGCGCCGGGCGCTCTCCTCCTGCCGGGCCCCCAGGTACTGGCTGGTGACCACAGCGCCGCCGGTGGCCAGGGCGGCGAAGAGGTTGAGGATCACGTTGTTGATCATGTCCACCAGGGACACGCCGGAGATCGCCGCCTCCCCCACGGAGGAGACCATCACCCCGTCGCACATGCCCACCAGGGTGGCCAGGGCCTGTTCAATGATCAGCGGAAAAATCAGCAGCGCCAGGGCTCGGTTGGAAAAAAGGCGCTCTTTTTGCTCTATCAAGGGAAATCACCGTCCAGATCGATGCTTGGATCAAAAACGCCAATAGTATAGCACCGGCGGAATCCGGTTTCAAGGTGAAAAACACCTGAATTTTGCCCGAAAACCCCGGCGGTTTTTGGCTGTCCCGGCGGATAGTCGCATTTTTCACAAATTTCCGCCGCCAGGGAAAGCCTTTCTGTGAATACTCATGAAAAGTTAAAAAATATATGTTTTTCGGATTGATTTTAGGGAAACTTTGGCATACAATATTGAAGGCTCACTGGGAGCTTTTTGGGACGGAGGGGGTGCTGCCCGGTGCTGAACGTGGTGTTGGTGGAACCAGAGATCCCGCAGAACTGCGGCAATATCGCCCGCACCTGCGCCGCCACAGGCGCGGCGCTGCATTTGATCCGGCCCCTGGGCTTTTCCATCTCCGACGCCGCCGTGCGGCGGGCGGGGCTGGACTACTGGCCCATGGTGCAGGTCCGGGACTATGAAAACCTGGCGGACTTTTTTGCCAGGAACCAGGTCCGGCAGATGTGGTGCCTGTCCACCAAGGCCCCCAGGGGGTACAGCGAGGCCCGCTTTGAGGACGGGTGCTACCTGTTCTTCGGCAAGGAGACCAAGGGCTTGCCGGAGGATTTTCTGGAGGCCCACCGGGACTGCTGCCTGCGGCTGCCCATGCGCCCGGAGGCCCGGAGCCTGAATCTGAGCAACGCGGTTGCCATCACAGTCTATGAAGCCCTGCGGCAGCTGGATTTTCCAGGTCTGCGGGACTACGGAAAAATGCGGGGCGAACTGCCCCGGTCAAGTGGAGGAATGTGCAAATGAATTACAACAAGAAGTCCATCGAGGATGTGTCCGTCGCCGGTAAGCGGGTGCTGTGCCGCTGCGACTTCAACGTCCCCACCAAGGCGGGGGTCATCACCTCCGACAAGCGGATCGTGGCCGCTCTGCCCACCATCGAGTATCTGATGGACCATGGCGCCAAGGTCATTCTCTGCTCCCATATGGGCAAGCCCAAGGGCGAGTGGAAGCCGGAACTGAGCCTGAAGGTGGTGGCCCAGCGCCTGTCTGAACTGCTGGGCAAGCCGGTTATCATGGCTGCCGACGTGGTAGGCGAGGATGCCAAGGCCAAGGCCGCCGCTCTGAAGGACGGCGAGGTGATGCTCCTGGAGAACCTGCGCTACATGAAGGGCGAGACCAAGAACGACCCCGAATTTGCCAAGGAGCTGGCCAGCATGGCGGATCTGTTCGTCAACGACGCCTTCGGCACCGCCCACCGGGCCCACGCTTCCACTGCCGGGGTGGCAGACTATCTGCCCGCCGTGTCCGGCTACCTGGTGCAGAAGGAAGTCTCCATCATGGGCAAGGCCCTGGCAGATCCCGAGCGGCCCTTCGTGGCCATCCTGGGCGGCGCCAAGGTCTCCGACAAGCTCAACGTCATCAATAACCTTCTGGAGAAGGTGGACACCCTGATCATCGGCGGCGGCATGGCCTACACCTTCCTGGCCGCCAAGGGCTGCGGCGTGGGCAAGAGCCTGCTGGATGAGGAGAAGATCGGCTACTGCAAGGACATGATGGCCAAGGCCGAGGCCAAGGGCGTCAAGCTCCTGCTGCCCATCGACACCGTGGTGGCGGATGCCTTCCCCGATCCCATTGACGGGCCTGTGGAAGTGGAGACCGTGGACTCCGACGCCATTCCCGGGGACAAGATGGGTCTGGATATCGGTGAAAAGACCCGGGCGCTGTTCGCCGGGGCCGCCAAGGCCGCCAAGACCGTGGTTTGGAACGGACCCATGGGCGTGTTCGAGAACCCCACCCTGGCCAAGGGCACCATCGCCGTGGCCCAGGGCCTGGCCGAATCCGACGCCGTGACCATCGTTGGCGGCGGCGACAGCACGGCTGCCTGCGAGCAGCTGGGCTTTGCCGACAAGATCACCCACATTTCCACCGGCGGCGGCGCGTCTCTGGAGTTCCTGGAGGGCCTGGAGCTGCCTGGAATCGCCTGCCTGGAAGACAAGTAAAAAATTTCCCCCATTCGCCCGGCCGGGGGAGCCTCCCCCGGCCGGCCTTTTGACCAAGCCATAACACAGAAAATTCTCATCGGGTCAATCCCGGATGTCAACATAATAAAGGAGTATCATTTATGAATAGAAAATATCGCAGAACGGTGATCGCCGGCAACTGGAAAATGAACAAGACCCCCAGCGAGACCAAGGAGTTTATGACCGCCCTGAAGGGGATGCTGCCCCGGGGCCGGTGGTGTGACATTGCCCTGTGCGTGCCCGCCGTGTGTATTCCCGCCGCCGTCCGGGCCATGCGGGAGACCCGGGTGAGCATCGGCGCGGAGAACTGCAATCCCAATCCCTCCGGGGCTTACACCGGGGAGATCTCCACGGGAATGCTGCTGGATGCCGGCTGCAAGTATGTGATCATCGGCCACTCCGAGCGCCGGGCCATGGGCGAGACGGATCAGCAGATCAACGCCAAGGTCCTGGCGGCGCTGAACGCCGGGCTCATCCCCATTTTGTGCTGCGGCGAGAGTCTGGAGCAGCGGGAGGCCGGGATCACCAGCGAGTGGATTGCCATGCAGATCAAGCTGGCCCTCCAGGGCGTGCCCGAGGACAAGATCCGCAAGGTGGTCATTGCCTACGAGCCCATCTGGGCCATTGGCACCGGCCGGACCGCCACCCCGGAGCAGGCGGAGGAGGTCTGCGAACATATCCGGGTAGTGGTGCGCAAGCTTTACAGCTCCAAGAACGCCCGAGCCATCTCCATCCTCTACGGCGGGTCCATGAACGAGAAGAACGCCTACGAGCTGCTGGCCCAGCCGGATATCGACGGCGGCCTGATCGGCGGCGCCTCCCTGGTGCCGGAGAAGTTCGTCCAGATCATCGAGGCCGCCAACCAGCCCACGGACTAATCGGCGTGCCGCCGCGGCGGGCCGCCGCTGTCAATGCGCACCGGGACTGACGATAATCGATTCATCTGCTGGGCTCGCCCGGTATCGGTTTCGCGGATCGTATCGCTTCCCTTTTCAAGTGGTGGGCAATGCGCGCCGGGACTGGCGGTAGCTGATCCATCTGCTGGGCCCGCCCGGTATCGATTTTGCGACTTGCTATTCCCGGCAGTCCTATGGCCGCTGGGAACGGCCCAAAAGCCTCCATATCAAAGGAGCAAAAAGAATGAACACCCTTCTTCTGCCCGCCGCCGACCCCCGAACGCCGGAGATCGCGGCTGCGCTGATCCGGGACGGGAAGCTGGTGGCCCTGCCGACGGAGACCGTCTACGGCCTGGGGGCGGACGGCCTCAATGAGGAGGCGGTGGCGGAGATTTTCCGGGTCAAGGGCCGTCCCCAGGACAATCCTTTGATCCTCCACGTCACCGGCATGGCCCAGGCGGAGCGGTACTGCCATTCCATTCCGGCTTGCGCCTATACCCTGGCGGAGCGGTTTTGGCCCGGTCCCCTGACCATGGTCCTGCCCGCCCGGGACTGTATTCCAAAGCGCACCACCGCCGGGCTGGACACGGTGGCCATCCGCTGCCCGGAGACGGCGGTGACCCTGCGGATCATTGAACTGGCGGGGACACCCATCGCGGCGCCTTCGGCCAATCTCTCCGGCAAGCCCTCCACCACCACCGCCCAGCATGTGCTGGCGGACCACGACGGCCGCATTCCGGCGGTGGTAGACGGCGGCCCCTGCCGGGTGGGGGTGGAATCCACCATTGTGGACCTGACGGAGGACACGCCCCGTCTGCTCCGCCCCGGCGGCGTCTCCCGGGAGGCGCTGGAGGCGGTTTTGGGCAGCCTTCAAGTGGACCGGGCGGTGCTGGGAAGCATCGACCGGGACGCGGTAGTGAAGGCTCCCGGCATGAAATACCGCCACTATGCCCCCCAGGGCAAGGTCCTCATCGTCCGGGGGAGCAGTCAGGCGGCGGCCCGGTACGTCCATGACCATTTTGCCCCCGGGGACCGGGTGCTGTGCTTCCAGGAGGAGCTTCCCCTCTACGGGGACTGCCGGCCCCTGGCCTATGGCCGGGAAGCCGAACCCGAGACCCTGTCCGCCGGCCTTTTTGCCGCCCTGCGGGAGCTGGACAGCCCCCAGGTCCGGCGAATTTTCGCCCGCTGCCCCGCCGGAAATGGCGTGGGCTTCGCGGTGGCCAATCGCCTGGCCAAGGCGGCGGCTTTCACCTATGTGGACGCGGAGGAAGCGCCATGATCGTGGGCATCACCGGCGGCACCGGCTGCGGAAAGTCCACGGCTCTGCGGGCGGTGTCGAATTTGGGTGGACTGTGCCTGGACTGCGACGAAATTTATCATGAGCTGCTCTCTACCGATCCCCGACTGCTCGCCGCCATCGAGGCCCGGTTTCCGGGCACGGTGGAAAATGGAACCTTGCTGCGGCGGAAGCTGGGGGCCCTGGTCTATGGGGACCCCCAGGCCCTACAGGATCTGAACCGGATCACCCACGGGGCGGTGAAGGCCCAGATCCAGGCCATTTTGCGGGAAAAGCAGCCTCCCTTTGCCGCCATCGACGCCATCGCCCTGTTTGAAGGGGGCCTGGCGGAGCTGTGCGACGTCACCGTGGCGGTGACCGCCCCGCCGGAGGACCGGCTGGCCCGGATCATGGCCCGGGACGGGGTGACCCGGGACTATGCCCTTTCCCGAATCCAGGCCCAGCAACCGGAATCGTTTTACCGGGCCCGGTGCGATCACTGCCTGGAAAACCGGGGCACGGAGGCGGAATTTTTGGAAACGTGCCTGGTTTTTTTCCGAAAACTGGCCACCCTATAATGAAGAAAAATAATGTGAATAGGAGCGAACACCATGACGACTGACGAACTGCGGGAAAAACTCACCTACACCAAGAAAAACGGCTACACCCTGCTCACGCCGGAGCAGCGGGCGGAGATGAACGCCTACGCCAAGCGGTACGCCGCCTTTATGGACCAGTGCAAGACCGAGCGGGAGGCCACCTCCTGGGCGGAGGCGGAGGCCCAGGCCAAGGGCTTCCAGCCCATGACCCCCGGCAAGGCGCTGAAACCCGGCGACAAGGTCTATCTGAACAACCGGGGCAAGAACATCTACCTGGCGGTGATCGGCTCCGCCCCCCTGGAGGAGGGCATGAACCTCTGCGCCGCCCACATTGACTCTCCCCGGCTGGACTTAAAGCCCATGCCGCTGTACGAGGACAGCGAGTTTGCCTACTTCAAGACCAATTACTACGGCGGCGTGAAGAAGTACCAGTGGCCTACCATTCCCCTGGCCCTTCACGGCGTGGTCAGCTTGAAGGACGGCAGCGTCGTCACCGTCAAGGTGGGTGAGGATCCGGAAGATCCGGTGCTGTTCATCACGGACCTGATGATCCACCTGGCCCGGGAGCAGATGCAAAAGTCCCTGGCCGAGGGCATCACCGCCGAGCAGCTCAATGTCCTGCTGGGCACCGAGCCCCTGGAAGGAGAGGGCGCGGACCTGGTGAAGCTGAACATCCTGCGGATCCTCAATGAGAAGTACGGCATTACCGAGGCGGACTTCCGCTCCGCCGAGCTGACCATGGTGCCCGCCGGCAAGTGCCGGGAAGCGGGCCTGGACCGGAGCCTGCTCAGCGCCTACGGTCATGACGACCGGGTCTGCGCCTATGCCGCTCTGGAGCCCATCCTGGAGCTGGAAAACCCCGTCCACACCTGCGTGTGCGTGCTGGCGGACCGGGAGGAGATCGGCTCCGTGGGCATTTCCGGCATGCAAAGCCGGGCCTTTGACACCTTCGTGGCGGATATCTGCAAGTCCATGGACGCCGACCCCAATCAGGTGCTGAAGAACTCCTTCTGCCTCTCCTCCGACGTGGCCAACGCCTACGACCCCACCTTTGCCGACGCCTTTGACCGGCGGAATACAAGTTATGTTAACTATGGCGTGGCCATTATGAAGTACACCGGCCGGGGCGGCAAGAGCGGCGCCTCCGACGCCTCCGCCGAGGCTCTGGGCCATGTCCGCAAGGCCCTGGACGGGGCCGGGGTGCTGTGGCAGATCAATACCATCGGCCGGGTAGACCTGGGCGGCGGCGGAACCGTCGCCGGCTTCATGGCCAACCGGAACATCGTCACCGTGGACGCCGGCGTGCCCCTGCTGGGGATGCACGCGCCCATGGAGTTGGTGGGCAAGCTGGACGCCTATATGATGATGAAGGCCAGCCTGGCCATCTACGAGGTGTAATTAAAAATCCTGCCCGCCTGGGTTGTCCCAGGCGGGCATAAAACAAAATTTGAAAAGAAAACATCATGCTTTCACTACAAAGTTATTTGAACGATCCGTGCGCAGCGGCGAGTCTTCCCTATTGGAAGCAAAAAAGGATCGCGGTGCCCGGAAACATGAAAATCATTCATGACAGAGATCTGCCCAACGGCGTGCTGGATGATTACAACGATGAGCCATACTTTCGGCTCTATCATGATTTGAAAAGTATTCGTAAGGCCACTGGGAGCGAGATCGAAATCGTCCAAACAAATCAGGTCAGCGCGTTTGTCCATCTCATTAACGCGTGCTATTCAGATTTAAGCGTTACAGCGGCGCAAATGGAGGCGTACCAGCAAACGCCTGTTTACTGTCCCGAACTGTGGATTTTATTGAAGGAGAAGCAGTCCGGAGCGGTGATCGCGGGTGGTATCGCTGATTATGACAAAGAGATCGGCGAGGGGACCTTAGAGTGGATACAAGTCCTTCCCGGCTACAGAAGGCGTGGATATGGGCAGATCGTTGTGAACGCTCTGCTTGCGAAGATGCAAGGCATGGCCAAATTCGCGACCGTATCCGGCAAAGTGAATAGCCCTTCTAACCCAGCGGGTTTCTATCGAAAGTGCGGTTTTACAGGAAACGACATTTGGCATATCCTTACAAAAAAGCGCGCTTAAATGTTCTTCATCTCCCCCCGCTCAAACAGAACCTAAGAAACAGGCCGCCCAGTTCACCGGCTCCCCGGTGAACTGGGCGGCCTTTCATCTCCACATAAAAAGGGACAGGCATTTTCCCCTTTTCCCAGGAAAACGGACAAACCGGGGCGAATAGAGTTGCCATGGAGGTGAGGCGTATGAACGCCGCCGTATGGCTGATGCTCAGCGGGCTGCTGTATTCCCTACAGCTGTCCAGCGGGAGCTTTCCCCGGCCCCTGACGGCTCAAGAGGAGCAGCACTACCTGGCCCTAGTCGCCCAAGGGGACCTGGAGGCCCGGAATATTCTGATCGAACGGAACCTGCGCCTGGTGGCCCATATCATGAAAAAGTACTACACCCAGACCGCCGACCAGGAGGATCTGATCTCCATCGGCACCATCGGGCTCATCAAGGGGATCACCACCTTTGACGCGGCCAAGGGCGTGCGGCTGGCCACCTACGCCGCCCGGTGCGTGGAAAACGAGATCCTGATGTACTTCCGCAGTCAGCGCAAATCCAGCCAGGATGTTTCCCTGTCGGACTACATCGAGACCGGAGCGGACGGGGCGGCCCTGTCTCTCATGGACGTGGTCAGCGACGACGAGGACCTGCTGGAGCGGGTGAGCAGCCGGGAGACCCGGCAGGAACTGCTGCGGGCGGTGGACCGATGCCTGACAGAGCAGGAGCGGCAGGTGATCGTCATGCGCTACGGTCTGGGCGGACGGGCGCCCAGCCGCCAGCGGGAGGTGGCCCAGGCTATCGGCATCAGTCGGAGCTACGTCTCCCGAATTGAGAAGCGGGCATTGGAAAAGCTCCGGCGGGCGCTGGAGGAGCCGTAAAAAACCCGCCGTTTTCAAAACGGCGGGTTGGCTCAGGTAATGCCCTGGGTCTCCAGCAGCTCCACCACGCTCTGGCCCCGGGCGGTGAGGGCCACGCTTCCCCGGAGGGGAAACGGGGCGTAGGCGCTGTAATCGAAGCGGGCCAGGGGCCGGTCAAAGTCCAGGCTGACCAGGCCCTTCCGCTCCAGGAGCCGGAGGATCAAGCTGTATTCCTCCGGCGATCGAAGATCGTCTTCCAGATAGACCGGCTCCTCGTCCCCGGCTCGCCGGGCCACCGGCAGGAAGGGAATTTGCCCCAGCTTCGTCAGCATTTCCACTTCACCCGAGGTCAGCTCCAGGCTGCCCCCGCAGCCGGGGCAGCCGCCGCCGCAATTTTGACAGGTTTTACAGGTATCCATATTCATTCCTCCGTTTTTAGTATACCCGGGTCCCGGTGAAATTGTCAAGCCTGAAAATACCGTTGCTTTTTTGGGAGAAATGGGTTATACTGTGGGTAGTCTCAAGCAAAGGAGTGGTTGCGTTGACCAAGTATGAGATCACCCAGGAAAACTATGAGGAGCTGGTGACCAAGTCCGAAAAGCCGGTGCTGCTGGACTTCTGGGCGACCTGGTGCGGCCCCTGCCGGATGGTCTCCCCGGTGCTGGACGAGATCGCCGAGGAGAACGAAAACCTGGTGCTGGGCAAGATCAATGTGGACGAGCAGGGCGCGCTGGCGGCCCAATTCCGGATCGTCAGCATCCCCACCATGATCCTGATGGACCACGGCGAGCAGGTGGAAAAGGTGATCGGCTACCGGCCCAAGGAAGAGCTCAAGGAGCTGCTGGGTATCTGACAAAAAACCGGACGGCGTCCCCGTCCGGTTTTTTCTGAGAGGAACGTGTACATGGAAAAGAACTACCGCCCCACCATCTACGCCTGCTTTGTGGGCTATGTGGTGCAGGCCATCGTCAATAACTTCGCGCCGCTGCTGTTTTTGACCTTCCAGCGGCGCTACGGCATTCCCTTGGAGCGGATCACGCTGCTGGTTTCCTTGAATTTTGGGGTGCAGCTGCTGGTGGATCTGCTGTCTGTCAAGTGGGTGGACCGGCTGGGCTACCGGGCCAGTATGGTGCTGGCCCATGGGGCCGCCGCCCTGGGGCTCGTGCTGCTGGCGGTCCTGCCGGGGCTGCTGCCGGACCCCTACTGGGGCCTGCTAGTGGCAGTGGTGTGCTACGCCCTGGGGGGCGGGCTGCTGGAGGTGACGGTGAGCCCCGTGATGGAGGCTTGCCCCACGGAGAACAAGGCCGGGGCCATGAGCCTGCTCCACTCCTTCTACTGCTGGGGCCATATGGCCGTGGTGCTGCTGAGTACCGGCTTTTTCGCCCTGTTTGGGGTGGAGAACTGGCCGATTTTGGCGCTCCTCTGGGCTCTGGTGCCCCTGGGGAACCTGTTCGCCTTCACCCGGGTACCCATTGCCGACCTGCTGCCCGAGGGGCAGCGGGAAATGGGCCTGCCCGCCCTGCTGAAAAGCGGCCTGTTCTGGACGCTGTTTCTGCTGATGCTCTGCGCCGGAGCCTGCGAGCAGGCGGTGAGCCAGTGGGCCTCCCTCTTTGCCGAGGAGGCCCTGGGGGTAGCCAAGACGGTGGGCGATCTGGCGGGGCCTATGTTCTTTGCCGGGATGATGGGCCTGTCCCGGGCCATCTACGGCAAATTGGGAGACCGGCTGCCGTTGGAAAAATGCATCGCCGTCTGCGGCATCGCGTGCCTGGGAGCCTACCTGCTGATCGCCGGGTCCCCCATTCCCGCCCTGGGCCTGCTGGGCTGCGGACTGTGCGGCTTTAGTGTGGGCATTTTGTGGCCGGGGACCTTCTCCATGGCCGCCCGGGCCCTCCCCGCCGGGGGAACGGCCCTGTTCGCTCTGCTGGCCCTGGCGGGGGACCTGGGCTGCTCCGGCGGCCCCACCTATGTGGGCTTTCTCTCCGGCGTCCTGGGCCTGCGGACGGGCATTGCCTGGGGCTGCGTGTTTCCGGTGCTGCTGCTGATCGGCCTGTGGGGGAAAAGAAAGTTCTCTACCCCTGGCCCAAAATAGAGACGACCCGCAGGGGGATCCCCCTTTTTTCGCACTGCTCGATGACAAACCGGGTCCCCGGGGAGCGCCCGTCCCAGAAGGCCAGGACCAGATCCGCCTGTTCAATGATGGTGATGTTCCGCCGCAGGGGCGCCGCCTTTCCGAAGCGCCGGTAGTCCGGCAGATATTCCATCAGCTTCAGATGGTTTTCCATGGCGCAGTCCCTGGCGGAGCGGTCCACCCCTTGGGCGCCGCCACTGATGATCTCGGTGGTCTCCCGGGGAAGATAATCCAGTAGATTGGGCACGGACAGCGAACGGGACCCCACAACCGCGACTTTCATAGCGTTCCCTCCAATTTAGATATACCATATATCTATTTTAAACATAATACCACATTATTTCCATAAAATAAACACACCAAAACCATTTTTGAGGTGTTTTTTATGGCAGTGAAAAGCGTTTCTATCCGCATTGAGCAGGAGATGCTCGACAAGCTGAGCTATGTAGCCGAGTACGAGGGCCGGAGCCTGAACAGCCACATCCTGGTCCTGATCCGCCGGGACATCCAGAATTTTGAGAAGACCTGGGGCCCCATCACCGGCCAGATCGGCAAGGACGTGAACGTGAAGCCCTCCAAGCACAGTCCGGCGTGAAAATTTCCCCTTGTAAACATCAGGAAAATGTGTTACCATAAGGCGGAAAACCATTCTTTTTCCCCAACAGGAGGCACTATGAGTCACTTTGGGCCAATTTAGCCGTTCCTTCCGAACAAATGACGATTTGATTTTTGGAGGGAATATTATGTCAACTTTTCAGGAAGAGATCCGCCGCCGCCGGACCTTCGCCATCATCTCCCACCCCGACGCTGGCAAGACCACCCTGACGGAGAAATTTCTGCTCTACGGCGGGGCCATTGCCCAGGCCGGGGTGGTCAAGGGCAAGAAAAACGCCCGGGCCGCCACCTCGGACTGGATGGAGATTGAGAAGCAGCGAGGCATCTCCGTCACCTCGTCGGTGATGCAGTTCCAATACGGCGGCTTTTGCATCAATATTTTGGACACCCCGGGCCACCAGGACTTCTCGGAGGATACCTACCGCACCCTCATGGCGGCGGACTCCGCCGTGATGGTCATCGACGGCAGCAAGGGCGTGGAGGCCCAGACCCGGAAGCTGTTCAAGGTCTGTGCCATGCGGCGCATCCCCATTTTTACCTTTATCAACAAGATGGACCGGGACAGCAAGGACCCCTTTGATCTTCTGGACGAGCTGGAGCGGGAGCTGGGCATTGAGACCTACGCCATGAACTGGCCCATCGGCTCCGGGAAGGACTTCCAGGGGGTCTACGACCGGGAGAACAGCCAGCTTCTGTTTTTCTCCGGGGTTTCCGGGAAGAACCGGGCGGAAAAGCAGGCCATCGACCTGTACGATTCCCAGGTAGACGGTATTTTGGGGCCGGAAAAGCACGCCCAGCTCATCGACGACGTGGAGCTGCTCTCCGCCGGCCGGGAGCTGGACCTGGAGGAGGTCCGCGGGGGGCGGCTGAGTCCGGTGTTTTTCGGCTCTGCTTTGACCAATTTCGGCGTGGAGCCGTTTTTGGAGGAATTTCTGCGGATGACGCCCCCGCCCCTATCCCGGACGGCGGACTGCGGGGTGGTGGACGCCTTCGACCCGGATTTTTCCGCCTTCGTCTTCAAGATCCAGGCCAATATGAACAAGGCCCACCGGGACCGGCTGGCCTTTCTGCGGATCTGCTCCGGGAAATTTCTCCGGGAGGCGGAGTACTACCACGTTCAGGGCGGCAAAAAAATGCGCCTGAGCCAGCCCCAGCAGCTCATGGCCGCCGAGCGGGAGATCGTGGACGAGGCCTACGCCGGGGACGTGATCGGCGTTTTTGACCCGGGCATTTTCTCCATTGGGGACACGGTCACCGTGCCGGGGAAGAAGTTCCGCTATTCCGGCATCCCCACCTTCGCCCCGGAGCACTTCGCCCGGGTGTCCGCCAAGGACTCCATGAAGCGGAAGCAGTTCGTCAAGGGCACCGAGCAGATCGCCCAGGAGGGCGCCATCCAGATCTTCAAGACCCCCAACTCCGGCATGGAGGAGGTGGTCGTGGGGGTGGTGGGCACGCTGCAATTCGACGTGTTCGAGTACCGGATGAAAAACGAGTACGGCGTGGACCTGCGGATGGAGAGCCTGCCCTACGAGGAGATCCGCCGGATTGAGAGCTACCCCGGGGACCTGGAGGAGCTGAACCTGGGCTCCGACGCGGAGCTGCTGGAGGACTACCGGGGCAATAACCTGCTGGTCTTTTCCAGCTTCTGGGCCATCGACTTTACGGTACGCCGCAATCCGGGGCTTGCCCTCCGGGAGATTGTGGTGGAAGAAGGATAAAATTTTTGCCCCGCCAACCGGCGGGGCAATCCTTATCCGAAAATACGCTTTTCCAGGCCCCGGGCCTTGAGGCCAAAGTAGAGGGCCGACCCCAGGGACAGCAGCACCCCCAGCTCCCCCAGTGCCACGCTCAGGACGTTGATCCAGAAGCCGCCGCCGATATAGACCGTCAGCTCCCAGCCCACCAGCGCCCCATTCCAGGCGGCGGGCATCGCCATCCCCAGCAGGGGGAAGCCCTTCCAGCGAACCTTCCGGCACTTCCACATGGCCCAGGCGGCGCCCAGGGTGGCCAGGCTCCCCACCAGAAAGTCCATGGGCAGGGCCCCGATATAGGTCAGATTGAACACCAGGCAGCCGATTGCCAGCCCCGGAATGGCTGCCGGCGTGAAAAACGCCAGGACGCACAGCGCCTCGGAGGCCCGAAACTGGATGGCCCAGGTGGCGGAATCCGGGATCAGCAGATTTTGCAGGTGGGTGAGAATGGTGTAGAGGGCGGCGATCAGGGCCGCCTGGGTCAAAAAGCGAATTTTTCTGTCCATCATTTGTCTCCTTACGAAAAAATGGGCGCAGTCCGCACCCAAGCCAGCAAAAAATGGGCGCATTGTGCCCATCAAAAAATCCCTAGTTTTGTTTACCGACAGGATGGTCACGAACTGTCCTATTCTGTTGCGCTCCATTATACCCCCTTCTCGGCTAAATGTCAATCCGTTTTTTGCGCCGCGGCGCGTCGAAGGCGAAAACGGCCATGTAAGAGCCTCTCGCTCCTACATGGCCGCTTTTGTGAGATTTTGATTGAGAATCGGCGTTTTTCCCGTTTTTACTTCTTGTTGACCTTTTCCAGAGCCTTGGCCAGGATGGGGGTGGCCACGGTGGTGGCGATGATCTCCGGGAGCATATAAGTGCCGTTGTAAATGGCGGAGAAGGCCCAGGAGCCCACCTGGAACACCAGATGATCCGGCTCGTCGGCGTACCAGACCTTGTCCAGCTCATACCAGATGTACACGCCGGAGAGCAGGTGGCATCCAAACCGCAGCACCGTCACCAGCAGGGCCCCCAGGGCGGCGGCCAGGATCAGGTTGGCAGTGTCGTTTTTCGTGAACTTGACGCTGCGGAAGATCCCGCCCAGGCCCAGCAGGGTGAAGGGCAGCAGATAGTCCAGGATAATCGCCGCCGCGACGCCCCCCGCCGTGGGAACGTACATCACGTCGGACATGCCCTGGATCAGCTGAATCAGAGCGTGGGCCAGCCCCGCCACCAGGCCGGGCTTCACGCCCCAGCGCAGGGAGTAGAGGATGATGGGGGCCATGGACAGCACCGTGACGGAGCCGCCGTAGGGGGAGTCCCAGATCTTCAGGAAGCTCAGAACGGTGGCCAGGGCCACCATCAGCCCTCCTTCCACCAGCTCCCGGGTGGAAATCCACGGGGCGCGCTTACCTGTGGGTTCCGGACTGAATTCTTCGTTTGCCATTTCGCAAACCTCCAAAAAAGAAGTATCGCATTGCAAGTCCGTCCAGGCGCAATGCGACACTTGAAAAGTCCACACAGCATCTTTCCCTCCGACGGTACTGACCGTATCAGGTTCACGGGTAAGGGCGGCGTCAGCCCACTCTCAGCCGGATGCCTCCGGCCCCCCGAAGATGGTTTGTAATGCGATCTGCCTCTATTTTAGCACTTTTTTCCCGGCTGTCAAGCCATTTCCAGGGACAATTCCTTCCCGCCCAGGATGTGGAAGTGCAGATGAGGCACGGACTGGCCTGCGTCCGGCCCGCAGTTGGACACAATGCGGAAGCCCCCGGTCAGTCCCTCCCGGACGGCGATCTCCGGAATGACGGCGAAAATGTGGCCCACCAGGGCGGCGTTTGCCTCGGTCAACTCGGCGACGGAGCCGATATGAGCCTTGGGGATCACCAGAATGTGGGTGGGCGCCTGGGGGTTGATGTCCCGGAAGGCCAGGATCGTTTCATCCTCATAGACCTTGGCAGAGGGGATCTCCCCGGCGGCGATTTTGCAGAACAGACAGTCCATTTTTCTACCTCCTTAAAGGTGACGGGCGTCGAACCCACGCCGCTTTGCGGGGGCTCTTTTCGGCGCTTTTCCCCTTATCGTCGTCGCCTTGCAACAGCAAGGCTTCCTCCTCTGCGGGCAAAATCATCCAAAAATTGCTCCCCGCAAAGTGCTGCGCAGTTTCCGTCGAGGGGATTTTCGTTCAGGCAAGCAAAAGACCGCAGGGAATACTGGCTATGTATTTCCAAGGGCTTTTGTGAAGACTGGGCGGAAATGACCCGGCGGAAACCAACGTGGGTTCGATTCCCGTCACCTAAATTCCAATGACGTAAAACACGCCGATGCTGGCCAGGTACATGATGATCCCCGCGAGGATCACCCCCAGGGCGACCGCCGCGAAGGTGGTCTTGGCGCCGATATCCAGGAAGCTGGCGGCCATGGCGCCGGTCCAGGCCCCGGTTCCCGGCAGGGGGATGCCCACAAAGAGCATCAGCCCGATAAGCAGCCCATACCGCCCAGTTTTCGACGCCACCTTTTCCCCCGCCCGGTGGCCCCGGGTCAGGCAGAAACGGCACACCGGGCCCAGGTACTTTTTCTCCGCCCCCCAGGTCAGAAGCCGCCGGGCAAAATAGTAGATAAAGGGTACCGGCACGATATTGCCGATGACGCATACCACCAGCGCGGGAACATAGGGAAGCCCCATCTGCACCGCCATGGGCACGGACAGCCGCAGCTCCGCCACCGGCAGCATAGACACCAGAAAAACAAGAATATATTTTCCAAGCATAAAATCACCTGACGCAAGCATAGGTTGTAGTTTATTGTACCACAGTTTGGTTTTCCGCGCAAGACAAAATACGGCCTTTCCCGCATTTTTCCTGGCGTGCGGAAATTGGGGAGGACGGGGGGAGAATTACGGTTGCATTTGCGGAAAAAATCTGTTAAAATGAAAAAAAGGACTTTAGGGGGGATCGCCATTGGACGCGGAGGAGCTGAAATCCCGGCTGGG
>CANQQI010000028.1 GCA_947625945.1 uncultured Oscillospiraceae bacterium
ATCACCGGCGCGCCGGTGGAGCAGATGCCCTTCGAGGAGGTGGACTACTGGCCGGAGCTGTGCCGGATCATGGAGTGGAGCAAAACCAACGTCCACTCCACCTTCCACATCTGCTGGGGAGCCCAGGCGGGGCTGTACTACCACTATGGCGTCCCCAAACGGGAGCTGCCGGAGAAGCTCTTCGGCGTCTATCCCCATCATGCCGACTACAAGCGTTCCATCCTCCTGCGGGGCTTTGACGATACCTTCTGGGTGCCCCATTCCCGGCACACCACCGTGGCCCGGGAGGATGTGCTCTCCGCCGGACTGAAGCTGCTGGCTTCCTCCCCCCAGGCGGGGGTCTACGCCATGATGAGCAAGGAAGGCCGGCAGATCTTCATCACCGGCCACGCCGAATACGATCCGGAGACCCTGGCCCTGGAATACCGCCGGGATAAGAATTTGGGCCTGCCCATCCATGTACCGGAAAACTACTTTCCCATGGACGACGATACCCAGCCGCCCCTGGTCCGGTGGCGGGGCCACGCCAACCTGTTGTTCTCCAACTGGCTCAACTACTTTGTCTATCAGACCACACCCTACGATATCATGTCCATCGGAAGATAAGCGCTCCGCCCCGGACCGGGGCGGAGCTTTTGTGATTCCATGGGTCCCTGCCTCTCCCAGCGTCTCAGTCTGGGCGCATGGACCGGGCCCGGCGGGAATACCTTAAAAGGGAACGCTTTGGGACCACGCCGCGTCTTTCGACAAATAATCGCTTTCCCTATTGAAAACCCCGCGGCGCCGTACTATAATAGAGCGGATAAAAAGAAATTGGGAGGGAATGCGCTTGACCATCGACGATCTCAAGGTAGGCCAGAGCGGCGTGATCGCCCAGGTGGGCGGGGAAGGAGACCTGCGCCTGCGCTTTTTGGACATGGGGCTGATTCCCGGCACCGCCGTGAAGCTGCAAAAAGTGGCGCCCATGGGGGACCCTATCCAGCTCCGTGTTCGGGGCTATGAGTTGACCATCCGCCGGGAGGACGCCCGGAAAATCACCCTTCGGGAGGGGAGTATTCAATGATCTTTGCCCTGGCCGGAAATCAAAACTGCGGCAAAACGACCCTGTTCAACGCCCTCACCGGCTCCAATCAGCATGTGGGCAATTTCCCGGGGGTGACGGTGGATCAGAAGGAGGGGACCATCAAGGGCACGGACCACAAGGTGGTGGACCTGCCTGGCATCTATTCCCTCCGGCCCTACTCCCAGGAGGAGGTGGTGACCCGGGACTTCATCGTAAACGCCAAGCCCGACGCCATCATCAACATTCTGGACGCCACCAATATTGAGCGGAACCTGTATCTGACTCTGCAGCTGCTGACCCTGCGGGTACCCACGGTGATCGCCCTGAATATGATGGACGAGCTCCGGGGTAACGGCGGCAGCGTGAATGTGAAAAAAATGGAGAAGGCCCTGGGGGTGCCGGTGGTGCCCATCTCCGCCGCCAAAAATGAAGGCATCTCCGAACTGGTTGAGACCGCCGTCGCTACCGGCGGGGGGCGGGTGTTGCCTCAGGTGCTGGACTTCTGCCCCGACGGCCCGGTCCACCGCTGCATCCACGCGGTGAGCCACATCATCGAGGACCACGCCCAGAAAATCGGCGTCTCCCGCCGGTTCTGCGCCACCAAGCTCATCGAGGGGGAGGAGGGCTTCTCCGACCGCCTGGGCCTGAGCCAGAACGAGAAGGAACTGATTGAGCATTCCATCATTGAGATGGAGTACGACTCCGGCCTGGACCGGAACGCCGCCCTGGCGGATATGCGTTACAACTTTATCGAAAAGGTCTGCGCCGATTGCGTCACCAAGGCGGAGGAGAGCGCCGAGCATCGCCGGAGCATGGCCATCGACGAGGTCCTGACCAACCGGTATCTGGCCATCCCGCTGTTCGTGGCCATCATGGCGGCGGTGTTCTTCCTGACCTTCAACGTCTTTGGAGCCTGGCTGTCGACGCTGATGGAGTACGCTGTGGACGGGCTGACGGCCTTTGCGGACCAGGCCTTGACGGCCTACGGCATCAACCCCGTAGTCCATAGCCTGGTCATCGACGGGATATTCGCGGGGGTCGGCAGTGTACTGAGCTTCCTGCCCCTGATTGTGGTGCTGTTTTTCTTCCTGTCCATTTTGGAGGACTCCGGATATATGGCCCGGGTGGCCTTCGTCATGGATAAGCTGCTGCGGAACCTGGGCCTCTCCGGCCGGAGCTTCGTTCCCATGCTCATCGGCTTTGGATGCTCCGTCCCCGCCATCATGGCAACCAGGACTCTATCCTCCCAGCGGGACCGGAAAATGACTATCCTGCTGACGCCCTACATCAGCTGCTCCGCGAAGATCCCCATCTATACGGTGTTTTCCGCCGCCTTTTTCCCGGGCCATGAGCTGGTCGTGATGTTCCTGCTCTATTTTGGCGGAATGCTGGTGGGCGTTTTGGCGGCCCTGGCCCTGAACCGGTTCGTGTTCCGGGGCAAGCCCGTGCCCTTCGTCATGGAGCTGCCCAATTACCGCCTGCCCTCGGCAAAAAGCGTGGGGTTGCTCATGTGGGAAAAAGCCCGAGATTTTTTGCAGCGTGCCTTTACCATCATCTTCCTAGCCACGGTGCTGATCTGGTTTTTGCAGACCTTTGACCTCCGGCTGAACCTGGTGGAGGACAGTGCGGACAGCATCCTGGCCTCTCTGGGTCGGCTGATCGCCCCCATTTTCGCTCCCCTGGGCTTCGGGGACTGGCGAACGGTGACCGCCTTGGTCTCCGGCTTCACCGCCAAGGAGGCGGTGGTCAGCACCTTCGGCGTGGTGCTGGGAGTGGGAACGGAACAGCTCCGCCTGGCCCTGCAAACCCTGTTCACGACCCGCTCCGCCGCCAGCTTTTTGACCTTCTGCCTGCTCTATACCCCCTGCGTGGCGGCGGTGGCTACCATTCGCCGGGAGCTGGACAGTCGGGGAAAGACGCTGCTGGTGGTTCTGACCCAGTGCGCAGTAGCCTGGCTGGCGGCGTGGGTCGTCTACCTGGTGGGAGGATTGCTGTGAATATTGGAGATTATCTGATCTTGGCGGGGATCGTGGGCTACTGCCTGTTCCTTCTCTTTCGGAAGAAAAAGCCCTCCTGCTCCGGCGACTGCGCCGGCTGCGCCTATTCCTGCGACAAGAAAAAATGAACGCCAAAGCCCCGCGCTTTTCCCAAAGCGCGGGGTTTTCATGTCGAATTTCGCCGGAAAGGCCCATCGCTATTTGACCAGCCGGTTCTCCTGACGGGCAGCCCAGCGGGCAAAGTAGGTCTTTCCGCCCTCCCGGGAGAGGATCCGCAGATACTCCCTGGCCTTGGGCGTATCCCCTCGGTTCATGGCGTCCTGGGCCAGGGCCTGGGCGGCGTCCATTCGCCGCAGCAGGTAGGGAGCCTTTTCCATCTGCTCGGTCAGCCACTCCTGCTCCACCGGTTCGCCGGTGATGCAGGCGATTTGATTCCGGTGCAGCCGGAGGCTCTCCGCCAAATTGGTCGACAGGGCGGGCTTCGAGACTCTTGCGCCGTTCACCACGATCTCCAGCCCGGCGGCCGCCTCCTCCGCCTTGGCCAGATCTCCGGCGCCCAGGGCATAGCGGCAGTAGTTGTTGTAATATAGCCCCCGCAGGGCGATATCCTTTTGACAGGCCTCCGCATCCACCGGGCAGAGGGTCTGCATGGCGGTGAGAAAGTCCCCGTCGGCGGCGTAGCCGTCCGCCAGGTAGGCTCGGGCCAGGACATAGCAGGCGGTGTCTTTTTTCATCATTTCTGGAACCGTTTTGTATTTTTCCAGAAATTTTTTCGGGTCCATGTCCACATGGAGGATACCCAGCGCCTTGGTGTTGCACTGGTTGGCGATCACGTTGCCCAGAAGCCGCGCCGCCACCAGGCCGATGGCCAGGGTGAGCAGGGACGCCAGAATGGGAATGTATATGGGATATGCCCGGTCTCGGATCCAAACCGCCACCGCCAGGACCAAAGCCGCCGCCGCGATGCCAAGGAACGCCAGCCGGCTCTTCCAAAAACCTCGGATCATGCCGATCCCTCCTGTTTTTCAACGGAATAAGGCTATTATACGCCATTAGCGGCGATTTTGCAAGATTGAAGGGGGATTTTGGTAAATTTTGTCCACGGCACAATTCTCATTTGAAAAAAGCATCACTTTTTGTCCTCTGAAACAAAAGAAAGGGGGTTCCTTTTTTGAAAAAATAAGTTATAATGAATATGTTTGAAGGAGTAGTTTCCACTTTTCATGTGAATGTTGCATAAAATCAAACAGAAAGCCGGTGAATCGCAATGGTATGTATAACAGCATTGATGGACAATCTGCCCTCCGAGAACAAGGCTCTCGTGAACCAGCACGGCCTGTCCTACCTGATTCAGCGGGGGGAGGAGCGCATCCTGTTCGACTGTGGCGCGGGGGAGGCCCCCTGGCGCAACGCCCACAAGCTGGGCCTGTCCGTATCCGAATTGGATGCCGTGGTTCTCAGTCACAGCCACTATGACCATGCCGCCGGCTACCGGGATCTGCTGGAGCAGGGCGGCGGCAGCAAGCTGCTCTACACCGGGCCCGACTTTTTCCAGCGGAAATATGCCTGCGACGGCAGAAAATACACCGACCTCTCCTGCGGCTTCGGCGAGGCGTTCCTGTGTGCCCATCACGTGCGCCGGGAGGTGGTCACGGACGTGACGGAGATTGCCCAGGGGATCTACCTGGTGGCTGATTTCCCCCGGGTCCATGATTTTGAGACCATTCCGGAGCGGTTCGTCCGCCGGACGGCGGAGGGCTTTATTCCCGACGATTTCCACGACGAGATCTGCCTTGCCCTGGATGTGGGGGGCAAGCTGGCGGTGCTGGTGGGCTGCTCCCATCCCGGGATTCTGAATATGATCCGCAGGGTCCACTACGCTCTGCAAATGCCCGTCTGGGCGGTGTTTGGCGGCACCCACCTGATGGAGGCGGACAGCGCCCGGGTGCAGGCCACCGTGGAGGCTCTGAAGGACTGGGGTCTGGAGGTGCTGGGCCTGAGCCACTGCTCCGGCGAGAACGCCGAGTGCGCCATCCGGCAGGATCAAACCGTTCAGAGCTGCCACATGGCCGTGGGCGACTGCGTCTTTTTCCCGTGAGGTGACCGGAATGCTTCTCGAATCCCTGGCAAACGAGCTGGTTTCCGTCACATCCGCCCTGGTTGGCGGCAGGACCATCAATATCATGAACACGGAGGGCATCATTATTGCCTCCACAGAGACCGGGCGGATCGGGACCTTTCATCAGGGGGCCTTGGAGGCGGTCCGCACCGGCAAAACGGTGAACATCCGGAAGGACCAGCTGCCCCTCTATCCCGGGGCCAAGGAGGGCTGCAATATGCCTCTCCGGGTCAGCGGCTCCATTATTGGCGTGGTGGGCATTTACGGCGACCCCAGCGAAATACAGCCCCTTGCCCATCTGCTGGAGGTATATGCCGCCAAGTATTACCAGCTGGAGGCCATGGCAAGCCCAAGGCTTGCGGAAAACGAGATGCGTGGCCGGATCCTCCGGTATCTGCTGGACGCCGGGGAGCAGTCTGTGACCAACGCTGTGGCGCTGATGACCTCCCACAAGATCCAGCTGTCCTTTCCCGTCACCGTGGCGTTGGTCTCCCGTCTGGACGGCGCGCCGGTCACCTATCCCCAGGAGCCCCTGGCGGGGATCCTTCAGGGTAAATACCTCCATGCCCAGTCGGACGTGTGGGGTGTGGTGGACGACCGGCTGGTCCTGCTGATGAGCAGCCGCCCCGAATCGCTGGCCAGCCAGCTGACTGCTCCGGGCAGCCGGGAAGGGGAGCTGCTGAAAATCTACCGGATCAGCTTCGGCGGAGCGTGCCGGGGACTGCTGGACATCAGCTGGGCCTACAACCAGGCCCTGATCCTGGACGCCACCTCTCCCGACGCCTGCAACGACATTCAGCAATTCTCCACGTTGTGCCGGTATATGCTTGCCCACACCGCTGTGACGGAGGCGCCCTTTTTAAGCACCCTCTACGACCGGCTTTGCCGGGAATTTTCCCCGGAGGAGCAGAGAACCCTTTTAAAATGCGCCGAGTGCTATTATGATGCCGGCCGGGCGGTGAACAAAGCCGCCGCCGAGCTGTTCATCCATAAAAACACCCTTCAATACCGAATCCGGCGGCTGCAAAACGCTCTGGAGCTGGACCGGTGCGGGGATTTTCAGCGGGAGTATCTGATCCGGCTCCTGGCGGAGCTGTATAAACGGAAACAGGGCCTGCGGGCTTTGTAATAAAAATTTTTTAGGAGGTAGAAATCATGCAAACGTTCTTACTGTTTGGCATCATCATCCTTGCGGTCGTATTGATGGTTCTTGCGATCTCCAAGCTGAAGATGCACCCGTTCATCGTCATGGTGGTCATCGCCATGCTCGTGGGCCTGATCTGGGGCGCCATTTACCCGGACTCCGGGCTGACGCCGGTGGAAGTGGTCAACAAGGTCAAGAGCGGCTTCGGCAGCATCATGACCAGCATCGGCATCGTCATTCTCTGCGGCACCATCATCGGTACCATTCTGGAGAAGACGGGCGCCGCCCTGACCATGGCCAACACCATTTTGAAGCTTGTCGGTGAGAAGAACAGCGTGGTCGCCATGGGCGCCGTGGGCTATGTCACCGGCATCCCCGTGTTCTGCGACTCCGGCTTTGTGGTGCTCTCTCCCATCAGCCGGGCTCTGGCGGAGCAGTCCAACACCTCCCTGGCCGTGATGGCCACCGCCCTCTCCGGCGGCCTGTACGCCACTCACTGCCTGGTGCCGCCCACCCCCGGCCCCATCGCCATGGCTGGCACGCTGAACGCCGACCTGGGCCTGACCATTCTGGTGGGCCTGCTGGTCTCCATCCCCGCCACCGCCGTGGCCATTATCTACGCCAAGAAGGTAGCCAGCACCGTCAAGATCCCTGCCAACTCCGAGTACACCCTGGAGCAGCTGAAGGAAAAGTACGGCAAGCTGCCCACCCCGCTGCAGAGCTTTGCCCCCCTGCTGCTGCCCATCATTCTGATCGCCATCGCCTCCATCGTGGACTTCCCCAGCAAGCCTCTGGGCACCGGCGTTGTCTATCAGATCATCATGTTCATCGGTAATCCCGTGGTCGCCCTGATGCTGGGCGTGTTCCTGGCCATGACCCTGATCCCCAAGCAGGAGAAGGAAAACACCCTGAAATGGGTCACCCAGGGCGTTGTGGATTCCGCCGCCATTTTGGCCATCACCGGTGCCGGTGGCTCCTTCGGCGAGATCCTGAAGGCCCTGCCCATCGCCGCCTCTGTGGGCGGACTGGTCAATACCGGCCTGGGCGTGCTGATTCCCTTCATCATCGCCATGATCCTGAAGCTGGCCATGGGCGCTTCCACCGTCGCCATGATCACCACCGCCGGCATGATGGCGCCCATGATGGAGACCATGGGCCTCACCAGCCCCCTGGCCAAGGTCCTGGTGGTCCTTGCCATCGGCGCCGGCTCCATGGTGGCCTCTCACGCCAACGACTCTTACTTCTGGGTGGTCTCCCAGTTCTCCGACATGAAGACCGAGGAAGCCTACAAGTGCCAGACCGGCATGACCGCCGTAATGGGCATCACGGTCATCATTGTGGTGTTTATCGTTTCCCTGTTCGTGTAATTCCATATTTCGGGCCGCCGCGCCGGCTGGCGCGGCGGCCTTTCCGTATTTGTCCATTGATCGAGAGGAGTTGAAAATATGACTTTGCGTCAGGATGCGGAGCAAATCATCCGCTCCGCGCTCCAAGCCGCCATGCCGGACACCGCCGTGAAAAAGGCCCTGGCCACCGCGGCCTTTGGCCCCGGGAAGCTGGTGCTGATCGCCGCCGGGAAAGCC
This sequence comes from uncultured Oscillospiraceae bacterium, assembly GCA_947625945.1. Lineage (GTDB taxonomy): Bacteria > Bacillota > Clostridia > Oscillospirales > Oscillospiraceae > Faecousia. The sequence continues at coordinate 7,907 of CANQQI010000028.1, forward strand.
GCCTGGCAAATGGCCAGCGCCGCTGTGGAGGAGCTGGGCAGCCGGATCGACAGCGGCGTGGTGGTGACAAAATACGGCCACAGCAACGGTCCCCTGGCCAGCCTCTCCATTTTTGAGGCCGGCCATCCGGTGCCGGATGAAAACTCCTACCGGGCCACCCAAGCCGCCATCGACGCCGTCACGGGGCTCTCGGAGCGGGATACGGTGCTGTTCCTTCTCTCCGGCGGCGGCTCGGCCCTGTTTGAAAAGCCCCTGATCCCGCCGGAGGATCTGACCCGGCTGACCCAGGAGCTGCTCTCCTGCGGGGCGGAGATCACGGAGATGAACACCGTCCGCAAGCGGTTCTCCGCCGTGAAGGGCGGGAAATTCGCGGCCCTCTGCGCCCCTGCCCGGGTCTATTCCGTGGTGCTGTCGGATATCATCGGGGACCCACTGGATATGATCGCCTCGGGCCCGGCCTATCCCGACTCCGCCACCTCCGCCCAGGCCTGGGACGTGGTCAAGCAGTACGGTCTGACCCTGACCCCCCAAATGCGGGAGCTGCTGGATCAGGAGACGCCCAAGCGCCTGGACAATGTGCAGACCCGGATTACCGGCTCCGTGCGGCAGCTCTGCGCCGCGGCGGAGAAAACCTGCCGGGAGCTGGGCTACCGTCCCACGGTGCTCACCGCCAGCCTGTCCTGCACCGCCCGGGACGCCGGTGTGATGCTGTCCAATATCGCCCAGTACTACCGGGACAGTCCGGAGAGCCTGGCCTTTATCGCCGGCGGAGAGACGGTGGTCCACCTGACCGGCCATGGCAAGGGCGGCCGGAATCAGGAGCTGGCTCTGGCGGCGGCCCCCGGCATCGCGGGGATCGCCGGAGCGGCGGTATTCTCCCTGGGCTCCGACGGTACCGACGGCCCCACCGACGCCGCCGGGGGCTATGTGGACAGCGCAACAGCGGAAAATCTGAAGGGACAGGGGATCGACATCTTCTCCGTTCTTCAGAACAACGACGCCTACCACGCCCTGGAAAAGAGCGGCGGTCTGCTGAAAACCGGCCCCACCGGCACCAACGTCAACGACATATCCGTCCTGCTGCTGAAAAAATAGAAATCGGCCCCGCCGGAGGCGGGGCCATGCCTTGAAAAATACCCGCGCATAGATATGCCCCGCCTCCAGCGGGGCATATCTTGCAATTTCGACAAAAGTATGGTATTATAATAAATAAGAATTGTAATAATTGGAGGAAGCGCCATGGAGCTTTGCATTGACGGACAAAAAATCACACCCAAGCCCGGTCAACGTCTGCTGGACCTGGTCCGGGAACTGGGACTGCTGGAGAACGCGCTTTCCCGGCGGCCTCTGGCCGCCAAGCTGGCCGGTGAGGTATTCAATCTCAACTATGTGCCCCTTCGGGAGCAGACGGCGGCAGGGGAGCGGCCCTCCATTCGCCGGGCCATGGCCGCCTCCCAGGGCGTGGTACAGCTGCTGCGGATCACGGACCCCACCGGGCGGGATGTCTATGTCCGCACCGCCCAATTTGTCATGTTCCTGGCGCTGACCCAGCTTTGGCCCAAGGCCCGAGGGAAGATGGACTGCACCGTGGGACCGGGGCTGTATGTCCAGGTGCTGAACGCCCCGGATTTTTCCGTCCAGGCTCTAAAGGAGCGGATGCGCGCCCTGGTGGCGGCGGATATCCCCCTGCTCCGGCGGCGGATGCCTACGAAAGACGCCATCGACCGCTTCGCTGTTGCCGGTCAGACAGACAAGGCCCGGCTGCTGGCCTGGCGGGCGGAGCCCTACTTCGACGCCTACGGCTGGGAGGATTTTCTGGACTATTACTATGGGGAGCTGGCCCCCAGCACCGGTTTTCTCTCCGTCTGGGACATGATCCCCGCCGAGGGTGGCTTCGTGTTCCTGTTCCCCGACGAACAGGAGCCGGACAGGGTGGCTTCCTTTGAGGAAATGCCCAATTTCTACGCCGTCTACGCCGAGGGGGAACGCTGGTGCCGCCTGATGGAATGCGAGACCGTGGCAGATCTCAACGATCTGACCCTGGGCGGTGGCATTCGGGAGCTGATCCGTGTCAACGAAGCGCTTCATGAAAAGAATTTTTCCCAGGTGGCGGACCGGGTCTGTGCCCAGGGGGCCAAAGCCGTGATGCTGGCGGGCCCCAGCTCTTCCGGCAAGACCACCTCCGCCCACCGATTGGCGACCCAGCTCCGGGTCCACGGAAAAAGGCCCATTTTAATGAGCCTGGACGACTACTACATCGACCGGGACCGGGTGGCCCCTGGGCCGGACGGCAAGCTGGACTTGGAGCACATCAACACCATCGATACCGATCTGTTCCGCCGTCAGCTGTCCCAGCTTTTGGCGGGGGAGACGGTGGATATGCCCTCTTTTAATTTCCTCACCGGCAAGCGGGAATGGACTGGAAAGAAACTGGCGCTGGATGACGATGCGGTGGTCATTGTGGAGGGGCTTCACGGCCTGAACCCGGTGCTGCTGCCGGAGGGACTGGACCAAAACCTCATTTTCAAGATGTACGTCAGCCCGCTGCTGCCCCTGAATTTGGACGATCACAACCGGATCCCCACCAGCTATCTGCGGCTGCTGCGGCGAATCGTCCGGGACTATGAGACCCGGGGCGCCTCGGTAGAGCACACCATCTCCATGTGGGATTCAGTGCGCAGGGGAGAGAAGCGGTGGATTTTCCCCTTCCAGGAGAAAGCCGACGTGATTTTCAACAGCTCCACCCTCTACGAGCTGGCGGTGCTGAAAAAGCACATCTTCCCCCTGCTCACCGCCGTGGAGCCGGAGCAGAGCTGCTACGACCAGGTGCGGGCCATCGTGAAGATCCTAAACTTCGTCCGGGAGGCGGAGGTGGACGACGAGATCCCACCTACCAGCCTGGTGCGGGAGTTCATCGGCGGCAATAGCTTCTACCGGTAAAAGGAAACAGGCCCCGCTTTCGCGGGGCCTGCTGCTGTTTATTTATATGCCCGGATGGATCACTGCTGGCCGCCGGAGTCGCCGGAAGCGTCCGAGGAATCGGAAGCGTCCGAGGAGCCAGAGGCGTCGCTCTGCTGAGCGCCGGTGGTCCCGCCGGAGGCGTCGCCGGAATTCTGCGGGACCTCCTGCTGACCGCCGGTGGACTGGTTCTGCTGCTGATCGCCGTCCGTGGACTGGCTCTGCTGCCCGTCCGTCTGCTGATTGCCGGTCTGGCTGGTGCCGGGATTCTTCCCGGCGGCGGGATCCGGGCTGGGGTAGCGCAGGATTAGGGAAAACAGCAGGCACACCAGCACCGCCGCGAAGCCCACGGTCATCCAGCGGCTCCTGGGCCGCAGCAGCTCCCCGCTTAAGTACAGATATCCAATGCCCAGGGCAGACACGCCGATGCACAGAAGAGCGGTGATCACCTTCAGCCAAGTGACGCCCAACCCCGAGGCCAACAAAAACAGGAGAAAAACGACACCGTCCCCCGCAAGGAAGTAGGTCATAAACCGTTCCATCTCCCGATACCGGTTCCGCTTTTTCGCCATGAAAATCCCTCCCATATAGCTTGTGTGCTTATCATAGCATACTTTTCCCTAAAATGCAATATTTTTGAAAGAATTCGTAATTTTCTTTCAAATACTTGCGCGGAAGGAAAAACGATGCTATAATAGGTAAGAATATACAGTCAAGAGGGAAAAATGGAACCATGGCAGAACCGCAGTACCATCTGGAGGGCATCGTCCGCACTAAAACCGACCAGCGGGAGGATTTTGAAGGGCCTCTGGATGTCATTTTCCTGCTGCTGAGCAAAAATAAGATCGAGATTCAGGACGTGTCTATTTCCGCCATTTTGGAGCAGTACCTGGCCTATCTGGAGGAGCGGAAGCGTCTGGATATGGAGATTGCCAGCGAGTTTATCGCCATGGCCTCCCACCTGATGCTGATCAAAACCAAGATGCTTTTGTCACAGGCGGAGCGGGAGGAAGCGGAGAGCGAGCTGGATCTTTTGCGCCAGGGCCTGGCCCAGCGCCAGCGCCGGGAGGCCATGGAGCAGATACGCACCGCCATTTCCTATTTGGAACCCCGGAACGACATCGGGCGGTGCCAGTTTGTCAAGGAGCCGGAACCCCTGCGGCGGGACGAGGCATACCGATATCGCCACCCGCTGTCCGATCTGTCCGCCGCTCTGGCCGCCATGGCGGAGCGGAACCAACGGAGCCTGCCCCCGCCCCAGGGCGCGTTCCGGGGGCTGGTAGGGAAGGAGCCCTATCCCGTCACGAAAAAGGCGGGGGAGGTGCTGCGGGTCCTGATTCTGCGGGGGGTGGAGCGGCTTCGGAGCCTGTTTCTGGGCAGCCGCAGCCGTTCCGAGGTGGTCGCTACCTTCCTTGCCATTTTGGAGCTGTGCCGCCAGCGGAAGGTCACGGTGGAGGATGGCGCCGGCGACGAGCCTGAGGTTCGCGTCAATCCCGGAAGCGAGGAGGAGACGGTCTGATGGAGCAACTGAACCTGGCCCAGCTGGAGCTCCAGCGGGGCATTGAGGCCATTCTCTTTGCCGCCGGGGAGCGGGTGGAGCTGTCCCGTCTGGCCGCCGCCCTGAACGCCGACCCAAAGGACGTTGCCCTGGCGGCGGATGCCCTTGCGGATCAACTGGCCTTTGACCGGCGTGGGATCCGGATCCTCCGTCTGGAGGACGGATATCAGATGGTTTCCTCCGGGGAGATGGGGGATCTGGTGGCCAAGGCCCTGGAGACCCGGAAGCCACCCCGACTTTCCGCCGCCCAGCTGGAGGCATTGACCGTGATCGCCTACTATCAGCCGGCCACCCGGGCCGTTGTGGAGCAGCTCCGGGGCGTGGACAGCGGCTATACCATCGCCGCTCTGCTGAACAAGAAATTGATCCAGGAGGCGGGGCGTTTGGCGGTGCCGGGCCGGCCCATTCAGTACCGGACCACCCCGGATTTTTTGCGGACCTTCGGTCTGACCTCGTTGGAGGAGCTTCCCCCCATTGAGAAGGTGGATTTGAATCCGGAGGAGGTGGGGCAGTAGATGGGCTGGTGGATCACCCTTGCCATTTTGGCGCTCATTGCTATGCTCCCCCTGGGTGTGCGGGTCCTCTACGACAGCGGCGGGGCCCGGGTCCTATTGGTAGCGGGGCCTGTAAAAGTCCAGGTATTTCCCGGGAAAAAGAAGAAACCCCTGCCGGGGGAGGAGCCCCCCAAAAAGGAAAAGAAGAAATCCTCCCCGGCGGAGAGTACCGAAAAAACCACAGAAAAAAAGAAAAAATCCTCTGAAAAGTCTCAGCCGTCCGGCGGCAGTATCACGGATTTTCTCCCCCTGGTGAAAACCGGCCTGGATCTGTTGAACGGCTACCGGAAGAACTTCCGGCTGGATCTTTTGGAGTGCAAACTGGTCCTGGCGGGGGACGACCCGGCGGACCTGGCGGAAAATTACGGAAAAGCCTGGGCGGCGGTGGGGAACCTCTGGTCCCGGCTGGAGCGGTATTTCGTTGTTAAAAAGCGGGATATCAACATCGAATGCGACTTTACCGCCTCGGAAACCACCATTTTTCTCCGGGCCCAGCTGACCATTACCGTGGGCCGTCTGCTCCGTGTCACCTGCTGGCACGGGCTACGGGCGGCTGTACAGTTCCTGAAAATCATGAATCAAAGAAAAGGCGGTGCCACAACATGAGCCAATCTCTTCACAATATGCTGGAAAACACCATCGCGAAGATCCGTGAGATGATCGATGTCAACTCCGTAGTGGGGCAGCCCATCACGGCGGGGGACGTGACCATCATTCCCATCTCCAAGGTCAGTGTGGGCTTTGCCGGAGGCGGGTCCGACTTCGTCTCCAAAAACGCCAACAAGCAGGAGAACCCCTTCGGCGGCGGCGCCGGCGGCGGGGTGAAGGTGACGCCCATCGCCTTTCTGGTGATCAAGGACGGTTCTGTGCGGATGCTGCCGGTGGCGGCCCCGGCCAATACCACTGCCGATCGGGTGGTGGAGATGGTGCCGGATGTGCTGGACAAGGTGGCCGCCTTCCTGGACTCCCGTACTCCCAAGAACGAAGAATAACCTTTCCCATCTCCGGCAAAACTAGGCTGGGGTGAGGAAATATGAAACGACGAATCGCATTCCTCACGGCGGTTTTTCTCACCGCCGTGTCAATGCTGCCCATGCCCGCCCAGGCGGTTTCCGCCCGGAACGCGGTGCTGCTGGATGCCGAGACCGGCAGGCTGCTGTATGAGAAGGAGCCGGACCGGCGTGCCCTGATTGCCAGCACTACGAAAATTATGACGGCGCTGATCGTCTGCGAGCAGTGCAATGTCCTGGACCGGATGCGAATCCCCAAGGAGGCCGTGGGGATTGAGGGCTCCTCTATGTATTTGAAGGAAGGGGAGGTGCTGACCCTCCAGGACCTTCTCTACGGCCTGATGCTCCACAGCGGCAACGACGCGGCGGTAGCTCTGGCCATCTACTGCGGCGGCACAGTGGAGGGCTTTGCCGGACTGATGAACGACAAGGCCCGCCAACTGGGGATGACCGGCACCCACTTCTCCAATCCCAACGGCCTGGACGCCCCTGATCACTATTCTACCGCCCGGGATATGGCGGTGCTGGCCGCCTATGCCATGAAGAACCCTATTTTTCGCCAGACCGTGTCCACCAAGACCGTCACGGTGGGGTCTCGGAGCCTGCGCAACCACAACAAGCTGCTCTGGCAGCTGGACGGCGTCGAAGGTGTCAAGACCGGCTATACCAAGGCGGCGGGGCGAATCCTGGTATCCAGCGCCACCCGCCAGGGGCGGCGGCTCATCGCCGTCACCATGAACGATCCCAATGATTGGGCCGATCACAAGGCGCTGCTGGAGGAGGGCTTTTCCCGGTATCAGGTGCGGAAAATCGTCTCCGTCGGGGACTGCCTTGGCACAGTGGAGGTGGTCGGCGGCCAGGAAAAGACGGTGGAGCTGCTGGCCCTGGAGGACTTTTCTTATGCTCTGGCGCCTGAGGAGCGCCCGACGGTGCGTATCAGCGGCCCAGGGTTTGTCTACGCCCCGGTGGTCCAGGGCCAGGAGGCGGGCTGGGCCTATCTGATGCTGGGGGACACCCCGGTGGGCAAGGTCCCCCTGATCTACGGCCAGACGGTAGAACAGGAACCGGAGCGGGAAAAACCCGCGCCCTTCTGGAAACATTGGTTTGGAGGCCAAGAGCCATGACCGAACGGCTGCAAAAGCTCCTTTCCCAGCGGGGGGTGGCCTCCCGCCGGGAGGCGGAGGAGCTGATCCGTACCGGCCGGGTGGCGGTGAACGGTGTTCCCGCCTCTCTGGGGGAGAAGGCCGATCCCGAGACGGACCGAATCACCTTGGACGGCCGACCCCTCCCGCCCCCGCCGGGGCGGGTGTACATTCTTCTCAACAAGCCCAAGGGCTATGTCACCACCCTCTCCGATGAGCTGGGCCGGAAAAACGCCGCCCAGCTGGTGTCCGGCTGTCATCAGCGGGTCTATCCCGTGGGCCGTCTGGACATGGATTCGGAGGGGCTGCTCCTTTTTACTAACGACGGTGCCTTTGCCCAGTCCCTAGCCCATCCCCGGAACGAGGTGGAGAAGGGCTACCGGGTCTGGGTCACCGGCTTCACCGCCCAATCTCTGGACCTGCTGCGCCGGCCGGTGGAGCTGGACGGCCGGGCCATCCGCCCGCCGGAGGTGGAGCTGCTCCGGGCCGACAGGGGCAGGGCGGAGCTGATGATCGTCATACACGAGGGCCGGAACCGGCAGATCCGCCGGATGTGCGGCCTGGCAGGACTCACTGTGACCCGGCTGCGCCGGGAACGGGAGGGGAACCTGACCTTGGGGGCTCTGCCGGAGGGCCGGTGGCGCTACCTGACCCCGGCGGAGATCGCCGCCCTGCTTACAGAAACACAACAGGAGGGATAACGATGGACATACTCACGGTGCTGGAAAAGCGGTTTTCCCAGTTTTCCAAGGGCCAGCGCAGCATTGCCCGGTTCATCCTGGAATCCTATGACAAGGCTGCCTTCATGACCGCCAATCGGCTGGGCAAGACCGTGGGGGTATCGGAATCCACGGTGGTGCGCTTCGCCGTGGAGCTGGGCTTTGACGGATACCCCGCCATGCAGAAGGCCATCCAGGAGATGGTCCTCAATCGGCTGACCTCGGTGCAGCGAATCGAGGTGGCCAGCCACCGGATCGCGGACCAGGACGTGGTCTCCCTGGTGCTGCAATCGGATATGGACAAGCTCCGCCAGACCGAGGAGCTGCTCTCCCGGCCGGATTTCAACGCCGCGGTGGAGTCCATTCTTCGGGCCAAGCGGGTTTACATTCTGGGGGTCCGGTCCGCCGGCGCCCTGGCGGATTTTCTGGGGTACTACCTCAATTACATGTTCCAAAACGTGCATATCATCACCACCGGCTCCAGCGAGATGTTCGAGCGGATCGCCGGCGTGACGGAGCAGGACGTTGTAATCGCCCTGAGCTTCCCCCGGTATTCCTCCTCCACCGCCAAAGGCGCGGCCTACTGCCGCTCCACAGGGGCCACGGTGATCGGCCTGACGGACAGCAGCCTGTCCCCCCTGGGACAGAACTGCGACTATGTGCTCCTGGCAAAAAGCGATATGCTCTCCCTGGTGGATACGTTGGTCGCCCCTTTGAGCGTCATCAACGCCCTAATCGTGGCCCTGGCGGCCCGGCGGGAAGGGGAGCTGGCCAAGACCTTCGACCGGCTGGAGCATATCTGGGAGGAGTACCATGTCTACGAAAACCACGCTGACCGCTCCACCTGACGGCATTGTAGTTGGCGGTGGCCCGGCGGGGATGTTCGCCGCCATCGCGGCAGCCCGGCAGGGGAGCCGGGTTCTGCTCCTGGAGCGGAACGGCCGCCTGGGCCGGAAGCTGCTGATCACCGGCAAGGGCCGCTGCAACCTGACCAACCGCTGCGACCTGGAGGAAGTGCTTCAAAACATCCCCCGGAACCCCCGATTTCTTTACAGCGCCTTGGCCGCCTGTCCGCCGGACCGGGTGATGGCCTTTTTCGAGGAAAACGGCTGCCCGGTGAAAACCGAGCGGGGCAATCGGGTGTTTCCCGTTTCCGACCGGTCTCAAAGCGTGCTGGCATGCTTGGAACAGGTCCTGGCCCGGGAAAAGGTCACGATCCGCTCCGGCCGGGTCATTCGGCTGCTGACCGAGGAGGGCCGGATCACCGGCGTGGAGACGGAAACGGAGCAAATCAGCGCAAAGTGGGTGATCCTGGCCACCGGCGGCCTGTCCTATCCCGCCACCGGCTCCACTGGGGACGGCTACGCCCTGGCCGCCGCCCTGGGGCATAAGATCGTGCCGGGGCAGGGGAGTCTGGTACCTCTGGAGGCGGAGGGGGAGGACTGCGAAAAAATGCGGGGCCTGTCCCTGAAAAACGTGGCGATCCGGCTGACGGATGAGAAGGGGAAGCTGCTGTACCAGGATTTTGGGGAACTGCTTTTTACCCACTTTGGCCTGTCCGGCCCCGTCATATTAAGCGCCAGCGCCCATCTGACGGGTCGGGGAACCGTCACCATCGACTTAAAGCCCGCCCTGACCCCGGAAAAGCTGAACGCCCGGCTGCTGCGGGAGCTGAGCCAGTACCCCAACCGGGCCATGGCCCATGTGCTGTCGTCTCTGCTGCCCCGCTCCATGATCCCCGTGGTCCTTGCTCGGTTGGGCATCTCCCCAGAGCTCAGCGCCAATGCTTTGACTCGTCCCAGCCGTCAGGCCCTTGGCCGGCTTCTGAAGGCGTTTTCCGTGGAAATTCGGGGACGCCGGCCGGTGGAGGAGGCCATTGTCACTTCCGGCGGCGTGGCGGTTTCGGAGATCGATCCCAGGACCATGGGCTCCAAGAAGGTCCCGGGCCTTTATTTCGCCGGAGAGATCATCGACTGCGACGCCTATACCGGCGGTTTCAACCTGCAGATCGCCTGGGCTACCGGTTTCGCTGCCGGAACGGCTGCCGGCAGGGCGAAAAACAACCGTTGACAAACGGCTGTATTTGTACTAAAATACGTCCAGGTACC
>CANQQI010000029.1 GCA_947625945.1 uncultured Oscillospiraceae bacterium
ACATAGGACTGAATGCTGGATTTCAGCTCTCGGATGTTTTCCAGCCGGGTCAGATTCTCCTCGGTGGGCTTTTCCTCCAGCATGGTTAGATACCCGGTCCGGATCATGACCTCCTCGTAAAATTCCGGCAGACTGATCCCGGTGTCCAGCAGCGCCGCCAGGGACTCGATCATGGCGGAGAACGCCCCCAGCTTCTCCCGGTACCGCTCCAGCGGGGCATAATCCGCCGGATGGGACACCACATGGTAGACGCTCTTTCCCTCGGCCTGGGCCAGCCTCTGGACCATTTCCAGGGTTTTTGCCCCCAGGCCCCGGGGCGGGTTGTTGATGATCCGCGTCAGCCGCAGGTCGTCGGCCCGGTTGTTCAGCACACACAGATAGGAGAGCATGTCCTTGATCTCCGCCCGGTCGAAGAACCGCAGTCCCCCGATCACCCGGTAGGGGATGCCGTTGCGCTTGAACGCGAATTCCAGGGCGTTGGACTGGGCGTTGGTGCGGTAAAGCACAGCGTAGTCCTTATAATTTTTCCCCCGAGACATGGCAATGATCCGCCCGGCCACGAAATTCCCCTCGGCCCCCTCGTCGGGGGCCTCGTACACCGTTACCGGCTCTCCCGAATCGTTGGCCGTCCAGAGGCGCTTGCCCTTCCGGCCCAGATTGTGGGCGATCACGCTGTTGGCGGCGTTGAGAATGGCCTGGGTGGAGCGGTAATTCTGCTCCATGCGGATGGTCCTGGCCCCCGGATACTGATTCTCAAAGCTCAGAATGTTCTCAATGGTGGCCCCCCGGAACCGGTAGATGCTCTGATCGTCGTCGCCCACCACGCACAGGTTTCCCGCACGACCGGTGAGCAGAGAGGTGAGCAGATATTGCAGATGGTTGGTATCCTGATACTCGTCTACCAGCACATATTGGAACTTCCGCTGGTAGTATTCCCGCACCTCCGGGAAATTTTGCAGCAGCAGCACCGTCTGATAGATGATGTCGTCAAAATCCAGGGCGTTGTTTTCCTTCAGCCGGGTCTGATACGTCTGATAGGCCCGAGCGATCTGACGCACCCGGGGATCTCCGGCGCTGTTCGCCCGCTCCAGAAGATCCTCCGGGGAGGCCAGCCGGTCCTTTTCCTTGCCGATGATGTTCAAAACATACCGCGGAGGAAAGGTTTTGTCGTCCAGCCCAAGATCACGAATGATGTTTTTCATCACTCTTTCTGAGTCCGCGGTATCATAGATGGTGAAGCTGCTGGTGTAGCCCAACCGGGTGATCTCCCGCCGAAGGATCCGGCAGCATGCGGCGTGGAAGGTCATGGCCCACACGTCCATGGCCATGGGCCCCAGCCGCTTGCCCAGCCGCTCCTTCAGTTCATTGGCGGCCTTGTTGGTGAAGGTGATGGCCAAGATATTCCATGGCGCCGCCGGATCCAGGGCGCAGAGCTTGTCCGCCCTCCGGCGGTCCTCCTCGCGGATAGGCTCCCGGAGTCCTTCCAAGAACGCCAGATCCGCCGCCGTCACCCCCTCCGGGACCTCCTGAGAATCGCTGGCCCGGCCGTAGCGGATCAGATTGGCGATCCGGTTGATGAGTACGGTGGTTTTTCCGCTCCCGGCCCCCGCCAGCAGCAGCAGCGGCCCCTCGGTGGCCAGCGCGGCCTGGAGCTGCATGGGATTCAGGTTCGAAAATTGGGAAGCGATATAGGTTCGCCTTGCGGCGGCAAAGCGCTGCTTTTCTGTTTCTGTCATGTCGGTACCGTCCTACATTGGATTGGCTTCCATTTTACTCCATTTTCCGTCAAAAATAAAGAGGCAAAACCCACCAATTTTCCTATTCGTCACGCCAGCAGATCTCGCAGCCGGTGCAGCGCCTTTTTTTCGATCCGGGAGACCTGCACCTGGCTGACGGAGAGCACCTTCGCCACCCGGTCCTGGGTCAAGCTGTGGAAGTACCGGAGCTTGATCACGGTGCGCTCCCGCTCCGGCAGCTTTTCGATGGCCTGCCGCAGGGCGATTTTCTCCACCATGGTCTCCTCGGTCTGGGTGTCGGTCAGCACGTTTTCCAGGGTGAAGCCGTCCTCTCCCGTCTCCCGCTGGATGGACTCGGTGCAGGCGGTGGCGGCCTCCGCCATGGCGATCTCCTCCGGGGTCAGACCGGTTTTCTCTGACAGCTCCTGCAAGGTAGGCTCCCGGCACAGCTCCGCCGTCAGCTGATTCCGGACCGACTTAACGGTGGCTGAGCGCTCCTTGAGGCCCCGGGAGACCTTCACCGCCCCGTCGTCCCGGAGAAAGCGGCGGATCTCCCCGGCGATCTTGGGCACGGCGTAGGTGGAAAACTGGGTGCCGAAATGCAGATCGAACCCCTCCACCGCTTTTAAAAACCCCAGGCACCCCAGCTGGTACAGGTCCTCCGCCTCGGCGCCCCGGCCCAGAAACCGCCTGGCCACGGACCAGATCAGCCCGGCGTTTTCCGTGACCAGGGCCTCCCCCGCATCCCGGTCCCCCGCCTGGCTCCGGGCGATCAGCTCCTCGATGCGGCTCATTGCCGCCGCTGGAGCTTCCGGCGCATATGGACGGTGGTTCCCTTCCCCGGCTCGGATGTTACGGAGATGCTGGTCATAAAGCTCTCCATGATGGTAAAGCCCATGCCGCTGCGCTCCGCGCCGCCGGTGGTAAACATGGGCTTCCTGGCCTGGTCCACGTCGGGGATACCCACCCCCTTGTCCTTCACCACAATATCCAGCACGTTGTCCTTCAGGATCCGGCAGCGAAGCATGACCGTACCCAGCTCCTGGGGATAGGCGTGAACGATGCAGTTGGTCACCGCCTCGGACACGGCGGTGCGGATGTCCCCCAGCTCCTCCATGGTGGGATCCAGCTGGGCGGCGAAGCAGGCCACGGCGGACCGGGCAAAGGCCTCGTTGGCGGAGCGGCTGGGGAATTCCAGGATCATATAGTTGTCGAATTTCATCTCACTGCCTCCTTGATGTCCACGATTTTTTCAATGCCGGACGCCCGGAACACCTTCATGGGCTGCTCCCGCAGGCCGGTGACCAGCAGCTTTCCCCCCATGCGGGTCATCTGCCGCAGGGCGTTGATCACCACGGCGATGCCGGAGGAGTCCACGAAGCTCACCTCCTGGAAGTCCAAAACGCATACCGCCGGGGCGTAAGCCTCGATTTTGGCGGCGATGGCCTGAATGTAGCTTTTGGCCCGGTGGTGGTCGATCTCCCCAGTGAGGGCCACGGTCAGGCGGCCATCCTGGAGAAAACTGGTAAATTGCATGGCAAAGCCTCCTTTGTGTTTTCTCAAGTCCAGTATAAGAATGCCGCCCCCGGAAATGCTGTCGGAAGGCGGCGAGGACAAAAAAATAGGGCCGCAGCCGGCATGTCACCGGGTGCGGCCTCGTTTTGTTTAGGGAATTACTTCCCGGTAATGACTGCCAGAAGCTCCACAAGGCGCTTGAAGAAGCCCTGCTTCTCTTCCTTGGGCAGCGTGTTCTTGTAACGGAACATGTACGTCAAAGCGGACATTATAATCGCCTCCTATTTGGGATTGCCGGGGGGCCTTTCCCTCCGACGCGGCACATTATACGCCGCTCCCACCGGAAATGTGTGAACGAAGTGTAAACGATTCGTTAATCTTGCTAATTCTCAATATTAGTTTTTGTGCAATATTGCTAATTCCCGAACGATCTGTTCCAGTTTCGTCCCTGTTCCAGCGAAAAATTGCCCCGGGAAGGAACCTTCCCGGGGCCAAATTTTAGTTTTTCAACGCCGCCAGAGCCTGCCGGCTCTGCTCCAGCTGGGCGATCAGGGTCCGGGCCTTCTCCGCCTTCTCCCGCTCGGCGGCCACCACCGCCTCCGGTGCCCGGGAGACAAACTTCTCGTTGGAGAGCTTGCCCTCCAGGCTATTCAGGTTCTTCCGGGCCTTCTCCAGCTCCTTGTCCACCCGCTCCAGCTCCTTGGCTACATCCACCAGGTCCCCCAAAGGAATATAGAGCTTGGCGTCCGCCGTGGCGCAGCACACCATGCCGTCCAGATTTTCCGGCTCCGCCTGGATCAGCGTCACCTTGTCGGCGTAGGCCAGCCGCTGGATGAAGCCCTCCCCCTCGGCGAACACCTGGGGATTGGCGGCCAGGACATAGAGGGCCGCTTTTTTGGAGGGCGGCACGTTCATCTCCGCCCGCCGGTTCCGGATGGACCGGATGGCGTTCATCACCGACTCCATGTGCCCCTCCTCCGTGGGGAAGGCCAGGGCCGGGTCATACACCGGCCAGGACGCCACGATCAGCGCCGGGCCCTCATGGGGCAGGCTCTGCCAGATCTCCTCGGTGATGAAGGGCATGAAGGGATGGAGCAGCCGCAGGGTCTGGTCCAAAACATACACCAGCACCTCTAGGGCGGTCTCCTTCTGGGCCGGGTCGTCGCTGTAGAGCCGGGCCTTGGTCAGCTCGATATACCAGTCGCAGTAGGTGTCCCACACGAAGTCGTAGACCTTCTGCACCGCCACGCCCAGCTCGTACTTTTCCAGGTTCTCCGTGACCTCTGAAATCAGGGTGTTCAGCTTGGACAGCACCCACTTGTCCGCGATAGTGAGCCGCTCCTGATCAGGCAGCGGGTACGCCCCATCCTCCTCCAGGTTCATCAGTACATACCGGCTGGCGTTCCACAGCTTGTTGGCGAAGTTCCGCATGGCCTCGGTCCGCTCCACATAGAAACGCATATCGTTTCCCGGGGAGTTGCCCATGATCATGTTCAGCCGCAGGGCGTCGCAGCCGAAGCGATCGATCATTTCCAGCGGGTCGATGCCGTTGCCCAGGCTCTTGGACATTTTCCGGCCCTTGTCGTCCCGGACCAGGCCGTGGATCAGCACGGTGTGGAAGGGGGTCTGCCCGGTGTGGGCGCAGCCGGAGAAGATCATCCGGGACACCCAGAAGAAGATGATGTCGTAGCCCGTCACCAGCACATCCGTGGGATAGTACCGCCGGAGATCCTCGGTGTCCTCCGGCCAGCCCAGGGTGGAGAAGGGCCACAGAGCGGAAGAAAACCAGGTGTCCAGCACATCCGGGTCCCGCTGAATGTGCCGGCTGCCGCACTTTTCGCAGACCTGCGGATCCTCCCGGGACACGGTGATGTGTCCGCAGTCGTCGCAGGTCCAAGCGGGGATCTGATGGCCCCACCAGAGCTGCCGGGAGATGCACCAGTCCCGGACGTTCTCCATCCAGTTGAGGTAGGTCTTGCTGAACCGCTCAGGGACGAACTTGGTCTGCTCCTCCTGGACCACCCGGATGGCCTCCTGGGCCAGGGGCTTCATTTTCACAAACCACTGGTCGGAGACGATGGGCTCCACGTCGTTGTGGCAGCGGTAGCAGGTGCCCACGTTGTGGGAGTACTCCTCCACCTTCACCAGATACCCCTGGGCCTCCAGATCGGCCACGATCTTTTCCCGGGCCTCGTACCGGTCCAGGCCCTGGTAGACCCCGCCTTCGGCGTTGATCCGGCCGTAGTCGTCCATCACCCGGATCACCGGCAGATCATGCCGCAGACCCACCTCGAAGTCGTTGGGGTCGTGGGCGGGGGTCATCTTCACGCAGCCGGTGCCGAAGTCCATCTCGGCGTAGTCGTCGGCCACCACCGGGATCTCCCGGCCCACCAGGGGCAGCGTCACCGTCTTGCCCACAATGGAAGTATACCGGGAGTCGTTGGGGTTGACGCAGACGCCGGTGTCGCCCAGCATGGTCTCGGGCCGGGTGGTGGCCACCACCACCTCGCCGGAGCCGTCGGTCAAGGGGTAGCGGATGTGCCACAGGTGGCCCGGCTTATCCACATACTCCACCTCCGCGTCGGACAACGCCGTGACGCAGTGGGGGCACCAGTTGATGATCCGGTTCCCCTTGTAGATCAGACCCTTCTCGTAGAGGGAGACGAACACCTCCCGCACCGCCTTGGAGCAGCCCTCGTCCATGGTGAACCGGGCTCGGTCCCAGTCGGCGGAGACGCCCAGCTTTTTCTGCTGCTCCACAATCCGGTTGCCGTACTGGTTCTTCCAGGCCCAGACCCGTTCCAGGAACTTCTCCCGGCCCAGGTCGTAGCGGGTCTTGCCCTCCTGGTTGCGCAGCACCTCCTCCACCTTGATCTGGGTGGCGATGCCGGCGTGGTCGGTGCCGGGCAGGTACAGCGCGGAGTAGCCCTGCATCCGCTTGAACCGGATCAGGGTGTCCTGGAGGGTATCGTCCATGGCGTGGCCAATATGGAGCTGGCCGGTGACATTGGGGGGCGGCATAACGATGGTGAAAGGCTTGGCCCCTTCGGCCTGGGAGGGACGGAAGTAGCCCCCCTCCTCCCACATCTTGTAGATTCGGGCCTCCACCTGCTGGGGCTCATAGACCTTGTGCAACTGTCTGGTCATAATTTACTCCTTTTCTCATGTTTTTGAAGGGTTTTGAGGGAAAGTTGCATGCAAAAAAACACGCCCCGAGCGAGAACGCTCAGGGCGAGATCGACAAATCTCACGATACCACCTGATTTTTCGGCAAAAGCCGCTCACTTCCGCTTTAACGGGCGGACCCGGGCCTCCCTACTCCTCCTTCGGGCGGCTTCGCTCCGGGGCGACATTCCGCGACAGGTTTCATGCGCTTTCACCACCCGCGCACTCTCTGCGAAACCCCGGGGCGGAACCTCCCCATCTTAGCGATCTTTCTTGAAAAAATGGCCTTAAAATGGCCTTGTTTCACAAAGAATAGCACATTTTTCCCGGCTTGTCAACCCAAAAATTCCCCCCTCCCCCGGGGAAAAATACAAAAATGTGTACTTTTTTGAAAAAACGAAACACGAGAAAAACGTAAACTTTGTATTTACACAGAGTGAAAAATGGTATATAATCATCAAAAGAAGGGCGAACTTCGCATTGTCAAAAAAGTACACCTTCTTATAAATGTAGAAAGAAGTCCATGGAATATCCGGATTTTCGGCGGAAATGGGCTTGAAAGGTTGTAAAAAGTATGCTGTTTAATTCCATGGAGTTTTTGATTTTCTTCCCGATCGTTGTGCTGGCGTATTTTGTCATTCCGAAACCTTTGAAAAATCCGTGGCTCCTGGTCTCCAGCTACTTCTTTTATATGTGTTGGAACGCCCGATATGCGCTGCTCCTGTTTTTTTCGACAATCGTAACCTACGGTGGCGGCCTGGCAATGGAAGCTGTCAAAAGCAGCCACTGGACAGAATCCGTTAAAGGAGCGGCAAAAAAGCTGGTATTGGCAGCGAGCCTTATCCTGAATCTCGCGATTTTATTTTATTTTAAATATGTAAATTTCGCCCTGGGACTGCTAGGCAGCGCTTTGTCTTTCCTGCATGTGGAGCTGACGATTCCCACATTTGACATCCTTCTGCCGGTAGGTATTTCCTTTTATACCTTTCAAGCTCTCGGCTACACCATCGATGTATATCGGGATGAAATCTACGCGGAAAGAAATTTCCTCCAATATGCGCTGTTTGTTTCCTTTTTCCCGCAGCTAGTCGCCGGTCCCATCGAGCGGTCGAAAAATCTGCTGCGTCAGCTGTCGGAACCGAAAAAATTCTGCTATGAATCCGTGCGGGCAGGTCTGCTTCTGATGCTGTGGGGATATTTCCTTAAAATGGTCATCAGTGACCGCTGCGCGGTTCTGGTCAACACGGTATACGGAAATTACGGTTCCTATCAGGGATTTCAAATTCTGCTGGCCAACGCGCTGTTTGCCGTTCAGATCTACTGCGATTTTATGGGATATTCCGTAATCGCGAAAGGCGCCGCCCTTGTCCTGGGATATCGGCTTATGGACAATTTCAGCCAGCCCTATCTGGCAGGCTCGGTGAAGGACTTTTGGAGGCGCTGGCATATTTCCCTCAGTACCTGGCTGAGAGATTACCTCTATATCCCGCTGGGAGGGAACCGCGGCTCCCGGCTGAAGAAATACCGAAACCTGATGATCACGTTTCTGGTAAGCGGACTGTGGCACGGAGCGGACATCAAGTTTATCCTGTGGGGCGGGATCCACGGCGTATATCAGATCGTGGAAGATCTTCTAGCCAAACCGTTCGGAAAGGCGTGCGAGAGGCTCCGTATACGGACGGATACATTTTCATGGAAGCTGACCGGAATCGTGTGGAATTTTGTTTTAGTAGATATCGCATGGGTATTTTTCCGCGCGGATTCCGTAAAAGCCGCACTGGAGATCCTGCGCAGATCGGTTCAGCTATCCAATACCGGGCTGCTTTTAAACGGCGGGCTTTATCAACTGGGGTTGAATGAACGGAACATGACCATTTTGCTGATCGCGTTAGCAGTCCTTTTGATTGCCAGTGTGATGAAGGAGCGGGGCATCCAGTGTTTGGACTGGCTTTCCAAGCAGAACGCCGTCTTCCGCTATGTAGTATACTGGGGCGCCGTGGTGCTGATCATCTTTTCCATGGACATTACAGGTCAGGAGTTCCTCTACTTTCAATTTTAGAAGGAGGCGGTCGGATATGAAAAAGATCGGGAAGCT
The DNA here is from genome assembly GCA_947625945.1 of uncultured Oscillospiraceae bacterium. GTDB lineage: Bacteria > Bacillota > Clostridia > Oscillospirales > Oscillospiraceae > Faecousia. The sequence continues at coordinate 8,512 of CANQQI010000029.1, forward strand.
GGTGTTTAAATGCTTCTGCGTTCTGCTGCCCTTTGTGGTTCTGTGGTGCTATATGAGATCGCACATGCTGGCATTTGTAGACGACGAAACGCCCTATTATATATGGAATCGGGAAATAACCAATTCAGAACGGGAAAAACAATACCGCGTGATCATTCTCGGCGATTCCGTAGCCAATGCGGCGTATGTGCCGGAGGCGCTGTCGCGGGACACCCTGAATTTGGCGCTGGGAGGAACAACGCCGATGGCAAACTACTATACATTACGGGATTGGCTTGACCATCATCCGGCGCCGGAAGTCTGTTACATCAGTTTTGTGGATGGCCATTTCTACCAAGAGAGTACCTTTTGGACGAGAACGATGTATTCCCATCGATTCCGCCTGTCCCAAAATCTGGAAATGATGGAAGCGGCCATCTCTTACAAGGAGCCATCCATTCTAACGGAGCATTACTGGCTCGAGTTTCTCTCCTACCAGCTGTATCTGCCAAATAAGTACATCGCATCCTTTATGAACGCCAGCTTTAACCAGCGCTACAAAACAAATTCTGTGGCCATGCAGGCTATTGAACTGCACGGCGGCCGATATATTGGCAGAACCACTGCTGAATACACCGGAAAGGAGTTGGAGGCTTGGGAAGAATTTCGGGTAAATCCGCTGTTTGATGAATACTACAGAAAAATTATCACGCTTTGCCTGGAAAACGGCATTACACCGCGAATCGTCAAGCTGCCGTTGCCGGAGGGCACTAAATTTTCGGATCACTACAAAAAAACATTTGAAGAATACTTTGAAGAATTGCGGAATGCGTATCCTTCCCTTACGGTAGACTGGTTTCCAGCATATCCGAAGGACCTCTATTTTGACACACGCCACATGAATTCCCACGGGGCCCTTCAATTCAGCATGGAGCTCAAGGAACACTATCCGGAGGACTTTCGAACGACAGAGCTGGACGCGGAACAGCTGGCAGCGATCGACGACTCTGTAAAAGCAGAGAACAAGATCGAGTGGATCCTGAAATGGATCTCCGGAAAAGACTACACGGTGCTTTTTTACGATCAGCGGGGCAATTTTCAGTCTATGTATGAAGACCGGCTCCAAGAAGACTGGGCGGTGGAAGCGCTGCCTCTCTATTCGGTTCCGGTAGATCGGACAGAGAAAGCTCCGGAAGCACCGCATATCTGGGGAATTTCCGGAACAGGAGAACACACATTGCCGGCGAAGGTATTATGGACAGAAGAAGGTCTGAAGGTGCAGCTTGACGACCAAGAGCCCCGACCTTGGGCCCCGGCGTCCGGCGATGTATTGGGCTTGATTGTGATCAACAACTATAACCAGTCCATTGTCTGTATGAAATCCTTCCGGTATGTGGACGAAGCATTTACTTTAGCGCAGTGATTCCGGGGGGCCTTCCAAACAAGCGAACTCCTTCCCGGGCAAGCGAACTCCTTCCCGGGCAAGCAGAGCGGAGAGCCGGCCTGATGTTCCTACGTCAGGTCGGCTCTCCGTCGGTTTGGTGGATTGATATCAACCGTTTGGGAGTGGGAAAAGCGGCAAATCGGCGGAGGCGCGGGGGTTTAGGCTTGACGCGCCGGGGCGTTGGGGGTATAATGAGGGCATCACGACTTCGGGGATGAATAATATGAAGCTGTCATTGATCGTTCCGTGCTACAACGAGGCGGAAAACGTAGAGGCCTTTCAAAACGCGGTTATCGCCGCCTTCAGCGGCTGCGGATATGACTATGAGATCGTCTTTGTGGATGACGGCAGCGGGGACGCCACCTTCCACAACCTGAAAAAACTCCACGCCGCCCAGGCCTGCCCGGTGAAGGTGATCCGCTTTTCCCGGAACTTCGGCAAGGAGGCCGCCCTCTACGCCGGCCTCCAGCACGCCTCTGGGGAGTACCTGTCCCTGATCGACGCAGATTTGCAGCAGCGGCCGGAAATCGTCCGGGAAATGGTGGAGATCCTGGACCGGCAGCCGGAATATGACATTGTGGCTGCCTACCAGGATCGCCGGGGAGAGGGAAAGATTCTCTCCGCCTTCAAAAAGTGCTTCTACGCGGTCATCAACTGCCTGTCCAAGGTCAAGCTCCGGCCCGATGCCAGCGATTTCCGCACCTTCCGACGGAGCGTGGCGGAGAGCCTTCTGTCTCTAGGCGAATACCACCGCTTTTCCAAGGGCATCTTCGCCTGGGTGGGATACAGCACCTGCTTCCTCCCCTACACCGCCCAGGCCCGGGTTGCCGGGACCTCCAAGTGGAATTTCCGAAAGCTGATGAACTACGCTCTGGAGGGGATCATCGGCTTCTCCACCGCCCCGCTGCGGCTGGCAACCTACCTGGGCTGCTGCACGGCCCTGGCCGCCATGATCTATCTGGTGGTGGTCGTGCTGCAAAAGCTCATCGCCGGCATCGACATCCCGGGGTACGCCACCATCATCGTGCTGATCCTGTTCCTGGGCGGGATGCAGCTGCTGTGCATCGGCATCATCGGCGAGTATGTGGGCAAAATCTTCGAGCAGAGCAAGGACCGGCCAATTTATATTGCCAAGGAAGTTTTGGACTACGAAAAAACGTAAATTTTCCCCCGCCATTTGGCGGGGGAAATGATTTGGAAGTTTTGCGTTACAAAAAAACGAGATTTTTCCCCCGCCCTTCGGGGCGGGGGAAAATTATAGTTTCACTTGAAGCTCCCGGAGCTTGTCCCGTAGGGACAGCAGATCCTCAAAGGTCTCAGGCCGCTTGTTGACATCCCGCAGCAGCGCCGAGGGATGGTACATGGCAGTGAACCAAACGCCCCCCTTTTCCGTCCACACGCCGTGCTCCCGGGTGATTCGGAAGTCCGGCTTAATCAGTTTCATGGCGGCGATGCGCCCCAGACAGACGATGATCTTGGGCCTCACCAGGGCCACCTGGCCGCGCAGGTAGTCGATACACGCCTCCTGCTCCTGCTCTTGAGGGTCCCGGTTGTGGGGCGGGCGGCACTTGACGATGTTGGCGATGTAGCAGTTGTGCCGGCCCAGGTCAATGATGGACAGCATATCGTCCAGCAGCATCCCGGCGGGGCCCACAAAGGGCTCCCCCCGCAGGTCCTCCTGCTCTCCAGGCCCCTCGCCCACAAACATCACGTCCGCGTCTCTGGGCCCCACGCCGAAAACCACACTGTGCCGGGTCCGGCACAATCCGCAGCGGGTACAGCTTCCACAGTCCCGTTCCAGTTCTTCCCACGTCCGCATACTATCGACTCCTCCGGCGGCTCTGCCTCCGCTTTCTTCTTCTGGACCGGTAGGCCGCTACCCGCACCGCCCGGATCAGATACAGCAGGCCCACCAGGGCCAGGATGATCACCACCAGGGCCCCGGCAAACAGAAGCCCCCGGGTCACGGCGTCCCCCTCCTGCCCCGGGCCGTTCAGATCCTGGGCCTGAGTCCGCAGGCGGACACTGTTCATGGCCAGAACCTCTGTCTGGGCCACGCACACGGAGCCGTACCAGATTTGCAGGATATCCACCCGCTGCCCTTTGGTCACCGGGGCCGTCAGCTGCTGATTCCCCTGCTGGTAGCGGAACACCAGATCCTGCGTCTTCGCCCCTTTGGGAAGCACCGCGGACACGGACCGGCCGGCGCCGATCGCCAGGGCGTTCTCCCCGTTGGTCACCTGATACTGGCCCAAAACCTGGCCCTGATAGACGATCTGGGTATAAATATAGCTGTCAAAGCCCATGTTCAGCAGGGCCTCCGCCTCGTCAAACTCCCGGAAGGACACGACGTAGTCGTTTTCATCGATCTCCGCCTCCGCTTCCAGGATGAAGGCGATCAGGCCCAGCCCCTCGTCCGCCGCGGAGACCACCACGGAGTGGCGGCCGTCCCCAGTGATGCCGGTTTTGCCGCCGGTGGTCCGGGTATCGTAATAGCCCTCCGGCCCCAGGTCGCTGAGCATATAGTTGGTGGTATAGAGCTGCCGGCTCTCGGGAAACACCTCGTTGCCGGGAAGCTCATAATGATAAGTGGCATACACCGTGCGGAATACCGGGTATGCCAAGGCCGCCAAGAGCATTTTCAGCAGGTCCCGGGCTGTGGAATACTGCATAGCGTCGTAAATGCCGTGGCAGTTGACAAAATTGGTGCCGGTGCAGCCCAGCTCCCGAGCCTTGTCGTTCATCCATGTGACGAAGGTGCCCTCGCTGCCCCCCACCGCCTCGGCAATCACCAGGGCAGCGTCGTTGGCGGAATAGACCATGAGACAGTAGAGCAGCTGCTCCAACGTCAGCGTCTCCCCGGCTCGGAGGCCCAGCACCAGGGCGTCCTCCGGCACATGCTCCAAGGCGGCGTTGGTGACGGTGATCTCCTCCGCCGGGTCCATCCGGTCCAGGGCGACAAGGGAGGTCATAATCTTGGTCAGGCTGGAGGGATCCACCTTTAGGTCCAGGTTCCAGCCGTAGATCATGGTATTGCTGTTTTCATCGTACAGGAGCGCCGCGTGAGCGGTGCCGGAAAGCACCTCCGTCCGCATGGGGGAAGCGGCGTCCGGGGAGTGGCAGCCGTTGGTCACATCCAGATTGTACCCGGCATTTGGATCCAGGGGCGGGATCGTGCCCGGCGGCGGGGTGGGCTGAGGCTCGGTGGTTCCCCCGGTCGAATCGGCAGCCTCCCCGGTGGAGGTCTGATCCGGCTCCGCCGCAAAGGCCCTGGGAATCAGGGTCAAAAGCAGCGCGAAGCACAGCAGCAGGCAGATAGGACGGTTTTTTTTCATATTTCTCACCCAATACATGGCAACCGGACTTGTCCGGAGGAAAAATTTCGTGTATAATATAGAGGTATTATATCAGCTTTTCCCGCTAGAGTCAATTCCCGGGAGGTGCCGTCCATGAAAAAAGCAGGCGCGCTGGCCCTCGTCGCCGCCACCGGGCTGCTGTGCGCCTTTACCCTGGGGCTGTACTTAGGCGGCGGCAGCGGGGACGCCCCGGTAACGGTGCTGCCCCTGGCCGGAATCCAGGTACCGCCTACCAACGCCGTCCCAGCCCAGACGATGACGCCGCCCACCAGGGCGGCTGCCCCGGTGGAGCAGACTACAGTCCCCGCCCAGAGCGCCACACTGCCGGCTTCCTCCGGGAGCTCCACCAGTCAGTCTGCCGGGCTGGTCAATATCAACACCGCCACCGTGGCGGAGCTCAAAACCCTGCCGGGCATTGGGGACGTGCTCGCCCAGCGGATCGTGGACTACCGGGAGGCGCACGGCGCTTTTTCCAGCATTGAGGAGCTGATGCAGGTCTCCGGCATTGGCGAGAAGCGGTTCGCGGCCATCCGCGACCTGGTGACTGTAGGAGGTTAAAACATGAAAATATTAGTTGTGGACGATGAGGAACTGCTGGTCAAGGGCATCCGCTTCAACCTGCAAAACGAGGGCTACGAGGTCATCACCGGCTCCAACGGCCTGGAAGCGGTGCAGCTGGCGCAAAGCCAGAAGCCGGATCTGGTGCTGCTGGACGTGATGATGCCGGAGATGGACGGCCTGGCCGCCTGCGCCAAGATTCGGGAGTTTTCCGAGGTGCCCATCATTCTGCTCACGGCCAAGTCTGACGACATGGACAAGCTCATCGGTTTTGACCACGGTATCGACGACTACTTGACTAAGCCCTTCAACATTCTGGAGCTGAAGGCCCGGATCCGGGCCCTGCTGCGGCGGGCCAAGTCCTTCTCCCAGGCCAGCACCAATCTGCTGACCATCGGCTCCATCTCCCTGGATCTGAACGCCCGGAACGCCTACCGGTCGGGAGAGCTGGCGGATCTGACCGCCAAGGAATTTGACGTTATCGAGTTTCTCATGCGCAACCCCAACCGGGTCTACTCCCGGGAGGCCCTGCTGGACACCATCTGGGCCTACGAGTACCGCAGCGATATTCGGACGGTGGACGTTCACATTCGCCGTCTGCGGGAGAAGCTGGAGGAAAATCCGGCGGAACCCCAATACATCATGACCAAGTGGGGGGTGGGTTACTATTTCCGGAAATAAGAAAACCGATTTCCCCAGATATGGAAGCTCCCTGTTCCGCTATGCCGTGGTATATGTGATCGTGACCACGGCGGTGCTGCTGTTCCTGAATATTTACAGCTCCCGAACCAGCCAGCGGCTGTTCTACCAGAGCAAGGAATCCTCCATGGTGGAAAAATGCCTCCTGGCCTCCACGGAGGTGGCCAATCTGGAGGTGCTGAACACCACCACCGTCACCGATCTGATCGGTCAGATGCGCACCATGCAGGTGACCCGGCTCATCGTCACCGACCGCAGCGGCGTGGCGGTATACGATTCCCTCACTGGGGAGGACTCCGCCATAGGAAAATATGTACTGCTTCCGGAGGTGTGCCAGGCCTTAAGCGGGCTGGACGTGTTCTCCTGGTACTACCGGGACGGAGCCATGCAGTCCATGGCCGCCACGCCGGTGATGTCCTACGGCGTGCTCAGCGGCTGCGTCTACATGCTGGAATCCGACAGCACCCAGGGAATGCTGATGCGCTCCCTGATCAACAGCATTCTGTCCGTCACGCTGAGCCTGGAACTGGCGCTGCTGGTGTTCAGCATCACCTTCTCCAACGCCTTCTCTGTCCGGTTGCGGCGGATCATGGCGTCCATGCGGATCATTCGGGAGGGGGATTACTCCCACAAGGTAGTCATGGGCGGTCACGACGAGCTGACTGTGCTTGGTGAGGAGTTCAACGACCTGACCGAGCGGCTTCAGGCCTCGGAACACAAACGGCGACAGTTTGTCTCCGACGCCTCCCATGAGCTGAAAACGCCTCTGGCCTCTATCAAGCTGCTCAGCGACTCCATTTTGCAAAACGATATGGATCCGGCAACTGTCCGGGAATTTGTCAGCGATATCGGCGACGAGGCGGACCGGCTCAACCGGATGAGTCAGAAGCTGCTGAGCCTGACCCGCAGCGAGGCGCCCGCCGAGGAAGTGGAGCCGATCCTCATGGGGCCCACCATCCAGCGGGTCCAGCGGATGCTCTCTCCCCTGGCCGAAAAAAGCCAGATCCGGGTGGCCCTGGACCTAAAAGAGGACGTGCCCGTACCGGTGCCGGAGGACGATCTGTATCAAATTGCCTTTAACCTAGCGGAAAACGCCATCAAATACACCGCTCCCGGAGGCATCGTTACCATCCGGCTGCGAAAAATGGCGGATCGTGCTTTCCTGGTGGTGGCGGATACCGGCGTGGGCATCCCGGAGGACGCCATCGGCCATGTGTTTGAACGGTTCTACCGGGTGGACAAGGCCCGCTCCCGAAAATCCGGCGGCAGCGGCCTGGGGCTGTCCATCGTGCGGAACATGGTGGAACGGAACCGGGGCGTGATCCATGTGGAAAGCCAGGTGGGCAAGGGGAGCACCTTCACCGTGGAATTTCCCTGCGTTTCAAAGGAGGCGGAGGCATGAAGAGGCTGCTTTGCCTGCTGTTGTGCGCGCTGCTGCTGGCGGGGTGCGAAAAAGCGGAGCGAATCGTCTCCCCCGGCCTGTTCTACTATCCTCAAGCGGAGGTATCTTACGGGGAAAGCGGGGTCATCGGCAGCGAGGAACGGGAGACCGCCGGCCATGAGGTGGACTACTTCTTTCTGATGTCCCAATACCTCCACGGCCCCCAGGACCCGACGTTGCGCTCCGCCCTGCCCCGGAATACCGCCCTGCTGTCCGCAGAGGTAGAGGGTACGCTTTTGAAGCTCACCTTTACCCAAGAGCTGTCGGAGCTGTCCGGGCTGGAGCTGACCGTCGCCTGCGCCTGCGTGACGCTGACCTGCCTGTCTCTGTTCCATGTGGAACAGGTTTGTATCCAGGCCGATGGGGCGCTGCTGGACGGAGAGCCTAGCATTACCATGGACGAAAGCTGCCTGATTCTGGTGGATCAGAGTACCCAAATGCCCCCGGAGTCCTCCGGGGAAAATTGAGGTGAAAACGATGCGCATGATTTCCTGGAACGTCAACGGCCTGCGGGCATGTATGGGAAAGGGCTTTTTAGAGGTGTTCGACGCCCTTCGACCGGATTTTTTCTGTCTTCAGGAGACAAAGGTACAGCCGGGACAGGTCCAGCTGGATCTGCCCGGCTATACCCAATATTGGAATTACGCTGAGAAAAAGGGCTACTCCGGCACGGCGATTTTTGCCAAAGAGGAACCTCTGTCCGTTGGCTACGGTCTGGGAATTCCGGAGCTGGATACCGAGGGGCGGCTGATCACCCTGGAATATCCGGACTTCTATTTCCTGACCTGCTACACCCCCAACGCTCAGCGGGAGCTGGCACGGATCGACCACCGACTGAAATGGGACACAGCCTTCCGGGAGCATCTGCGGGAGCTGGACCAGCACAAGCCAGTGATTGTCTGCGGGGATCTGAACGTGGCGCATCAGCCTATCGATCTGAAAAATCCAGCCGCAAACCGGGGCAATGCCGGCTTCTCCGACGAGGAGCGGGAGAGCTTCACGCGGCTACTGGAGGCCGGATTTACCGACAGCTTCCGCTATCTCCATCCCGACCTGGCCGGGGCCTATACCTGGTGGAGCTATCAGTTCAAGGCCCGGCAGAACAACGCCGGATGGCGCATCGACTACTTCCTGGTGTCCGACCGGGCGGCCTCAGGCATCGTCTCCACCCCCATCTACTCGGAGGTCTTAGGCTCCGACCACTGCCCCGTGGGGCTGGAATGGGAACCGGTCTGATCCGGGAAAAATAGCCCCTTCTGTCCGTCACGCTCGTCAAGACGCGCGTCTGTCAGGCAGGCCACCTGCTCCTCGGTAAGCTCCTGGGTCAGCGGTACAAATTCCTGCTGACATATGGGGCCGTCGCCGGCAGGCGCCTCGGGAATGGGCATGGACGGACATTCCGCCTCCGGAATGGGGGCGGATAGGGATGGGTCTGGCACAGGTTCTGGTTCTGGTGTGGGCGTGGGTTCCGGCGCGGGCATGGGGATAGGCTCCGACTGGGGAACCGCCAACCGCTTTGGCGCCGGCGCGGGCCGGCCGTCGTCGGCGTAAAATTCCGGTTCTCCCTGGCCGAAATGCTTGGCGGGAACGCGGACGTCTACGCCGAAAGCATCCCCCTCGGGGACACAGACTCCCAGGTTTTCCGTCTTCCCGTCGCACCGTACCTTCAGCCGGTAGATCACGTCCCGGGGAAGGGTGCAGTGGCAGCGGAAACGGAGGTAGAGCCCCTGGGGCTCCACTGTAACCTGGCCCACCGCCCGCTCCGCGAGAAAAACATCAAATGTTCCTTCCATAAATCAACCCCCTTGGGCAAAGCCTAT
>CANQQI010000030.1 GCA_947625945.1 uncultured Oscillospiraceae bacterium
GCGGCGATGTGGATCCCCCAGAGGACCCAGGGGGCGGCGGGGGTGGAAAAGCATCCCGCCGTCAGGCCAAAGAGGAAGGCGGGCCCGGCGTTGCTGCAAAAGCCCAGCATCCGCTCGGCGTCCTGCCGGTTCAAGCGGCCGGACTGATACGCCTGGGCCACGCAGGCGGCGCCGGTGGGATAGCCGCCCAAAAATCCCACCGCAAGCAGGGACTCCGCCCCTTCCGGCACCCCACAGAGCCGCCCCAGGGGCCGGAGGAGCGGCAGGGCGGACCCGGCCAGGGTCCCCGTGAGCAGGGCGGACAGAAAGAAAAAGGGAAACAGAGAGGGAATCGCCGCTTGCAGACACAGCGACAAGCCCTCCCGGGCGCCGGAAAGGGCGGTTTTCGCGTCCAGGATCAGCAGGGCCATGGCACAGGCGGCAAAGGCGGCAGCAAGTACGCTTCTTTTTTCCTTCAAGGATCATCACCTCGGAAGAATCTATGGCCCGACCGGGAAAAAAATCCCAATTTGGGCATATGCTTCTGCCAGGGAGGTGGGGCCATTGCCGGGAAGACAGCTTTTACGGCGGCTTACCGAGGGCATCGATCTGCCCGGAGAATCCCTGCCGGGGCAGCCGCTGGTGGAATTGGCGGGAGATCAACGGGTCTTGATCGAAAATCACATGGGCGTGACGGAATACGGCGCGGATCAGATCCGGGTGCAGGTGCGCTACGGGCAGATCTGTGTCCGCGGTGAAGGGATGGAGCTGGCCCGGATGACCAAGGAGCAGCTGGTCATTGCCGGAAGGATTGACAGCGTGACGCTGATCAGGAGGCGGGGATAATGGGGATTTTTCGTTCGCTGGCAGGCTGCCTGCGGCTGCGGATCACCAGCGCCGATCTGGCGGGGAGCCTTTCGGCGCTGACGAATTTGGGTTCGCCGGTGTATCAGGTGGAACAGACCGGCCCGCTGACTTTGGAGCTGACCGTCGCCCGGCGGGACTATTCCCAGGTGGCAAAGCTCCTGGAGCGGCGGGGGGAGAAATTGGAGATTCTCCGCCGCCAGGGGGCGTTCTGGGCACTGGCGGGGCTGAAAAAAAGGCCCGTGCTGGTGGGAGGACTCTCCGCGCTGCTGGCACTGGCGGTGTTCCTGCCCACCCGGGTGCTGTTCATTCAGGTCCAGGGGAACGAAACCGTTCCCACCCGGCTGATCATCGAGCAGGCGCGGGACTGCGGCATCGGCTTCGGAGCGTCCCGCCGGGAGGTGCGCAGTGAACGGGTCAAGAACCGGCTGCTGGAGGCCATCCCGGAGTTACAGTGGGCCGGGGTGAATACGGCGGGCTGCGTGGCGGTGATCTCCGTCCGGGAGCGGACCCAGGCAGAGCAGACGGAAAAGCCCTCCATGGGCGTCAGCAGCATCGTGGCGACCCGGGACGGAGTCATTTCCTCCTGCACCGTACTCCGGGGGAACCAGCTGTGCAAGGTGGGCCAGGCGGTGCGTGCAGGGGAGGTGCTGGTCTCCGGCTATATTGACACCGGCCTGTTTCTCCGGGCGACCCAGGCGGAGGCGGAGGTTTTTGCCCAGACCCAGCGAAGGCTGGAGGCTGTTACCCCCGAAAATTGCCTTCAAAAAGGGGAGGTTGTCCGGGTGGAGAAAAAATACAGCCTGATTTTTGGAAAAAAACAGATAAATTTCTATAATGACAGTGGAATTTTCAGTGGTAGTTGTGATAAAATGTATGCACAGTATCCGCTGACCCTGCCGGGGGGCTTTCAGCTCCCGGTGGCGCTGGCGGTGGAGACCCTGTACTACCGGGAAGCCCAGACCGGGCCGGTGGCGCCCGAGGACGCCCGGGCGCTGCTGGACGCTTTCGCCGGAAACTATCTGCGTGGGCAGATGGTGGCGGGCAGCATCCTGGACCGCCGGGACGATCTGCTTCATGAGGGCGGCGTATTTCGTCTGACGGGGGAATACGCCTGCCAGGAGATGATCGGCAGGGTACGCAGCGAGGAGATGATAGAAAGTGGGGAAAATCACTGAAAGAACCGTCAACGCCGAGCGGGTGGAGGATATCATCGCCGTGTTCGGCTCCTTGGACGAGAACCTGCACCGCATCGAGTCCGCTTTGGGCGTGACCATCGGGAACCGGGGTGGAGATTTAAAGGTCTCCGGCGAGGAGGAGGCGGTGGATAAAGCCGTACGGACCCTGGAAGGTCTGCTGGCCCTGGCCTCCAAGGGGGAGACCATCGACGAGCAGCGGGTGCGCTATCTGATTACCCTGGTCCAGGAGGGAAACGAGGACCAGGTGAATCAGATGGCACGGGACGTGGTGTGCATTACCGCCAAGGGCAAGCCCATCAAGGCCAAGACGGTGGGCCAACAGAATTATATGAAGGCCATTGGGAAAAACACCGTCACCATCGGCGTGGGCCCCGCCGGAACCGGCAAGACCTACCTGGCGGTGGCGGCGGCGGTGGCCGCCTTCCGGGACCGGACCGTGAACCGGATCATCCTCACCCGGCCGGCGGTGGAGGCGGGGGAGCGGCTGGGCTTCCTGCCCGGGGATCTGCAAAACAAGGTGGATCCCTATCTGCGGCCGCTGTACGACGCTCTCTACGATATGCTGGGGGCGGAGACCTTCCAAAAATACCAGGAGCGGGGCTCCATCGAGGTGGCCCCCCTGGCCTATATGCGGGGCCGGACCCTGGACGACAGCTTCATCATTCTGGACGAGGCCCAGAACACCACCCGGGAGCAGATGAAAATGTTTCTGACCCGGCTGGGCTTCGGGTCGAAGATCGTCATCACCGGGGACGTGACCCAAATCGATCTGCCGGGGGACAAGGTATCCGGCCTGAAGGACGCCGTTCGGGTGCTGGAAGGGGTCCGGGATATCGCCATCTGCCGCCTGACCTCCGCCGACGTGGTGCGCCACGCCCTGGTCCAGGAGATCATCAACGCTTATGAACGGGCGGACAAGCCTCAGGAGCCCAAAAAAGAGAAAAAACAGGTCAAGGGCAGGAGGAAAACGACATGAATCAGGTGAATATCCAGTTTGATGTGTTCACCCTGCGCAAGCCTCTGGTGGAAGGAATCATCCGCTCCTGTGTGGACGCGGTCCTCAGCGCCGAGGGGGTGCCGGTCAGCTGCGAGATCAATGTGCTGGTGACCGATGAGAAGGGTATCCGGGCGGTGAACAAGGCGGGCAGAAATGTGGACGCTCCCACGGATGTGCTGAGCTTTCCCATGTTCGCCCTGACACCCGGGGCACTGCCGGAGAACTGGGAGGAGTATCTGGACCCGGACACCGGGATGTGCCCCCTGGGGGACATGTGCCTGTGCCTGAGCCGGGCGGTCAGTCAGGCCAAGGAGTACGGCCACAGCCTCCGCCGGGAGGTGGGGTATTTGACCATCCACTCCATGCTCCATCTGCTGGGGTATGACCATCTGGACGAGGGGCCGGAAAAGGCCAGAATGCGCGCCCGGGAGGAGGCCATCGCCGCCACCCTCCGGGGCATGGGACGTACATAGAGAAAGGAGCGCGCGCTATGGGACTGAAATTTCGGAAGAGCATCAATATTGGGCCCCTGCGGATCAATTTCAGCAAATCCGGGGTGGGCTTCAGCATGGGCGTGAGGGGCTTCCGGGTAGGCCGCAGCGCCACCGGAAAGACCAAGGCCACCGTGAGTCTGCCGGGAACGGGCCTGTCCTACGAGCAGGATCTGACGGAGCTTGTGGAGCCAAACAAGAAGAAAAAGACGACCAAAAAGAAAAAGTCCGAATCGTGACGAGGTAATATTATGTCAACTAAAATCGCGCTGATCACCCTCTCCGGCCGGCCAAATGTGGGCAAGTCCACCCTGCTCAACGCCCTGGTGGGGGAGAAGATCGCCATTGTCTCCAACAAGCCCCAGACCACCCGGAACCGGATCCGGGGGGTGCTGACCAGGGGAGATACCCAGTATGTGTTTCTCGACACCCCGGGCTTCCACCGGCCCAGGACCAAGCTGGGAAACTACATGGTGTCCGTGGCCAGGGAGTCCATCGCGGATGTGGACGCCGCCTTCCTGGTGGTTGAGCCGGTGGCCCATGTGGGTCCCCAGGAGGAGGGACTTCTGGCCCAGATCAAGGCCAGCGGCTGCCCCGCCGTGCTGGTAATCAACAAGATCGACACCGTGGAGAAGGACCGTCTGTTGGAGGTGATGGCGGTTTACGCCCAGGCGGCGAATTTCGACGCCATCATCCCCATTTCCGCCAAAACCGGGGACGGCTTGGAGGAGTTGCTGGTCCAGTGTGGAAAGTATGCCCAGGAAAGCCCGTTCCTCTTTCCCGAGGACGCCACCACCGATCAGCCTGAGCGACAGGTGATGGCGGAGATCATCCGGGAAAAGCTGCTCTGGTGCCTGGATAAGGAGATCCCCCACGGGACGGCGGTGGAGATCGAGCGGTTTTCCCAGCGGGACAACGGCATCATCGATATCGACGCCACCATCTACTGCGAAAAGGCCAGCCACAAGGGGATCATCATCGGCAAACAGGGGGCCATGCTGAAAAAAATTTCTACCCTGGCCCGGGCGGACTGCGAAAAGTTCATGGGCGAGCGGGTCTATTTGACCACCTGGGTGAAGGTCAAGGAGAACTGGCGGGAAAGCGACCGCCTGGTGCGGGGCTTCGGTTACACCGACAAGGATTGAACGTAAGCATTTTTTTCCAGGACTAATTCCCTCCGCGCTGCGAAAGCTATTCCCGGAGGGATGAACATGAACGCACAGGAGCTTTGGCAACTGTTTTGGGAGACCGGCGCGCCGGAGGCGTACCTGATGTACCATCAGGCCAAACGCAGGGAGGAAGACCATGTATTTGACCATCCGGGGACTGGTTCTGCGGATCACGGATTACAATGACCGGGACGCGCTGCTGACCCTGCTCACCGGCAGCCACGGAAAGCTGACAGTGAAGGCCAGGGGCCTGCGCCGCCGGAACAGTCCCCTGGCGGGGGTCTGCCAGCTGCTGACCCTGGGGGAATTTACCCTGTTTGAGTATAAGGGGATGTACACCATCAACGAGGCGGTCCCGGTGGAGCCCTTTCTGGGCCTGCGGAAGGATCTGGAAAGATTAGCGCTGGGGACCTATTTTGCTCAGGTGGCGGAGGTCATGTCCCAGGAGGATCTGCCCAACCCGGAGCTGCTGAGCCTGACGCTGAACTGCCTCCACGCCCTGACGGCCCTTTCCCTACCGGAGACCATGGTGAAGGCGGTTTTTGAGCTGCGGGGGGCGTGCCTGGCGGGGTATACGCCGGATCTGACGGGCTGCCATGTCTGCGGAAGGCCGGACGCCGACCGGTTCGACTTGTCCGCAGGGCATTTGGAGTGCGCCGGATGTCGGGACGACCGTTCCGGCGGGCTGCGGATGCCCGTCACCTCTGGGGAGCTGGCGGCCATGCGGTATTTATGTTCCTGTCCGGCAAAGAAGATCTTCTCCTTCCGCATGCCGGAGGAGCGCTGCAAGGGCCTGGCACGGGTGACGGAGGCGTACCTGGCTACCCAGCTGGAACGGGGATTTTCTACCCTAGATTTTTACAAATCACTACTTATGGAAGGTATCGGAGAAAACCATGTCTGAATTATATCAGCGTTCGCTTCTGAAATTGGAGCTGGACCAGGTTTTGGAGCAGTTGGCCCAGGGCGCCGGAAGCCAGGAGGGGAAGGCTGCCTGCCGGCAGCTGCAGCCCCAGACCGACCCGGAGGAGGTGCGGCTGCTGCTGGAGCAGACCGACGCCGCCGCTCGAATCTGCCAGGTGAAGGGCAATCCCGCTTTTGACGGGGTGAAGGACGTCACCGCCTCCCTGGAACGGGCGGAGCGGGGCGGCTGCCTTCAGCCGGTGGAGCTGCTCTCTATCGCCGGGGTGCTGCGGTGCGCCCGGTCGGTCAAGAGTTACGATACGGAGGAGGCCACGGTGCTGACGCCTCTGTTCCAGGCCCTGATCCCCAACAAATATCTGGAGGATCGGATCACCGGGGCCATCCTCTCCGAGGAGGAGATCGCCGACACCGCCAGCCCGGCCCTGGCGGACATCCGGCGGCATATGCGCCAGCAGGAGTCTAAAATTCGGGACAGCCTGCAAAAGGTCATTTCCTCTCCCGCCTACGCCAAGTTTCTGCGGGAGCCCATCATTACTATCCGCCAGGGGCGGTATGTGGTGCCGGTGAAGAGCGAGTGCAAGGCCGACGTGCCGGGTCTGATCCACGACGTATCCGCCACCGGCTCCACGCTGTTTGTAGAGCCGGTCTCCGCCGTCAACGCCAACAACGCCCTGCGGGAGCTGGAGCTGAAGGAGAAAAAGGAGATCGAGCGGATCCTGGCGGAGCTGTCCAACGAGGCGGCAGCCCACCGGGAGGACATCTGCATGAGCTTGGAGATGCTCATCCGGTTGGATGTGATCTTCGCCAAGGCCCGTCTTTCCTTCCAGATGCGGGCCTGCCCGCCGGAGATCAACCAGGAGGGTCGGATCGAGCTGAAAAAAGCGCGGCACCCGCTGATCGACCCGACAAAGGTGGTGCCGGTAAGCCTGCGGCTGGGGACGGATTTTGACACCATGATCGTCACGGGTCCCAACACCGGCGGTAAAACCGTTACATTGAAAACCGTGGGTCTGCTGACCCTGATGGCGGAGTGCGGTCTCCACATCCCGGCGGGAGAGGGAAGCCAGATCTCTACCTTTGACGCCATTTTGGCGGATATCGGGGATGAGCAGTCCATTGCCCAGAGCCTGTCCACCTTTTCCAGCCATATGCGGACCATCGTCCAGGTGGTGGGGGAGTGCGATCAGCGGACCCTGGTGCTCTTTGATGAGCTGGGAGCGGGCACGGATCCTGCGGAGGGCGCAGCCCTGGCGGTGGCCTTAATCGAATTTTGCCGGACTATGGGCAGCCGGGTGGTGGCCACCACCCACTACGCCGAGCTGAAGCTCTACGCTATGCGCACACCGGGGGTGATCAACGCCTCCTGCGAATTTGACGTGGAGACCCTGCAGCCCACCTACCGGCTTCTGATCGGCATTCCCGGCAAATCCAACGCCTTCGCCATCTCCCGGCGGCTGGGACTTCCGGAGGAAATTTTGAAAAAAGCCGATGAGCTGGTGGGGAAAAGCGACAAGGACTTTGAGGACGTGCTGTCTCAGCTGGAACAGCAGCGCCAGCAGATGGAATCCGCCCGGATGGAGGCGGAGCGGCTGCGCCAGGAGACGGAAAAGATCAAGCGGAGCAGCGAGGAATACAGCGCCCAGCTTCAAAAGGAGAAGGACAAGGCCCTGGCGGAGGCCAGGAGACAGGCCCAGCGGATTATTGAGGACGCCCGGCGCACCGCCAACGAGGCCAGTGAGGAGCTGAAGGCCCTGCGGCGGCAGCTCCAGGAAAATGGAGACACTGCCAACTTAAATCAGCGGCAGGCGGAGCTGCGCCGGAGCCTGAACGAGGCGGAGAGCCGCCTCCGGGAGCCCAAAGAGGAAAAGAAGCGGGAAAAGCCCAGCCGTGAGATTCTGGTGGGAGATACGGTGGAGCTGCTGAAATTGGGCACCCGGGCCAACGTCATCGCGGTCAACAAGGACGGTACCTACCAGCTTCAGGCGGGCATTCTCAAGCTGGTAGCCAAGGCTGATGAGATTTATTTGCTGGAAGAGCCCAATCCCTACGCCCAGAAGCCTGCCCATCCGGCCCACTCCGGCCGGGAAATGAAGCTGGAGCCTACCCCCGGGGAAGTGGACCTGCGGGGCATGGACACCATCGAGGCGGTGTCTGTGCTGGAACGGTATCTGGACGAGGCCATGCGGGCCAACGCGCCATCCGTGCGGATCATCCATGGCAAGGGCACCGGCGCGCTGCGGGCCGCCGTCCAGCAGATGCTTCGGAAAAACAAATATGTGAAACGGTTCCGCCTGGGGGTCTACGGAGAGGGCGAGGACGGCGTCACCATCGCGGAGCTCAAGTGAGGCTCCGGGATTTTGCGAAAATTCCTTTCTTTCGCTGGAAAATCGGTTGACATTTTCGATAAATTTGGTATGATATAAGGGATGAAGAGGAGGCGCCCCAGGGGTTGGGGAATCCCGAACGGCGAAAAAGGAGTGTGTTGTATCCATGTATACAAAAGAAGTCCTGGTAAGATGCGAGTCCGGACTGCACAACAAGCAGGCTACATACTTTGTGCAGAAGGCCAATGAGTTCTCCGCTTCCATCTGGGTGGAAACCGGGAACCGGCGAATGAACGCCAAAAGCCTGCTGGGTATCATGTCCCTGGGCGTGGTCACCGGGGCGGTGGTGACCCTTTCGGCGGAAGGCCCCGATGCCGAAAAGGCGGTCAACGCTCTGGAAGTCCTGCTCCAGCGGGATGTTTATTGATCAAATCGGAATGAACCGCCTCGGCGCATAGGCGCTGGGGCGGCTCTTTTTGGAGGCAACCATGGTTTTTGAGGAATTAAAGGAAAAGGCTCTAGGGCTACCCTACGCGCCCGGGGTGTATATCATGCGGGACAAGACCGACAAGGTCATCTATGTGGGGAAGGCGAAAAAGCTGAAAAACCGGGTGAGCCAGTATTTTCAGGATACCGCGTCCCACACCCCAAAAACCCGGATGATGGTGAGCAAAATTGACCATTTCGACGTGATCGTGGCCGCCTCGGAATTTGAAGCGCTGGTGCTGGAATGTTCCCTCATCAAGCGGTATCTGCCAAAATACAACATTCTTCTCAAGGACGACAAGGGCTACCCCTATATCCGGCTGGATATGAAGGAGGACTATCCCGCCATCTCCCTGGCCAGCCGCCTGGAGGAGGATGGGGCGGTGTACTACGGCCCCTATGGGAGCCGGGGCGTAACCCAGAGCGTGATCGACGCCATCCGGCAGACATTGCTTTTGCCGGACTGCAATAAAAAATTTCCAAAGGATATCGGGAAAAGCCGGCCCTGCCTGCGCTATCACATGAAGCAGTGCGCCGGATGGTGCCAGGAGGGGCGGAGCCGGGAGGAATACCGCCTGGTCATGGAGCAGGCCCGGCAGTTGCTGCTGGGAAACTACAAGGCCGTGGCGGAGGAGCTGCGGGAAAAGATGCTGGCGGCGGCAGACGCCATGGAATTTGAGCTGGCCGCCAGCTACCGGGACCGTTTAAACGCTGTGGAGGCCCTGGGCCAGAAGCAGACCGTCACCGCAGGGGCCGCTACCGATACCGACGCGGTGGGCTATGGGCAGACCGAGGCCAAGGCCTGCTTCGCGGTGCTCCATTTTTCCGACGGAAACCTGATGGACAAGGATTACCAGGTCTTTCCCGTGCCTGACGAGGCCGAGGGGGCGGTGGAGAGTCTGATCAAACAATACTATCTCACCCGGGGAATGACCCCCAAAACGATCCTGCTGCCCTTTCCCATGGAGGATGGGGAGCTGCTTACCCAACTGCTGGAAAAGGAGTACGGGAAAAAGACGATTTTGCGGGTGCCCCAGCGGGGCGAAAACGTCCGGCTGGTGGAGCTGGCCAACAAAAACGCCCTGGAGGAGGCGAGAAGAGTCACCAGCCGGGAGGAAAAACTGTCCGGCGCCCTGAATCTGCTGGGCAAGACCCTGGGCATGGCGCCGCCCCAGCGGATCGAGTCCTTCGATATCTCCAACATCTCCGGCACGGACATGGTGGCCAGTATGGTGGTGTTTGAAGACGGAAAGCCCAAGCGTAACGACTACAAGCGGTTTAAATTGGAGGACATGACCGGCCAAGACGACTACGGGGCCATGCGCCAGGTGGTACGCCGGAGATTTGTCCACTATCAGGCGGGGGACAAGGGCTTCGACAAAGGGCCAGATCTCCTGCTTATCGACGGCGGCGTGGCCCACGCGGAGGCCGCGCTAACCGTTCTGAACGAGCTGGGCCTTTCCTTCCCGGTGTTCGGCATGGTGAAGGACGACCGGCACCGGACCAGGGCGCTGGTGACCCCGGAGGGCCGGGAGATCTCCATCGACCGGGAGCCGGCGGTGTTCGCCCTGGTGGGCTCCATTCAGGAGGAGACCCACCGGTTTGCCATCACCTACCACCGGCAGCTGCGGAGCAAGCGGCTGCGCTACTCGGAGCTGGACGCCATCCCCGGGGTGGGGCCCAAGCGGAAGCAGATGCTCCTGAAAACCTTCAAATCCCTGTCCGCCATGGGCCAGGCGGAGCTGTCCGAATTGGAGCGGCTGCTGCCCAAGGACGCCGCCCGGGCGGTGTATCTTCATTTTCATCCACAGGAGGAGAACTGAATGCGCGTGATCACAGGCACGGCCCGGGGCGTGGCGCTGAAAACGCCAAAGGGCATGGAGACCCGGCCCACCGCAGAAAAGGTGAAGGAGGCCCTGTTCAGCATCATTCAGTTCGACCTGCCGGGAAGCCGGGTGCTGGACCTGTTCGCCGGGACCGGGCAGCTGGGCATCGAAGCCCTCAGCCGGGGGGCCCAGAGCGCGGTATTCGTGGACGCCCGGGAGGAAGCCTGCGGTCTGGTCCGGGAGAACCTCCGCCGGACCCGGCTGGAGGAAAAGGCCCGGGTGGTCCGGGGAGACTATCAAAACTTTCTCGCCCGGTGCCGGGAAAAATTTCATATTGTGTTTCTTGACCCGCCATACCGGGAAGAATTTCTGGAAAACGCCATAAAAATGATTACAGAAATTGACATTTTGTATTCTGGTGGTATAATAATCGCAGAGCGGCCCTTGGGCAAGAGCCTGCCGGAGGAGATTCCGGGTTTTCTCCGCTCGAAAGACTATCAATACGGAAAAACGCTGCTGACCCTGTATCGCAGGACGGCAGAGGAGTAAAGAATGAAGATTGGAATTTATCCGGGCAGCTTTGACCCCGTCACCATCGGCCACCGGAACATCATCCGCCGGGCGGCAGGGATCTTTGACAGGCTCATTGTCTGCGTCATGGTCAACGCCGCGAAAAATCCCATGTTCACCCTGGAGGAGCGGGTGGATTTCCTGCGGCGGGTCACGGCGGACCTGCCCAACGTGGAGGTGGACGCCTTCGACGGCCTGCTGGCGGAATATGCCAGGGCAAAGGGCAACTGCGTCATTGTCAAGGGGCTGCGGGCCGGTTCGGATTTTGAGTACGAGTTCCAGATGGCGCTCATCAACCGGAAGATCAATCCGGGACTGGACACCATGTTCCTCACCGCTGAGCACCAGTATACTTACCTCAGCTCCAGCACCGTCAAGGAGCTGGGGGAATACGATGTGGATCTGTCGGATTTTCTGCCGGAGCAGATCATTTCGGATTTTAAAAACCGAATCGCCACGATTCGTCAAGGAGGAAAACGATCATGAGTCAGAAAAATATGGAGGATATCGTCACCAGCTTGTACGACATGGTTCAGGATGCCCGTTCCATGCCCCTGGCGGCGGATAAGTGCGTCCTGGAGCGGGACAAGGTCCTGGATATGCTGGACGAGCTGATTTCCCAGATCCCCTCCGACCTCAAGGAGTCCCGCGCCATTGTGGAGTCCCGGAACGAGATCGTGGGTCAGGCCCGCCGGGAGGCGGAGAGCATCCTGAAGGACGCCCAGGCTAAGGCCCGCCAGCTGGTGACCCAGGAGGCCATCTATCAGGAGGCCCGCCGCCAGAGCCAGGAGATGCTGAACAACACCCAGGCCCGGATCGCGGAGCTTCGCCGGGCCAGCAACGAGTATATGGACGACGCCCTGCGCCGCACCGAGGAGGCCATCGCCGCGTCCCTGGGTCAGGTGCGGGATACCCGGGTCCAGTTCCGGGCGCTGATCGAGGCCCAGGAGAAGCGGCCTCCCGCCGCGGCTCCCCAGCAGCCTCAGAACCCCGCCCAGGCGTAAACCGGGAGCTTTTCCCCAAGGGCATTCGGCAGGTCACAGGTATTTTTTTCGAGCGAAATCTCATAAAAATGTTTTAGGAGGTTTTAGAATATGACTTATTTGGAAAACTACGACTTTTGGCGCAATGCCGGTCTGCCTCAGGACGTTCAGGCGTCACTGGAGGCGGTGAAGAACGACCCCGAGGAGCTGAAGGGCGCCTTCTCCGGGGACTTGCAGTTTGGCACCGCCGGGATGCGGGGCCTGATGGGCGTGGGCAGCAACCGGCTGAACCGCTATACTGTCCGCCGGGCCGCCCAGGGCATGGCCGCGTGGCTGTCTTCTACGGATCTTCCCCAGCAGGCCGCCATCGGCTACGATTCCCGGCACAATTCCCAGCTTTTTGCCGAGGTTTGCGCCGTGGCCTTTGCCGAGGCAGGGATCCACACCTGGCTGTATGACCGGCTGGCCCCGACTCCTATGCTGTCCTTCGCCGTTCGAGAGCTGGGCTGCGGCTGTGGCATTGTCATCTCCGCCAGTCACAACGCCGGGGCCTACAACGGCGTGAAGTGCTACGGCCCCGACGGCTGCCAGCTCACCGACGAGCCGGCCGCCGTGGTGACGGAGCGGATCGAGACCATTCCCTACTTTGTCCCCGAGAAAAAGAGCTTTCAGGTATATCTTGACGAGGGCCTGATCTCCTACATCGGTCAGGAGCTGTGGGAAAAATACTACCAGACCGTGATGGCGGAGGCCGTGGATCCGGAGATGCTCCGCTCCGCTGGGCTGGACATCGTCTACACCCCCCTGTGCGGCACCGGCAACGAGCCTGTCCGCACCATCCTGGGCCGCCTGGGTGTGAACATCACCGTGGTCAAGTGCCAGGAGCAGCCCGACGGGGACTTTAAGACCTGCGAATACCCCAACCCCGAGACCGACGCGGCCCTGAACGAGAGCTATAAGGTGGCCGCCACCGCCCCCTGTGACGTGATTTTGGGCACCGACCCGGACGCCGACCGGCTGGCCATCGCCGTGCCCGACGGCAAGGGCGGCTACAAGAAGCTCAGCGGCAACGAGCTGGGCTGCCTGCTGCTGGACTACATCCTCAAGGCCCGCACCGCCAAGGGCACCATTCCCCAGGGGGCCGAGGTCGTGCGGAGCATCGTGTCCTCCCCGTTGGCGGACCGGGTGGCTGCCAACTACGGCGTGACCATGAAGCGGGTGCTCACTGGGTTTAAGTACATCGGCGGCGAGATTCTGGAGCTGGAGGGCAAGGGCGAAGAGCGGAAGTTCCTCTTCGGCTTCGAGGAGAGCTGTGGCTACCTGAAGGGCACCTACGCCCGGGACAAGGACGCCATGGTGGCGTCCCTGCTGACCTGCGAGCTGGCCGCCTCCCTGAAAAAGGAAGGCAAGTCCATCCTGGACGCTATGGAGGAGCTGTATCAGAAGTACGGCTACTACCTGGCCTACGTTCAGAGCATTGCCCTGACTGGCGCGGACGCCATGGAGAAGGCCGCCAAGCTGATGGCGGACCTGCGGGCCCAGATCCCTGAATCCATCGGCGGGGCCAAGGTCACCGGCGTTCGGGACTACCGCTCCAGCGAGGACCGGGACCTGGCTACCGGCACGGTGAAGACCATTACCCTGCCCAAGTCCAATGTGCTGGAGTTCCTGCTGGGAAGTAAGGGCAGCGTGATCGCCCGCCCCTCCGGCACCGAGCCCAAGGTCAAGTTCTACTACACCGCCGTGGGGCAGACCAAAGAGCAGGCCAAGGCGCTGCTGGACGCCATGGTGGCGCAGATGTCCAACTGATTTGAAACGCTGATTTTTCGCCCGGCCGGCAGGCGCCGGCCGGGCGGAACATCTTTGGCTGGGGGAGGGGAGAGAATGCGCTTTATCCGGGAGATCACGGACCGCAGGCCGGTGCTTTCCGGCTGGGTGATCGTAATGCTGTTTACCGTGCTGCCGCTGGCGGTCATGATGCTGTGCGGACTGATTGCCGGAGACGCGTTCAACAAGGAACTGATCGTTCTGATCTACGCCTTTGTCCTTCAGCTGATCCTCTGGCGGAATGTGGAGCAGTTCATTCTTGTGATGCTGCCCTTTGTGCTGATGCTGATCGGTTTGATTTTGGGAGAAATCGTCGCCACGATCTGCGGTGGGCTTCCGGGGAAGTACGACACCGTCAGCAGTATTCTCTATTTGTGCGCCGCGGCGGTGATCCAGCTCTGCGGAACCGAGGTCTGCGGGATTCTGGGAGCAATGCTGGTCAACGCCCTGATCAATCTTGGCCATTTCATCTATGAGGCCGTCACCGGCCGCTGAATAGGAAAAGTACTTGATGCCGCCCTTCGGGGCGGTTTTTTCATGCTCATATTTTAGAGACGGGCGAATAGGGTGTAGGGAAGGGGGCATGGATATGGGCGCAAATCCAAGAAACGGGAAAAAGGGGATCAGCCTCCCCGCCGGAGTGGCCGCGGGGATCGCGGCGGCGTTTGCCGTCACCCTGGCGGGGGCGGCAATTGTGGCTTGGCTCATTGACGGGGAACGGATATCGGAGGAGGCCATGGGGTACGGCGCGCTGGCGGTGCTACTGCTGTCCGCCGGAACGGGGGCGTGGATTGCCTCCGCGCTGGTGGGCCATCAGCGGCTGCTGGTGTGCGGGCTGACCGGGCTTGGTTATTTCTTGATCCTGCTGAGTATGACCGCTTTATTCTTCAGCGGCCAGTACCAGGGGGTGTGGGTCACCGCGCTGGTGGTGCTTGCCGGGTGCCTAGGGGTGAGTCTGGTGGGCCTGAAGGGGGCAGGGGGGCCCAAACACCGCCGCAGACACATAACCTCCCGTTAAGTTGTACAAATTGCCATAGTGGGTAAATAATATTTACCCACTATTTCTTGTATGCAGGGAAACTTGCAAAATCAATATTTAGTACCAAAGGAGGACTTCAATCCCCAGATATTGGAAAATAGTTGAAAATGATAAACAAACGTTTCGGGGTGGTTGCGTGAGTTGACATAATGGCGTTAACATAAAAGTGGGCATAATCTACAAAAATCGTAAAAATATCCAAAAGGGTCTTGAAATTGCGTTGATTTTGGAGTATAGTATCTGTGCGAGGGGAAACCGGGTGCAACCTGCCCGATTTATGACTTTCCGACGGCTATGCTCCTAATTTATCAAATTGAAGTTGCTCTTGGAAAGGAATGTGTGCGTTGGAAGGTTCGTATCCCGTTTCCTCTACAGCGGTTCGGCGCAGGACTTGCATGGCGCTGCTTGCGTTCTCCGCATGTTTCGGATTGGCTACCGGCATTCGGTCGGCGTCTCTGATAGGGCAGGCCAACCTTGCGATGGTTGCTTCTTCCGCAGGTTTGCCCGCTTCACCTATGGGCCTCGCTTCCGGAGCGCTGCTGCCGTTTCTCTTGGCGGCCTGGGCCTCCTGGATCGGACTGGAGGGCCTGACGGTACTTGTTTGCTTGATGAAGGGCTTTGTCTTCGGCTTTCTGGGCGGGGGATTGGGCCTGGTATTTGGCTCCGCCGCCTGGCTGATCCGGCTGCTGCTCCTTTTTTCCGACTGGGTCTGTTTTCCGCTGCTCTGCTGGTTCTGTTTGAGACGACTTACCGGCAGGCGAAGGGAGCTGTGGACGGATTTAGCGGTATGCGGGACCCTGGCGCTGCTGGTGGTTTTCTTGGAAGTAAGTGTGATCGCGCCGTTTTTGGCGTCACTGCTTTAGATTTCTTTTGGAAAGGTACGCTTTATTCATGTTGGATCTGATTCGAGCCTATGAAAATTACCTGACAAAGGTAAAACAGGCCTCCGCCAACACCGTCGCCTCCTACCTGCGGGACATTCGGCAGTACAGCCAGTGGCTCCAGGACAATGAGGACCTGGATGTGGTGGACGCGCAACAACAGAATATCAGCGATTACCTGTCCTACCTGGAATCCGACGGACGCTCTGCCGCCACCGTTTCCCGGTGCCTGGCGAGTCTTCGCAATTTCTATTCTTACCTGGTTTCCTCCGGCTTTCTGGAGTTCACCCCTGTGACGGACATTCGGGTGAATCGGGGAGAGAAGAAGCTGCCACAGATTCTCACCGGCCGGGAGATCGAGATGCTGCTGGCCCAGCCCGTGTGCGTAGACGCCAAGGGCTATCGGGATAAGGCCATGCTGGAAGTGATGTACGCCACCGGTATGCGGGTGACGGAGCTCATCGACCTGAACGTGGACGATGTGAACCTGGAGCAGGGGATCGTCCGCTGTTCCAGCGGGAAAAAGACCCGGGCCATTCCGCTGTATCCCCAGGCGCAAAAAGCCCTGGCGGTGTATATGCACGAGGTCCGCTCCGGGATGCTGGCCTCCCCGGAGGAGCAGGCGCTGTTCGTCAATGTCAGCGGGGTGCGGATGAGCCGCCAAGGCTTCTGGAAGATCCTCAAGCACTATCAGGCGACCGCCCACATTGAAAAGGAGATTACCCCCCACACGCTGCGTCACAGTTTTGCCGTGCATCTGCTGGAAAACGGCGCGGACATCGGCTCGGTTCGGGAGCTGATGGGCCATAGCGATATCTCTTCCACCCAGGTCTACACCCATATGATCAACCAGCGGCTGAAAAACGTGTACGACAAATTCCATCCCAAAGCCTAATTCCCGCCGGTGGGCCTCCCACGGGCCCCCCGAGCCGGTGTAGTTTGTCACCGAAAAAAGACATCCCCTGCGGCGGGGGATGTCTTTTTTCAGCGGCAGGGGAGTGGACAAGCGGAAAAAATGTGCTATAATGGACACAAAAAGCGGAAGCGCGGTTTCTTTTGAAGGAGGCAAAAATCATGACGGAATTGGAGGCCATTCAGGTCCGGCACTCGGTGCGGGGATATCAGGACAAGCCCATCGCGCCGGAGACTCTGAAATTGCTCCGGGAGCGGGTAGGCCAGATCAACCAAGAATCCGGGCTCCACATCCAACTGATGGAGGAGACGGACGGGGTCTACGGAAGCCCGATCTCCAGGCTCTCCGGCTGGCGGAACGTGCCCAGCTATCTGGCACTTGTGGGGCCGGAGTGGCCCAATCTGGAGGAGAAGTGCGGCTACTACGGGGAAAAGCTGGTGCTCTACGCCCAGACCATCGGCCTCAACAGCTGCTGGGCAGGAATTTTCCGGGCCAAGCAGGTCTGGGCGGAGATCAGGCCCGGAGAAAAGCTGGCGCTGACCATTGCCCTGGGCTATGGCGCCACCCAGGGCAAGCCCCGTAAAAGCAAGACCTTCCAGGAGGTGACGGAGCTGAAAGGGGAGGCCCCGGACTGGTTCAAAAAGGGCGTGGAGGCGGCGCTGCTGGCTCCCACCGCCGTGAATCAGCAGAAGTTCTGCTTCACCCTGGATGAAAACGGAGAGGCGCATCTGAAGCCCAGCGCCGCCGGACCCTTTGTCAACGTGGACCTGGGAATCGTCAAATACCACTTTGAATTGGCCTCCGGCAGGACCGTAAAATGATCGGGGAGTACCAGGTCATCACGTTGTGCGGCAGCACGCGGTTCAAGAAGGTATTTTTGGAAGCCCAGGAGGAGTTGACGCTGGCAGGGAAAATCGTGCTTTCCGTGGGCCTGTTCGGCCATGCCGACCACAAGTACGGCAGGGAAGTGACGCCCCAGGTCAAGGAAATGCTGGACGATATGCACAAGCGGAAAATTGACCTGTCCGATGGGATCTATGTGATCAATCCGGGGGACTATATCGGGAAAAGCACCGCGTCGGAAATCGCCTACGCACAGGCCACGGGCAAAACGGTGACTTACCGGTATCCCCACCAGGAGGCAAAGTAAAAGAGGCACGGGGAATGAACTGCACCCCATTTGTTAGACGATGTGATATAATGTCTAACAAGTGGGGTGATTAATAATGTCAAAAGGGGA
>CANQQI010000031.1 GCA_947625945.1 uncultured Oscillospiraceae bacterium
GTGGCGCTTCACAACGCCCTGGTAGCCGTGGCCCTTGGAGATCCCGGTGACGTCCACCTTGTCCCCAGCGGCGAAGGTATCGGCCTTCACCACGTCGCCCACGTTCATTTCGCCGGCCTTCTCCAGCTTAAATTCCTTCAGATGCTTCTTGGGGGACACGCCCGCCTTCTTCAGGTGGCCGGCCTCCGGTTTGGTCAGCTTGGACTCCTTCACATCCTCGAAGCCCAGCTGGACGGCCACATAGCCGTCGGTTTCCATGGTCTTCTTCTGAGTGACGACGCAGGGACCGGCCTCGATAACCGTGACCGGGATCACCTTGCCGCTCTCATCGAAGATCTGGGTCATGCCCACTTTCTTGCCGATGATTGCTTTTTGCATGGTTTCTACTCCTTTTTAATAGGTTATTGGTTGACTTGGGAGCATTGGCTCTCCCTTGCCAACATGACCCGTCCGCCCGATGAAAGACAGTGCGGGCAGCTCGCGATCTCCCTGACGGGGGAAGATCACAGCTTTATCTCAATCTCAACGCCAGCAGGCAGATCCAGGCTCATCAGGGCCTCAACGGTCTTCTGATTGGGGTTGAGAATATCGATCAGACGTTTATGGGTTCTGCGCTCGAACTGCTCCCGGCTGTCCTTATTCACATGGGGGGACCGGAGAATGGTGACGATCTCCTTCTTGGTGGGCAGCGGGATGGGGCCGGAGACGGCGGCGCCGTTGCGCTTGGCGGTCTCCACGATCTTGACCGCGCTGGAGTCGATCAACTGATGATCATAGGCCTTCAGCCGGATGCGGATCTTTTCCTGGTTTGCCATGGTTGTTTTCCTCCTTGAAAAACGTACTCAGTTTTTTGGATCCTGGGTACGGATGAGCATCTTTTTGTTCACGCCGCCGTGCGTATCACTCCGGACCATGAAAAATGGCCGACGCAAGGCCGGCCTTTCCTGCCTCCGGCGATATACGCCAGCGTGAACAGGATCGCTCAGCCGCCCGATGACCGGACATACTCCGCGGAAGTTACCGCCTTCCGGCGCAATCTCCCGCATCATCGCAGTTGCATGGGGGTTTACCCGCGCATGCCTGAATATGTTAACACGCACGGCGCCGTTTGTCAAGCCATTTTTTTGAAAAAAATACATTTTTTCATTGGATGTATTCCCGCGGCGGACAGGGAAAGGGCCGCCGGAGGGCGGCCCAGTTGTTCATCCCAGACTGAAGAAGTCTGCCGGATCCGTCGGCGTACCGTCACGGGTGACGCTGAAATGGACGTGGTCCCCCAGGGCCGATTCCAGCAGAGCGGACTGGCCCACATAGCCGATGGTCTGACCCATGGTCACCGCGTCCCCGGCCTTCACCGCCACGTTTTCCGAAAGGCTGGAATACCGGGTGACATAGCCATCGGCGTGGGTGATGACCACGGTGGCGCCCATGGTGTCGTCGGTGTAGACCTCGGTAACGGTGCCGTCGGCGGCGGCCTTCACGGCGGACCCGGCCCCGGCGGCAATGTCCACGCCGTTGTGAACCCGCCAGTCACGGGTGGTTTGGTTGTAGCTCAGGCAGTCCATGGCATACTCCGCCACGGTCTCCCCCTCCAGGGGGGCGGCGGTCCGCAGCGCCTTCTTTGTGGGCGCGGACGGCTGGGTGGGCTTGGACGGCTGGGTGACCGGTGGCTTGGTGGCGATGACCGGCACATCCTGCTGGACCTGGTTGGTGGCGGACACAGACGCGTCCGGCTCCTGATTGGTGTGGGTTGCGTTCCGGTAGTACAAATAGCCAGAGATCCCGATTGCGGCGGCGCACAGGATCAGGGCTATGTAGTAGCCCTTCCCGTTGAAACCGCCAGATTTTTGGTTGTTCATTGGTTAATAGCACCTCCGAAGTTAAGTATTGCCAATTTTTCGGAGGCTATACAGAAATTTTTACCAGCTCAGGCGGTTTCGTCCTCCTCAGCATCCAAGGCGTCCCGGCGCTTCCGGTAGACCGCCCGCAGGGCCTCCAGCGCTCCCAGGCAGCCAAGATAGCACACCCCCGCGAAGGCCAGAGCGACACCGGCCACCCCCAGGGTCAGGGGCCGCTTCAGCACCGCCAGCACCCGGATCAGCAGAATCGCCCCGCAGGCCGCCGCCGGGATCAGGCTCACCAGGGCGTTGGTCCGGAGGGTGGGGGCCGGGCCGCCCTTACTCCAGATGCCGTTTCGCACAGTGGCGAACACCAGGTAGGCCGAGCTGATCAGCAGCACGATCCCCTCCCCGGCGATCTGCCTCAGGTCCGCCCCCAGCACCGCCTGGATCACCACCGCCGCCCCGCTGGCCCAGAAGGTCAGCCAGAAGCCGATCTCCTCGATCTGAAAGAGCCTGCGCTCCTGCATTTCATCAATATTGTATTTTTGATTCTTCATGTTCTTCCTCCTCGCCGAATAATTCGTCCAACGATTTTCCCAGCACCTTGCAGATGGCCCGGCACAGCCGGATGGTGGGGTTGTAGTCCCCCTGCTCGATGGCGTTCATGGTCTGCCGGGAGACCCCCACCGCCTCGGCCAGGGCTTTTTGGGTCATGTCCCGCTCGGCCCGAGCCGCCTTGATTTTCAGATTGCGTCCGATCGGTATCACCTCCCTGAATAGATAGTATCATATATCTGATAGAATGTCAAGTATATTTTACTTACTGTCCAAAATATTTTTCCCCCGGGGACACCGGGGGAAAAATAAAGCTCTTTTCGGGGGCGCTTTCCGCCATCACTCCTTCAGCCGTCCTTCGGCGTCGAAGGTGTAGTCCTTTCCGTCAATGGTGGCGGTCTGGTCTGTGATGTAGGTGCCGTCCTCCTGGCGGTAGCGCCAGCTCTCGCCGTCGAACATCCAGCACCGGCAGGACACCCCCGGCTCCATAAAGTTGGTCAGTCCCAGATTTTCCCGGGCGTCGTTGTCCTGGAAGTGCCACCACTCCGACCGCAGGCCTCCAAAGCCGGCGGCGTCCATGATAATCGCCAGCAGGCCGGCGTTCTGGTTGTTCTGCTGTAGCTCCGAGTACCAGCTCAGGTCGTGCATCCGGGTCTGCATTTTCAGCTCCTCCCCGGTCTCCAGGTCCACCAGAGTCAGATCCATGGCGATTCCCAGATTATGGGTGGAGCCGCCGGCGGCCAGGAAGTTGGCCAGATCGTACCGCCCGTCGGTCATCAGCTCCTGGTAGGTGGTCCCGGGGGCGACCTCCACCGTCTCGCCGGTGTTGGTCTGCTCCGGCAGGGGCTCAAAGTAGGACAGCTCGGTCAGGTCAAAAATGGAGACCGTGGCCATCCGGGGCCGGTAGGCGTCGTAGATTCGGATGATGTACCCCTCCCGCTTGGCCAGCTGGGCGGCCTGCTCCAGCTTCTGGGCGGTGGGATAGAGCAGGGGCACCAGGAAGCTGCCATCCGCCAGCTGAATATCCTCGTAGCCGGCCACCACCGTGTCCGTCACCTCGGGAATGGCATACTCATGGACCATGTACAGCGATTGATAGCTGTTGACAATGTCGTACTGGCACAGATCCCCCAAAAATTCCGCCAGGTTGATCATGCAGTAGTTGCAGTCGATGTAGCCGTAGCCGTCCCCAAAGCGGATCTGGAACATTCCTTCCTCTCGGTCCAGGACGCAATAGGCCGTGGCCTGGGGGGCCGTGCCGATCACCTGATGCCTTCCCGGGGTATCGTAGACCTTCAGATCCTGGACCGGCCAAATGGTGGAGCCCACCGGTGAATAGCCGGTGAGGGCCGCGGCGTAGCCCGGCTCGGCGGCGTACTCGCTGTCCGGCAGGGTCTTGCCGCCCAGGGCCAGCACTTCAAATTCATAGTTGGTGTTCTGAGGCAGGTAGCCGGTGATGTACTTCCGCTCCTCCCCCCGGGGGATCTCCGCCACGGTGCGCCAGTCTTCCTCCCCCTCCATGCGCATTAGCACCTGGTAGCGTTCGCCCTTGGTCTCGTTCCAGGTCAGCAGGTACCGGTTATTGCCCAGATCCTGGCAGGCCACCGCCAGCTTGGTGCCCAGCAGGTCCTCCCGGTCCAGGGTGGGGCCGTCGATCATGGGCCCCTGGAAAATCAGGTTCCGGGTAGTCCGGCAGACAGCGCTGCGGATCCGGTATTCCTTCCCGTAGGAGAGCAGGGGCAGCTCCCCGCCGGCGCCGTAGGTATAGGTGGTCTGTCCGGCGGTCAGCTCCCGGGCGGCGGGAGGCTCCTCCCCCTCCGGAATCACCTCCAACTGGCAGGTCTCATTTTCCGCCACGCTGACAAACACATCCAAAATCTTCCGGGTGGGATTGGCCTCCCAGGTCACGCTCCCGGCGGTGGGCGGCGTGAACACCCCGGTGACGGACAGGGCCTCGTCCCCGAAGCGCACCAGATCCTTCCTGCCCAGCATATCGTACCGGCGGCCGGACTGGACCCGGATGGTGTACTCCCGGTCCCCCAGGGGGGGCAGAACGCAGGACCGGTCGGTCTCCGCCAGGATGGAGTAGATCTCCTCCTCCCCTCGCAGCACCTGGATATAATAGAACTGGGCCTTCTCTCCCTCCGGCCAGGACAGCTCCAGATACCCGTCCTCCAGGGTGTTCAGGGTCAGCACCCCGTCCTGGGGCATGGTGTTCCAAGCAAGGTCATAGGGCCGCTCCCCTGTCAGGTACACGGTGGCCACAATGGCGCCGGCAATGGCCAGCAGAAGCACCAGCAGCACAATGCCGATGATGATCCATTTCCGTCTGCCTTCCTTCTTCATACCTCTCCGCTCCTTCCGGTGGCGCGGGTCCGTTCCGGTTGGTCAGTGCCGGAACACAGGGGGGACGCCACGCCGAAAATCAATCAGCCTTCCTCTACCCACCGGACGATCTCCGTACCGTCCTCTCGATAGGTCTCCACAAAGAAGCCCTCGTAGTACAGCCGGCCGTCCTCTCCGGGTCCCAGGCAGCTGGGGGCGTAGTCCGAATTCATGGGCTCGCCGATCAGGGCGATCAGCTCCTCCACGGTCTTATCGATGCAGCTCTGGGCCTTAGAAAGCAGCTCCTGGTCCACACCGGAGACGGTGGTGGGCACTTCCGTGGCCTCCTGGGTGGGGGCCTGGGTCGGCTCCTGGGTCGGCTCCTGGGTGGGAGCCTGGGTGGAGATCACCGGCTCCGCGGCTGAGGTGGTCTCCGGGGGTTGGGCGGCCTTGCCGGTAGTGGTCTGGCCGGCGCTCGTCTGGGCGGGCTGGCCCTGGGTCTCCTGGGGATGGGCGGGCGCGCAGGCGGCCAGCAGCAGCGCCAGAGCCAGAGCCAAAACAACAAATTTTTTCATACCGATTTCCTTTCTATATTTTCATTCTGAGATGGAAAATACTTGTGTTTGCCCACCTAGGACGCAGGCCACCGCCGTGGCCGGCTCCTCCGCCGGGACGTAGGCGCCGTAGCCCCCGTTTTCCAGCCGGAACACCTGGTAGGCCTTCCCGCCGCAGATCAGATAGGCCGCTCCCGGCGCCGCCCCCTCGGGCAGGACGCCCCGCACCAGGGTCAGGCCCTCCGGCGCGCCGTTGGCGTTGTAGGAGGGCGTTTCCGCCTGGCCGGAGGCCGCGGGAAGGGTCACATCCCGGACCGGCGCGGGCATTATGGGCACATAACTCACCAGATAGTGTAAATTCCGCTCCACCAGCTCGATCAGGACCTTCTCCCCCGGCAGGGTCAGGTCGTAGCTGGCCGCCCGGGAGAACCGGGCCGAAGCGAAGCTGTTCGCCAGGTAGGGGTGCAGATCGTTTCCGAAGGAGTCCCGGTAAGCAAGAAGGCTGCCGGTCCCCGGCCCCTGGGTGACGATGGTGATGCTGTCCGGCTTGCTGCCGAAGGCCGGGTCATAGGTGAAGGTCAGCGCCCCGGCGTAGACCGGGCCGGTCTCCGGGTCGACGAAAGCTTGGGACGGATAGAGCATCTCATACAGGTCGCCCCGGTGTGCGCCGGTATCGAAGGGTCCGGCGTAGTAGTCGCTCTCCAGGCCGAAGGCGGCGTTGATTGCGTCCGCCGCCAGGGCCGCGCCCTTGGGATTCCAGTGGGAATCGTGGGCATAGTAGAGGACCTCCTCCCCGTCAAACAGGGCGTACAGGTCCAGATAGGGCACCTGCTTTTCCGTCAGCAGGGCAAAAAGTCGATCGATATCCCGCTCCTGGGCCACGGCGCCGTAGTTTGGCATCCAGGCCGGGTACAGGGAATTCTTATTGGGCGCGGCGCAAAACAGGAACTGCCGCCCGTTTTCGGCGCAGTACTGGGCCATGAGGGCCAGGTTTTCCGCCGCGTTTTCCAGCTCCGGCCCCAGGGAAGCGGTTCCGGTGTAGCCCTCCAGAGTGGGGGCGTAGTAGAGCCACCCCGCCCGGCCCACGATCACATCCTCCGCGCCGGAGACACCGAAAAAGCGGGCCGAGAGCAGATCGTTCAGGCTGATCAGCTCCTTGCGCAGATAGAAGTGGTCCGCAAGGTAAGCCGCCCCGTCGGACAGCACCTCCTGATTAAAGGCCCCGTCCCGGTCCAAGACCTTGGGCGGCTGGGCCAAAATCTCGTTGGCGCCGGCGGTGGAGGGGCCAAACAGGAGCATCCCCAGGCTCAGCGTCAGCGTCATGGCGAAAAAGCCCAGCAAAAACAGCCAACTAAAGAATTTCTTTCCCATTTCAGACCTCTAAAACTGGACGTAGATAAACGGCGCGAAATCCCCCGCCGCCAGCTTCCCCAGGCACAGGAGCAGCAAAATCAGGCAGGCGGCGCATTCCAAGGCGGGCCGGGCCCGGCCCAGCTTCTCCCGAAGCCAGGGCCACACCGGGGTGGACAGCGCCGCCCCCAGGCACAAAACAAACAGGCACTCGGGGTTTGCCAGCCGGGCCAGGGTCACGGTGCCGGCGGCGGTGAAGGAGAAGCCGGTGAACAGGGCCGCCACCATCTGGAAGCCCTGGGCCAGGCTCTCCGCCCGGAAGAAGACGAAGCCCAGCAGCACCACCAGCAGGGTGTAGACATGGCAGGTGATTTTCCCCGCCCGGGACTGGGACAGCTTCCTGGTGTCGATCCACCGGAGGCTCTCCAGGGCGGAAAAGATCCCGTGCCACACGCCCCAGGCCAGAAAGGTCCAGGCCGCTCCGTGCCACAGTCCGCACAGGGCGAAGACCACAAATTTATTCCAGGCGGTACGGCCCTTCCCCTTCCGGTTGCCGCCCAGGGGGATATAGACATAGTCCCGGAACCAGGAGGAGAGGCTGATGTGCCACCGCCGCCAAAATTCCGTCACCGAGGCGGAAATATAGGGGTAGTTGAAATTTTCCGGGGTCTGGAACCCAAAGAACTGCCCCAGGCCGATGGCCATGTCCGAATAGCCGGAAAAGTCAAAGTAGATCTGGATCAGGTAGGCAACCGCGCCCAGCCAGGCCAGCCGGATATCCGGAGCGGCCAGGGCGAACACCCCGTCCACCGCCTTGGCGGCGATCCCGGCCAGGATCAGCTTCTTGCCCATGCCCGCCACGAACCGCCGCAGACCCCCGGCGCAGAGCTCCAGGGTGCAGCGCCGCCCGGTGAGCTGCCGGGAAAAATCGTCGAACCGGGTGATGGGCCCCGCCGCGATCTGGGGGAAGAAGGAGATATACAGCAGCAGCGCCGGGAAGCTCCGGGTGGCCTTACTCCGGTCCCGGTAAGCGTCCACCAGATAGCTGACGCATTTAAAGGTAAAGAAGGACACCCCCAGGGGGGCCGCCAGCCCCAGCGTCGGGACGGCCAGCCAGGGAGAGAGCTGGCTCAGCAGAAAGTCCAGGTACTTGTACGCCCCCAAAAAGGCCAGGTTCCCCACCACGCCCAGGATCAGGGGCAGCTTGCCCAGCTTCCCGCTCCGGATCAGCAGCCCCAGCAAATAGTTGACCAGGGCCACCAGGAGCAGCAGCGCCACCCCGGGCAGACTGCCGAAGGCATAGAAGAGCAGTCCCGCAGCCAGCAGGACCCAATTTTTCCCCCGTTCCCAGGGGATCAGAAAGTAGAGCGCCGCCGTCAGGGGCAGCAGGCAGCTGATCAGTCCAATGCTTTCCAGGCTCAAGGCAGTTTCCTCAATTTCCGGCGTCCGTTACGGACGCTTGTAATTCCACCATTCTCCGTCCTCAAGGGTCACCATGAACATATCCTTGTCATGGACGTCCCGCTCGTAGACGTATACATACTCCATCTCTACATCAAAAATGTAGTCTTCCCCGTCGAAGGGGATCTCTACCCAGCCGTGGGGCTGATCCGTGGCGGTCATGGTGCCGCTGATGGCGGTGGCGTCATAGCCCAGCCCCCGGGCCAGGGCCCAGAAGGAGGCGGCGAAGTTGTAGCAGTTGCCCCGCTTCTCCAGGAACATCATTTTGGCGTCGTCGATCTCCCAGCCGGTCTCGCCGAAGTTATAGCCGTACCGTCGGAAATAGGTGAAGCTGTCCCGGCAGTACCAGAAGGCCCTGCGCAGGTATTCCAGCCGGCTCAAACCCGGCTCCTTTTCCATGATCTCCGCCAGGATCCCGGCCACGATGGCGTCCAGCTCCCCGTCGCCGCTGGTATAGCGCCCGTTTTCGTCAAAGGTCAGCAATCCCACGGTGGCGTTGGACGCCAGTCTTCCCTGCTCGTCGGCGTAGTACAGATACCCGCCCCGGAAGAAGAAGCCAGTGGGCAGCCCTTGGGGAAGGGGCAGGGTCTCCACCCCCGCGGCCAGGGAGGACCCGGATTCCCGGTCCACCACATGGGGAATGGCGGCCTCCAGTATCTCCAGATAGTCCGCCCGCTCCGGGGCCAGGTCCATGGGACGGGTGGCCCCCTCGGTAATGGTCACCGGCTCTCCCCCGCCCCGGCCCAGCAGGCCGTTCATCAATGTGGCGAACTGGCCCCGGGTGACGGTGGCCTCCGTAAGGGCCGCCAGAGGCGACTCCAAATAGCTGGGGGGAAACAGACCGGACAGAACAGACTTGAGCTGATCCGTGGGAACAGGATAGTCCCCGGAGGGCAGGCCCGGAAAGTATTTCATGGCCTCCCCCTGGGCTAAGCTGGCCAGAGCGTTGACCAGATCGTTGGCGGTCAGCTCCCCGTCCGGCCGTAGGCAGCCGTATTGATCGGTATACAGATAGGGCCGGTGGCCGGAAATATCGGGATAGATCCGGGCGGTATACACCCGGTCCGACTGAATAGGCTGATTGGAGGGGGTCACCGCCGACCCCTGCTCATCCAGCCAGCCGTAGAAGGCCAGGCCGTTGATCTTAGGGGTGTAGTCCTGGGGATAGTCACCCTCCGCCACGGTCTCCGTCTCCACCGTCTGGCCCAAAATCACATATTGCACGGTATAGGTTTTCGCCGGGGGGGCAGACTCCGTGGGATCCCCGGTTGGGGCCGGATCCTTCCGGCAGCCCAGCAGAAAACAGATACCCAGCAAGACCGGCAGCAAAACCCACCATTTTTTCCCCATTCCAAGGTCCTCCTCACGTTCATGGCGGCATTTTTCGCCTAATACAGTGTTAGTATACACCATCCGTTTTCTAAAATCAATAGTCAAAGCGTGAACATCCCGGAAACCCCGGGCCCGTCGGAGCTTTCCCTGGCGCTCCGACCGGAACGGTCACCGTTTTTCGGCGGAAAAGGCCGCCGCCTCCCGGAGCCAGGCAGCGATCTGGCCGTCCACCTCCTCCGGGGAGGACAGCAGCACATGGTGGGTCCAGCGGCCGGGATAGGGCTCCGCCGCGGCGTCGATCCGGGGATCCGTCTCCCGCCGGTTCAAGCCGAAGGTCAGCGTCAGCCACCCGGTTTTGGGCCGCAGGGCGGCGGGCCGGGCCGGGAGGAAGGACACGCAGGCGTACATCCGCCGGTCGTAGAAGGAGATCTGGGTCTTGCTCACCTTCCGGCGGGTCTGGGGGAGCTGTTCCTCTAGGAGCTGCCAAAGGGCCTGGTAAACGGGCAGGGCATCCATATGGGCCCCAAAGAAAAAGAGGATCTCTTCGTCCACGGTCTTGCCTCCTATACATTATAATAATAGCATTCTTCCCGGCGCGGGGGGCTTGCCGGGCCGCCCGCCTCCGGCGGGGCCCTTTCGGCCCCTTTGCACAAATCCGGGGCGGGAATTGAAAAATACTTGCCAAAGGGTCACTATTGCATTTTCCCCAAGGTTATGATATACTGTTTCCGAAAAAAACGCAAGTATTTTTGCCGCCGGAGGCTCTTTCCCGGCAAAAAGAGACGGAGGTGCCATCTATGCGCATCGGACTGCTGGGCTTCGGCACCGTTGGCCAGGGCGTCTATGAACTGACAGGCCCCCGGCCGGATATGCAGGTGGCCTGGGTGCTGTGCCGGAGGCCGCTGTCCCTGCCGGACGCCAAGGTCACCCACGATTTTAACGACATTCTCTTGGACCCCACGGTGGACACGGTGGTGGAAGCCATCGGCGGGCTGCACCCCGCCCGGGAGTACGTCCTGGCCGCCATCCAGGCGGGAAAAAACGTGGTCACCGCCAACAAGGCCCTGGTGGCCACCTTCTACGACGAGCTGCTGCCCCTGACCCAGGAGCAGGGTACTCTGCTGCGCTGCACCGCCTCCGTAGGCGGAGGCATCGGGTGGCTATCCGAGTTGGAGCGAGTCCGGCGGATTGAGACGGTGGAGCAGGTGGGAGGCATCGTCAACGGCACCTGCAACTATATTTTGGACGCCATGACCCGCCGGAGCCTGAGCTATGAGGACGCCCTGGCCCAGACCCAGGCCCTGGGCTACGCCGAGGCCGACCCCACCACCGACGTGGACGGCATCGACACCTGGCACAAGCTGATCGTCTCGGCCAACATCGCCTTCGGGGTGAGCCTGGACATCTCCGCCATCCCCGCCGCCGGCATCCGCCGGATCCGGGGGGAGGACGTGGCCCGGTTCCGGGCCCGGGGCTACACCTGCAAGCTGATCTGCCAGGCCTCCCGGGAGGGGGAGGCGTTCCACGCCTTCGTCCAGCCGGCCCTGTTCCCCCAGGGCGTCCCCGAGGCCACGGTGCCCGATAACTACAATCTCATAACCCTGGTGGGCAGCACCTCCGGCCGGCAGAGCTTCCTGGGGCAGGGAGCGGGCCGGTATCCCACCGCATATAATGTGGTGCAGGACTGCGTGGACTTCCTGAATGGCCGGGGCTTCTACTGCGGCTACGGTCCCAAGGTCCGGGTGACCAACGACAAGGCCCTGTGCTATTACGTCCGGGGCGGCGACTGGCCCCGGGAACGGACCCGGGAAAACTGGGACGGCGCCGCCGTCACTGAGCCGGTGCCCATTTTCCAGATGCACCGCTGGCTGAAAGAGAACCCGGAGGCCTTCATCGCCGCCCTGCCGGGGTGAGAAAGGGAGGGATCCCATTTTGCTGAAAGTGACGAAATTCGGCGGCAGCTCCATGGCCGACGCCAAACAGTACCGGAAGGTGCGGGACATTCTGCTGTCCGACCCGTCCCGGCGGGTGGTGGTGGTCTCCGCCGCTGGGAAGCGAAACAAAAAGGATCACAAGATCACGGACCTGCTCTACCTCTGCTACGCCCACACCCTCTACGGGGTGGACTGCACCGGGGTGCTGGAAATGGTCTCCTCCCGCTACATCGCCATCCGGGACGAGCTGGGCATCGACCTGAATTTGGAGGAGGAGTTCGCCGCCCTGAAGCAGCGGCTGGACGCCAAATCCGTGACCCAGGACGAGCTGGTCAGCCGGGGCGAATACTTCTCCGCCCGGCTTATGGCCGCCTACCTGGACTTCCAGTTCATCGACGCGGTGGACTGGGTGAAATTCACCCTGGACGGGGAGGTGGACAAGGCCCGGTCCTACGCCGCCCTCCGGGCCATGGTCAGCGGCCGGGGCGTGGTCACCCCGGGCTTCTACGGGCTGATGCCTGACGGGCACATCCGCACCTTCTCCCGGGGCGGCAGCGACATCACCGGCTCCCTGGCGGCGGCGGCCCTGGACGCGGAGGTCTACGAAAACTGGACCGACGTCTCCGGCATCCTGATGGCGGACCCCCAGATCGTCAAGGACCCCCTGCCCATCCCGGAGGTGACCTACGATGAGCTGCGGGAGCTGAGCTATTCCGGCGCCCAGGTCCTCCACGAGGGGGCCATCTACCCGGTGCGGGAGAAGAACATCCCCCTGAACATCCGCAACACCAACGCCCCCGACCACCCGGGCACCATGATCCGGGAGCGGTTTGACTCCAGCGCGGATCCGGACCGGTTCATCACCGGCATCACCGGGCGGAAGGATTTTTCCGTGGTGTCCCTGTCCAAGCGGGGCATGAGCAACCAGGTGGGGGTACTGCGCAAGATCCTGACGGTCTTTGAGCGGCACAACATCTCCATCGACTACACTCCCAGCGGCATCGACAACGTCTCCGTGGTGGTGCCCACCGAGGCCATCGCCGCCAGCCTGTACCCCATCCTGGCGGAGATCCAGCAGGAGGTGAAGCCCGATTCCCTGGTGGTCTACGACCAGATCGCCATCGTGGCCGCCGTGGGCCGGCAGATGGCCTTCCGCCCCGGCATCTCCGGCAAGCTCTTCGGGGCCCTGGGCCGGGCCGGGATCAACATCCGCATCATCAACCAGAGCCCGGACGAGCTGAACATCATCATCGGGGTCGACAACCGGGACTTCGCCCGGGCCATTCAGGTGCTCTATGAGAGCTTCGCCATCTAATTTTTAGGAGGAAACCAATTTGAAGGAATACACCGTCGCCGTTCTGGGCGCCACCGGCGCCGTGG
This sequence comes from uncultured Oscillospiraceae bacterium, assembly GCA_947625945.1. Taxonomy (GTDB): domain Bacteria; phylum Bacillota; class Clostridia; order Oscillospirales; family Oscillospiraceae; genus Faecousia. The sequence continues at coordinate 12,733 of CANQQI010000031.1, forward strand.
GACGGGAGATGCTGAAAATTTTGGAGGAGCGGAACTTCCCGGTGGGGAAGCTGGTGCCCCTGGCCAGCAGCCGCAGCGCCGGGAAGACCCTGCCGTTCCGGGGAGATGCTGTGACCATTCAGGAGGCCGCGCCCGGGGCCTTTCAGGGGGTAGATCTGGTGCTGGGCGCCGCGGAAAACGACGTGGCCAAGGCCATGGCCCCGGCCATTCTGGCGGCGGGGGCGGTGTTCGTAGACAACTCCTCCGCCTTCCGGCTGGACCCGGAGGTGCCCCTGGTGGTGCCCGAGGTAAATCCGGGGGACGTGAAGCTCCACAAGGGCATCCTGGCCAACCCCAACTGCTCCACCATCATCACCGTTACGGCGGTAAACGCCTTGAACGCCATCCGGCCCATCCGCGCCATGACCGCCTCCACCTATCAGGCGGTATCCGGCGCCGGGGCGGAGGGTCCCCTGGAGCTGGCCGCCCAGGTAGGGGCATTGGCCCGGGGGGAGCAGGTCCAGCCCAAGGTCTTCCCCTACCAGATCGCCTTTAACCTGATCCCCCAGATCGGGTCGGAGCAGTATTTTGGCTACACCAGCGAGGAAATGAAGATGCAGAACGAGGGCCGGAAGATCATGCATCTGCCGGAGCTGAAGGTCAGCTGCACCTGTGTTCGGGTGCCGGTGGTGCGGAGCCACTCCATTTCCGTCAGTTGTCATTTTGATGGGCCGGTCTCTGTGGAGGAGGCTCGGGCCGCCATCGCCGCCGCCCCGGGCTGCCGTCTGGTGGACGACCTGGGAGCCAAGAAGTACCCCATGCCCCTGGACACCTCCGATCAGGACCTGGTCTTTGTGGGCCGGATCCGGCCGGATCTGACCGACCCCAACGGTCTGGCCCTGTGGTGCTGCGGCGACCAGATCCGCAAGGGCGCCGCCACCAACGCGGTGCAGATCGCGGAGCTGCTCCTTTGAGCCTATCCGCCCGGCGGAAAGCGCAGCAGGGGCGTCAACCCCTTTCATTCGGCAGGCAGGAAGCCATTCCTGCCTGCCTTCCTTTTTTACCCCCGCCAGACGGGAGCATAAACTTTCCTGCCTACTTTCTTATTTCAGTGCATTCCTTGTCGGCACTGCTCCCCCTGCCCCTGCCGGGGGAGCATTTTGGATGAGGAACGCACTGAAGCAAGAAGGTAAAATGGGTCGCTTTTGGGGTTCATGGGCCAGGAATCCCATCAATTTATATCGATATAACTATACTTTTTCACAAAAATTTGTTGATTTTGCCGGATTGGTTATGGACAAACCAAAAAAATTGGAGTATGATATAGAAGTACGCGGGAAGCGTGAAAATCAACGGAAGAGGTGAAAGAATCCATGGCGTTTTCCTTTTTCGGCGGGATCCATCCCAAAGAAAATAAATTTTACGCGGAGGGGCAGCGGGTCCAGCCCTTCCCGGAGCCGGACGTGCTGGTGATCCCCATGCAGCAGCACATCGGCGCGCCCTGCAAGCCCCTGGTCAAGAAGGGGGACCCCGTCACGGTGGGGCAGAAAATCGGCGACAATCAGGGCCTGTGCGTCCCCGTCCACGCCCCGGTCTCCGGCACCGTCAAGGCGGTGGAGATGCGGCCCCACACCAGCGGCATGACGGTGATGAGCGTGGTCATTGAGAACGACCACCTGGACACCCCCTGCCCCGATCTCACCCCCCGCACCCCCGAGGAGGTGGACAAGCTCTCCCCCGAGGAGCTGATGAACATCATCCGGGAGGGCGGCGTGGTCGGCATGGGCGGCGCCACCTTCCCCACCCACGTCAAGCTCAGCTCCGGTATCGGCAAGGTGGACACCATCATTGTCAACATCTCCGAGTGTGAGCCCTACATCGTGGCCGACGACCGGGTGTGCCAGGAGTACCCCGGGGATGTGATCTCCGGATTGCAGGTGGTCATGAAAATTCTGAACCTTCAGAGCGCCCACATTGCCCTGGAGGACAATAAGCCCGAGGCCAAACGGGCGCTGCTCTCCGAGATCGACCCCAAGACCGGCATCAGCGTGGACATTCTTCCGGCGAAATACCCCCAGGGCGCGGAGAAGCAGCTGATCTACGCCATCACCGGCCGGGAGGTACCCTCCGGCGGCCTGCCCGCCGCCGTGGGCTGCGCCGTATTCAACGCCGGCACCTGCAAGGCCATCCACGACGCGGTTTACGAGGGGATGCCCCTGATCCGCCGGATCGTCACCGTATCCGGGGACATCGTCATGCAGCCCATGAATCTGATGGTCCCCCTGGGCACCAGCTTCAATGACCTCTTAGACGCCGTGGGCCACTCTCAAAATCCATACAAGGTCCTCTCCGGCGGCCCCATGATGGGCGTAGCCCAGTTCGACCTGAACGTGACCGTGACCAAGGGCGTCAACGCCGTCACCATCCTGGGGGCCCAGAACCGGTTCTATGTGGCCAATCCCCACTGCATCCGCTGCGGCAAGTGCATGGACGCCTGCCCCATGCGCCTGATGCCCCTGATGATGTACCAGGCGGAGCGGAAAAACGACCTGGAGGAGCTGAAGGCGCTGAATTTGCTGGACTGCATCGAGTGCGGCTGCTGCGCCTACACCTGCCCCGCCGGGATTCCCCTGGTCCAGTCCTTCCGCACCGGCAAGCAGCGTCTGCGGGACGCCGCGCCCCCCAGACCGGCCCCCGCGCCGGCCAAATCCTAAGGAGGTGGAAAAATGGCTGCTCCCATGAAATACTTCTATGAGCTGACCGTTTCCAGCTCCCCCCACGACCACGGGCCCAACACCACCCAGACCATCATGCGGGACGTGCTCATCGCCCTGACCCCCGCGCTGATCGGCAGCATCTTCTTCTTTGGCTTCCGGGCGCTGCTGGTGACCATGGTCTCCGCCGCCGCCTGCGTGTTCTTTGAATGGGGCTACCGGAAGATCATGAAGCTGGACTCCACGGTCTATGACCTGTCCGCCGTGGTCACCGGCGTGCTGCTGGCCTATGTGTGCCCCGTGACCATCCCTTACTGGTGCATCATCATCGGCGACTTCTTCGCCATTGTGGTGGTCAAGCAGCTCTTCGGCGGCATTGGCAAGAACTTCATGAACCCGGCCCTGGCCGCCCGGGCCTTCCTGTTCTCCTGGCCTGTGATCATGAACACCTGGGTCAAGCCCGGCATTCAAAACTGGGCGGGGCTGCTGTCCACCGCCGACGCGGTGACCGCCGCCACCCCCCTGGCCGCCATGCACACTGGCTCGCTCCCCGACGCCTCCGTGCTGGACCTGTTTCTGGGCAACGTGGGCGGGTGCCTGGGGGAGACCTCCGCGCTGCTGCTGCTCATCGGCGGGGCGTACCTGCTGATCCGGAAGGTGATCTCCCTCCGGATCCCCCTGGCCTTTATCGGCACCGTGGCGGTGCTGGCCTTCCTGTTCCCCCAGGGAAACGACCGGCTCACCTGGATGGCCATGCAGGTCCTGGGCGGCGGCGTGATGCTGGGCGCCATCTTCATGGCAACGGACTATGTCACCAGCCCCGTCACCAAATGGGGCCAGGTGCTCTTCGGCGTGGGCTGCGGGCTGATCACCGTGGTCATTCGCTACTTTGGCGCCTACAACGAGGGCGTGAGCTACGCCATTTTGGTGATGAACGCCTGCGTGGTGCTGCTGGATAAGGTGGGCCGCCCGGTGAAATTCGGCGCGCCCAAGAAGGAGGCGGCGAAATGAAAAAGGAATCCACCTTCGGCTACATTCTGCGGCTGTCGTTGACCCTGCTGATCATCACCGGGGTCATGGCGGCGCTGCTGGGCAGCGTCAACGCCCTGACGGAGGACCGCATCGATCAGATCAAGGCCCAGAAGGCCCTGGACGCCCTGGCGGCCGTCCTTCCCGACGCGGCCAGCGCTCAGGAAAAGACCGACTTCTCCGATTCCACCGGCCAGATCTCCCAGATCTATGAGTCGGAGAGCGGCTACGCCATCCAGCTCACCGTCGCCGGCTTCGGCGGCGACGTGGACATGATGGTGGGCGTGGCCAAGACCGGGGAGGTGCTGGGCGTGTCCATCATCTCCCACACCGAGACCGCCGGCCTGGGGGCCGTGGCCGCGGTGAAGACCTCCAACGGCCAGGCCTTCCGAGACCAGTTCGTGGGCATGTCCGGGACCCTGGCCGTCACCAAGGACGGCGGGCAGGTGGACGCCATTTCCAGCGCCACCATCACCTCCCGGGCAGTCACCGAGGGCGTCAACATTGCCCTGGCCTGGGTCGCCCAGAACGGGTAAGGAGGGATCGACATGAATGTGAAAAAGCAATTTATGGAGGGCCTGCTGACCAAGAACCCGGTGCTGGTCCAGCTATTGGGCATGTGCTCTGTCCTGGCCATCACCACCAGCCTCTTTAACGGCATCGGCATGGGCCTGTCCGTTACCATCATCCTGATCTGCTCCAACATCATGATCTCCGCCCTGCGGAAGGTCATTCCCAGCAACATCCGCATCGCGGCCTACATCGTCATCATCGCGGGCTTCGTCACCATCGTGGATCTGCTGCTCCAGGCGTTTTTGCCGGAGCTGTCGGAAAATCTGGGGGTGTTCATCCCCCTGATCGTGGTCAACTGCATCATCCTGGGCCGGGCGGAGGCCTTCGCCTCCAAAAACGGCGTCCTGGCCTCGGCGCTGGACGGGCTGTTCCAGGGCATCGGCTACACGCTGACCCTGATCGTCATGTGCGTCGTTCGGGAGCTGCTGGGCTCCGGCACCTTCGGCGGCGGCATCCTCAACGGCGGCGAGGGCATCCGGCTCCTGCCGGAGGGCCTGCCCGCCATGCAGATGGTCATGCCCGTGGGCGGCTTTCTGACCCTGGGCTTCCTCATCGCCGGGTCCCAGTGGCTGGTCAAGCGCCTGGAGAAAA
>CANQQI010000032.1 GCA_947625945.1 uncultured Oscillospiraceae bacterium
CCTTCGCGGGTCATCGTGAGGTGTACCAGTCCGGCATTGGGGAGCGGTTGGAATCGGAAATTGAAAAGCTGCTGCAAGTGGATCATGAATTTCTGTTTTTGACCGGCGGCATGGGCCTGTTTGACGGAATGGGAGCCGGAGCGGTTCGGGCGGCAAAGCGGCGCCACCCCGAAAAGAGTATCACGCTGGCACTGGTTCTCCCCTATCCATCAAACCGCCTGAACACAGACAAAGAATACTATGAATCCAGCTATGACCAAATCATGATCCCGGAAGAACTGGACGCCGCCCACTATAAGGCGGCGATTGGCCTTAGAAATCGCTGGATGGTAGATCAGGCCGATATGGTGATCGCTTACGTCTATCGAGACTTCGGCGGCGCATGGGCCACCGTCAGATACGCGCAAAGGCAAGGTAAGGCAGTTATCAATCTGGCTGAATAAGAATTATCGTGCGTTGAACATGAACACTTACGAAAAACTGCCTCTACGCTGATTTCTCTTAAAAATGAGTTTGTTGACAAACTGACGCGCCCTCCGGAAATTTCCGGAGGGCGCATGTTTATATCAAAAATCGGACTCTTTGGGCGCTTACTCCGCGTCGGGCTGCTGGCCGTCGTGGGCCAGCCACTTGCATTCGGTCAGCTCCATATCGGTAAACACCGCCCGGAAGGAGGAATCCTCCGGACTACAGGCGTAGACCCCAAAGCGGATCCGCCCCTGGGCCTCCCACATATGGCACACCCGCATCTGGCTGAAATGGACCCCGTCGGTGGAGCACTCGATGCAGAAATCGTCCTGCCGCCGGCTGAAGCGGTACCACATGGAGCGAACGGAGGCGTCGATGGCGGTGGTGGCCCAGTCGGAGTAGCCATGGTTCGTGGCCACGCTGCCCAGGTGCTGGAAGGTCTCGTTTTCATACTCGATAGACCCCTTCAGCCAATTCTCACTGTCCAGGTACATTACGACGCCGCACTGGTCGAACCGGTGCTTGCTTTCAAAGGTGGTCTTGACCTGGAAAGAGAAGAACTGCTCCTCCGTCTCCATCTGAAAGACCGGGGCGTTGTCGTTGCGGAAGTGATAATAGGTGCGCTGCCACAGATCCGTGTGGGGCGCCGTGATCACCTCCAGCCCCTCCTCCAGAAACGCAAAGCTCTTGGGCTGACGGGTCCATTGAAATTGCCGCAGATCCAACATATTGGTTCCTCCTTACAATTCGCCGGCGTGCCGGCGTATTTTCTAAACGTAAAATTCAGCCCCATCGTCCAGACGGAGGCAGGCCAGGGCCTTCACCGGCAGCGGATGGCCGCAGCCGCAGTCGATATCGATATAGCCCGGGGTGTGGAGAATGGTCAGCCGCTCTCCACGGGATGCCATGCGGAAAATATAGGCGTCTTCCAGGGCCTCCTCCACCAGCAGGCTCAGCACCGGGGTATGCCCGATGATCAACTGCCGCCCAGGGATGGGATTGGGTGTGTCCAGCGTGGGACGGCCCCAGACCCGGTCGTGGACACTCTCTCCGGGGAAGCCGTGGACCAGGTAGAAGTCCCGCTCCCCCACCCGAACCTCCAAAAAGGTGGGCAGGGCCTTGAGATAGCGCAATAAATCCTCCCGCTCTCCGTCAGAAAGAGCGTCCAACCCCGCCAGCGTGGGGGCGTTGCCGTTGCGAGTCCAGCGGCGGTGGTCCTTCTCCGTGGCGTTGGGGCTAAAGCATTGCAGGCACATGTACTCGTGATTCCCCAGGAGCATGACCATATTGGGGGCGCTCCGGATCCGCTCCAGCAGCTCTACCCCCGCCGGGCCCCGGTCCAGCACATCTCCCAGAATGTAGAGGGTATCGTTTTCCGAAAAGCCGACGGTCTCCAGCATTCTGTCGAACCGGTCCGCCTCGCCGTGGATATCCGAAATCACATAGCTTGCCATTTTGATCTCCTGGATATAAGATAAGCGGCATTTTCCCAGGGAAAATGCCGCTTTTGGAGCGGGTGACGAGGCTCGAACTCGCTACCTCCACCTTGGCAAGGTGGCGCTCTACCGGATGAGCTACACCCGCGGAACCAAGGAAATTATATCAAAAAATCCCGGTTTGTCAATACCCCTTTTGACAAATTCTTCCCGTGGGTGTAAAAAAGCGCGAAGCCTGCTACGCTCCTCCTGATGGCTGGGACGCCGAATCCTCCACTTCGCCGGTACTTTCCGGCGGCGGCTCGGAAGGCTCCTCGGGCTGGGATGTCTCCGGCGGGTCGGTGGCTGGTGCCGTCGGCTCCGTGGGCGCGCTGGTTGCCGGCGGCGGGGTAACAGGTGGAACCGTCGGCGGCGGGGCGAAGGGCTCCCCGGCGGTCTCCTGAGGCGGCTCGGTAGCATCTGTTGGTTCCGTGGGTTCCGATTCCGCCTGGGTAGGCGCCGTCTCCTCCGGCTCGCAGGCGGGATAAGCGGAATAGTCCCACACATAGCCGGTCATTTCCTGATCGGTCAGCAGCCGGAAGCTTCCGGCGTTCCAGCAGCTTAAGAGATCCAAATGCCGGTAGCTGTCCCCGTCCCCAACAATGTTCCAGAAACGGCTTTCCCCATCCTTGGTGCCCGCCACGGTATAGCAGGTCAGCCCAGACTGGTGGCACATGGCGGCGTACACCAGGGCAAAGGCCCGGCTGTCCCCCACCCCGTGGATCAGCAGACTGTAAGCGGGGGTCAGGGAGGTATCCATTTGATAGTTGTCCCGGGCCATGAGGAAGAAATAGAGCAGACTGAACCGTTCCCAGGGGGAGGAGCCGCCGCTGATATAGAGTCTGGCTGAGGTGAACAACGGCTGTACCCGGCTCTGCATATTTTTCAGATCCTCCCGGCTGTTCTGGTAGATGAACCGCACCTCCAGAATCCGGGTCGCACCCTGGGTGGGATAGGCGTTCACCGTAACCTCCGGGGCTTCCATGACTGTCTCCGGGTGGGCCTCGCCATAGTCCCGAACAAATTGGGAGAAATCCACATTGTAAAAACGATCGACCTGCACCACCAACCGGTCATCCACCTGGTTCAGCGCGGACTGAATCAGATTCTGCGCCTGCTGCATGGTCTCCACCCGGCGCATCCGCCGGACGTAGGGGCGGTTCCCGTTATAGTGAATGGTCACGGCCACCGCCGGCACACCGCCGCTGATACCCTGCTCGTAGGTGATGTCATCCACGGTATAGGCCCCCAGGGGCGTAGAGTTTCGCAGGGCCCGGATCGCGGCGTCCATATCCGACGGCAGCTTCTCCTGGGGATAGCTGTCCACGGAGATGGTGCCGGTTTCCAGATCACCTTCCACCATTTCAGTCAGGGCTCTGAGCAGATCCTCATAGTCCTCCGCCTGCAAAAAATCCACAGTCGGCGCGCCGCTCTCTTCGGTGTGGAGCCGGACATTGTGATATTCTCCGTCCATCCATCCGCTGCATCCGGCCAGAAGCAAGCTCATGGCCAGCAGCAGTACCGTCAGTCTTTTCACGGCGCGCCTCCTTCCTCAAAGAGCGTCCTTGGAATAGCGGGAGAAGCCATCTCCCAACACCTGGTGGGCCTCCTGCACAATGATAAAAGCGTTGGGATCGATCTCCACCACCAGCCGCTTCAGATCCGCCAGCTGCTGCTGCCGCACGGCGGTCAGCACCACCTTCGTGTTCTGATGGCTGTACGTCCCCTCCCCGTAGAGGAAGGTGGCGCCACGGTCCAGCTCCAGAGAGATCTTCTCCGCTATGGCGTCGTATTTCTGGGTGATGATCATGGCCACCTTGGAGTAGTCAAATCGGTACACCACCGCGTCGATGATCTGTCCGGTGACGAAAATGGTCACACCGCTGTACAGCGCACTGGACACATTCCAGAAGACCAGGCCGGTCAAAGTCACTACCACCGCGTCAAAGCAGGTGTTGATCATGCCGATGGGCACATGCTGCCACTTCCGTTTCAACAGCCGAACGATGATGTCCGAGCCGCCGGTAGAAGCTCCTTCCCCGAAGACCAGGCCGATTCCGATGCCGCACAGCACCCCACCGTAGAGGGCGGAGAGCAGGGGCTCGATCTCCGGCTTAGGCAGAATGGAAAAAATGTCGAGAAGCAGAGAGCTGGAAGCCATGCCAATCAGGGAGCCAAAGAAGAATTTCTTCCCGATCTTAACGCCCCCTATGGCAAACAGGGGCAGGTTCAGCAGCAGCGTCACCACACCCACCTCGTCAATGTGAAGGATGTGGCACAGCACCATGGAGAGGCCGGATAATCCGCCGGCGTTCAGATTCTTGGGTTCCAGAAACAGAGCAAATCCCAGGGCAAACAGGGCGCTGCCGATCAATATTTTCAGCGCCCAGAGGATCCAGGTCAATTTCTTTTTCATCATGCTTCCCCTTTTCAGATGGTTACATGTTCAGCTTGAGCTGCCGGTCCGGCGCGTCCTCCGGCTTCAGCACCGCCCCGGCGGCGGGAAGAGTCTTGATGCGGTACCGGGCGGGATTGGCAAGTCCGCTGTCCTCCAGCACCGCCGCCCGTTCCACCGTGGCTTTCTTTTTCAGGGTCACCACCGCCACGCCTTGGGTAGCGCGGGTGGTCTTAGACAGAAGCTGGGCCGTGGAGAAAACGGCGGCCCGGCCGTCGGTGGTGAATACCGCCACCTGGGTGTCCTCCGTGAGGGCCAGGGCGGCCCGGAGGGGACTTTTATCCGAATAGGCGCCGGTGAGCTTTTTCCGGTTGGTCTTGGTTTCATAGGCGGTCAGCGGCACCTTCGCCGCCTTCCCGTTTTCAAAGAAAAACAGCACGAACCCCTGATAATCCCCGGGCAGCACCACCTGGACCACGTTCTCCCCCGGGTCGAATCCCAGCTTCTGGGGAAGATACTCGCCCAGGGCCGAGGCCTTGCCGTCTTCAAATTCCGACAGTTTTGATTTGTAGCACTGGAATTTGTCGGTAAAGACCAATACTTCTCCCCGGTTGCCGCTCTCCTGAGAGAAGGCCAGGCTGTCCCCCTCTTTGAATTTTTGGTCGGCGCTGCCGCGGAGGGATTTTTCCGTGATTTTTTTCAGATACCCCTCTTTGGAGACGAACACCGTCACGGGGTAGTCCGGCGTGTCCGGCTCCTCCGCCTCCATCTCCTGCTCCAGGGCGTCGTAGAGGATCTTGGTTCTCCGGGGCTGGCCGTATTTTTCCGCCACCTGGGTCAACTCCCGAATCAGCAGGTCCCGCAGCTTTTTGGGGCTGTCCAGGGTCTGACGAAGGCCAGCGATCTCCTCCTCCAGCTCGGCGATAGACTTTGTCTGCTTCAGAATATACTCCCGGTTAATGTTCCGCAGCCGGATCTCCGCCACGAAGTCCGCCTGGACCTGGTCGATGCCGAAGCCGATCATCAGATTCGGCACCACCTCGTCCTCCAGCTCGGTATTCCGGATGATGGCGATGGCCTTGTCGATATCCAGCAGGATCCGCTCCAGGCCCTTGAGAAGATGGAGCCTTTCCTCCTTCTTCTGGATCTGGAAGTACAGCCGCCGCCGGACGCAGTCCGTCCGCCAGGCCGTCCACTCCTCCAGAATCTCCCCCACCCCCATCACCCGGGGCATTCCGGCGATGAGAACGTTGAAATTGCAGGGGAAGCTGTCCTGCAGGGGGGTCAGGCGGAAGAGCTTGGCCATCAGCTTTTCCGGGTCCACGCCCCGCTTTAGATCGATAGTGAGTTTTAGGCCCCCCAGGTCCGTCTCGTCCCGCATATCGGCAATCTCCCGGATCTTCCCGGCTTTGATCAGCTCCGCCACCTTGTCCATGATCACCTCGGTGGCGGTGGTGTAGGGAATCTGGGTGATCTCGATCAGGTTGCCTTCCTTCACATACCGCCAAACCGCCCGGAGCTTGAAGCTCCCACGGCCGGTGGCGTAGACCTCCCGGGTCGCCGCCTCATCGTAGAGCAGCTCCCCGCCGGTGGAAAAGTCCGGCCCCGGCAGGGTCTCCAGCAGATCGCAGTCGGGATTTTTCATCCGGGCGATGGCGGTCATGCACACCTCCCGCAGATTGAAGGAGCAGATGTTGCTGGCCATGCTCACGGCGATGCCCTGATTGGGCGTCACCAGCACGTTGGGGAAGGTGGTGGGCAGCAGGGTGGGCTCCTTGGTGGTTGCGTCATAGTTGTCCACCATGTCCACCGTGTCGAAATCGATATCCCGGAACAGCTCGGCGCAGAATTTGTCCAGCTTGGCCTCGGTGTACCGGGCGGCGGCGTAGGCCATATCCCGGGAGTAGACCTTGCCGAAGTTGCCCTTGGAGTCCACAAAGGGATGGAGCAGCGTCTCGTTGCCCCGGGTCAAGCGCACCATGGTCTCATAAATGGCCGCGTCCCCGTGGGGGTTTAAGTGCATGGTCTGGCCCACGATGTTGGCGGACTTGGTCCGGGCCCCGTTGAGCAGGCCCATTTTGTACATGGTGTAGAGCAGCTTCCGGTGGCTGGGCTTGAAGCCGTCGATCTCCGGGATGGCCCGGGAGACGATGACGGACATGGCATAGGGCATGTAGTTGATTTCCAGGGTCTCGGAAATGGCCTGCTCCGTGGTGGAGCCGTGGAGGCCCATGACGCCCTCTACATTGTTCTTTTTCTTCTCCGGTTCTTTGTTGTTCTTTCGTGCCATGCTGGCCTCTCCTTAGGAAATATCCGCCAAATCCAGATATTTGGCGCCGTTTTCCGAAATAAAGTTCTTCCGCCCGGTGAGATTGTCCCCCAGGAGAATATCAAAGTAATAGGCGGTGCGCTCCGCGTCTTCGGGCATGACCTTGATCAGTCGGCGGGTCTGGGGATTCATGGTGGTCATCCACATCATCTCCGGATCGTTTTCGCCCAGGCCCTTGGAGCGCTGCAAGCTGACCTTCTTCCCGTCCAGCTCTTTGAGGATCTTCGCCTTCTCCGGCTCGTTGTAGGCAAACCAGGTCTTGTCCTTGCAGGTGATCTCATACAGGGGCGACTCCGCGATAAACACATACCCGTCACGAATCAGGGTGGGACAGAGCCGGTAGAGCATGGCCAGGATCAGGGTACGAATCTGGAACCCGTCCTCGTCGGCATCGGTGCAGATCACCACCTTGCTCCACCGCAGGCCGGACAGATCGAAGGTGGACAGCTCCTTGTGCTTCTTCCCCTGGATCTCCACCCCGCAGCCCAGAACCTTCATCAGGTCCGTGATGATGGGCGAGGCAAAAATTTTGGTGTAGTCCGCCTTGAGGCAGTTGAGGATCTTGCCCCGGACCGGCATGATGCCCTGAAACTCCGCGTCCCGGGACAGCTTCACGGAGCCTAAGGCCGAGTCGCCCTCCACGATGTAGAGCTCCCGGCGGCTCACATCCCGGCTCCGGCAGTCCACAAATTTCTGCACCCGGTTGGAGATATCCAGGTTGCCGGAGAGCTTCTTCTTGACGTTGGACTTGGTCTTCTCGGCGCTCTCCCGGGCCCGCTTGTTCACCAGAATCTGGTCCGCCGCCCGCTCGGCGTCCTGCTTGTTTTCCAGGAACCAGACCTGGAGCTTTTCCTTAAAGAAGGCGGTCATGGCCTCCTGGGTGAACCGGGAGTTGACGCTCTTTTTGGTCTGATTTTCAAAGCAGCCGATGGTAGAAAAGCAGTTGGTCACCAGAACCAACGAGTCCTGGATGTCCTGGAAGATAATCTTGCTCTCGTTTTTGGCGTACTTGCCGCTGTCCCGCAGGAATTTATCAAAAGCGGTGGTAAATCCGGAGCGGGCCGCCTTGTCCGGGCTTCCGCCATATTCCAGGTAGGAGGAATTGTGATAATATTCGATTTTCGCCACCTGCTTGGAAAAGCAGAAGGCGGCGGTGATCTTCAGCTTCATCTCCGGCCGGTTCTCCGCGTCCCGGCCCCGGCGCTCCGCCTCCCAGAACACGGGCATGGTGAAGGCGTTGTCCCCCACCTGCTCCTCCAGGTATTCCCGGATGCCTCCGGGGTAGCAAAATTCCTCAGTCTCGAATTTGCCCCCCACCTGGTTGCGGAACCGGAAGGTCACCCCCTGGTTCACCACCGCCTGGCGGCGGAGCACCTCCCGGTAGTATTCCGCCGGGATGGCGATATCTGTGAACACCTGGGGATCGGGCCGCCAGCGGAACAGGGAGCCGGTCTTCTTCCGGTCCGCGGGCTCCTTGTGGAGCCCGCCGATGTTGCGGCCTTTTTCAAAGTGAAGGGTGTATTTGAATCCGTCCCGCCGGATGGTGGCGTCAAAGTATTCGGAGGCGTACTGGGTGGCGCAGGAGCCCAGGCCGTTGAGGCCCAGGGAATACTCGTAGTTTTCCCCGTTTTCGCCATATTTGCCGCCGGCGTACATCTCGCAGAACACCAGCTCCCAGTTGAACCGCTTTTCCTTCTCGTTATAATCCACCGGGCAGCCCCGGCCAAAGTCCTCCACCTCGATAGAGAGGTCCTCGTATCGGGTGAGGATCACCAAATCGCCGTAGCCCTCCCGGGCCTCGTCGATGGCGTTGGAGAGAATTTCAAACACGGCATGCTTGCAGCCCTCCAGATCGTCGGAACCGAAGATCACCGCCGGGCGCTTCCGCACCCGCTCCTCGCCCTTGAGCATGGAAATGCTGGAATTGCCGTAAAGTTCCTGTTTTGCTTTTGCCATGAAATCAATCAATCCCATTTCATTGTTTTGCAAGGAAATTATACCATAATTTGCCCAAAAAAGTCAACCCGCCCGGGAGAACCCGAATTTTGTGGTTTCGCGCCGTCTGAAATCAAGCGCCCTTATATTATTTGGCGGCATCGCAGTGATCACGCCCCTTCCGAATTGGAAGGGGCGTGAAGAATCTTCTCAATGCTTTGTTTTCTTGGAGGTAAGCAGCCAGCAGGCGTCGCCTAGGGCGAGCACCATGACCGCAAAGGCCGCCACCGGCATCCCCATATCCGCCGTTCTGGCGGGGCCTTCGGGATTCTCCGTCTTTGAAGTGGAGGATGGGTTGGAAGCGGATCCCGGATTGGGCGTGGGAACCGGTTCCTGGGGATCAACAGATGGTTCGCCCGGCTTGATCTTCTCAGGATTTACGGTAATTTTAAATTCCGCGTCGCCGTTTTCAAACAAAACGTGGAAAACATAGTCCCCCGGCTCCAGGGTCCCCAGCAGCTCCTGGGAGACCTTGATCTGAATCACGCCGTCCTCTTCTGTGACATCAAAATAATCCGGGTCGACAATATCGCCGTTCATGTAGAAATTCAATATTTTATCCGGATCTCCCTCCATCTCAACTGTCACATCCGGATCCTGATCTTTCCAAACCGACGCGCTGCCGGAGGTGGTCGGGATGTCATTCTTGAAGCCTACCTGGAAGGAGCCATCACCCTCGCCATGAGTATATATGAATTTAATCGTATGTTCCCCATTGGTAAGGGATTTCAAATATTCGGGGCTCAGAATCACTGTATGGTACGCCGCAAAGGAATTATTATCAATGGTATAATCCTTTGGATCCAGCTCCACACCGTCCACCATGATCTTTAACAGGGTGTCGAACCGGGCGTCTGTGGCGATCATCATCCCATTCTCAGTGCTGCCGGCCCAAACCGGGTCTTGATATTTCACCTCATAGGTTGCCGCGTCTACCGTGATCTTGCCGGTCGCTCCCCCGTCTTTAAACACCGCGTTAATGACGTGCTCGCCGCCGCTCAGAGAATTTAAATAATCCTCATTAAATTCTACGATCACGCTGCCTTCTTTGAGCGCATAGTCGTTCGGCGAAACCAGCTCGCAGTCCACAAAAACCTCCGTAAACTGGTCCAGATCGTTTACATCCGTCACATGGAACTGAAGCGCCTGCTCGCCGCCCTGTCCGACCTGCAAATTGCCGCCGTCCTCTACCTGATGCGTGTCTAATTTCTTAAATGTAAAATTGGGGAACCGCCAGCCGTATTCTTCCGGGTTTTCCTTATGTTTCGCGCGATAATCGACGGCATAGGCGACATAGTCTTCGGTCGTGGATCCCGGATAGCCGTAGACCTCGATATAGACATCATCGCCTTCATTGATCCCGTCATTTGAAATACCCGCCAAGGCAAATGTATTCGGATCAAATTTACAGTTCCAGTTCATGATGACGACGCTGCGAAGACTGTCGCAGTTCATGAACAGGCCGTCGCCCAGCTCCGTCACGCTTTCCGGGATCACGACCTTCTCCAGCCACTGGCAGGCATTAAACGCCTTATCCATCACTGTTTTCACCGTATTTGGAATGTCATAGCGTTCCGCGCTGGAAGGCACATGGTAAAGAAGCGTCTGGTTCTTATCCAGGAGGGCGCCATGCCCATCGTCGCTGAAATAGGGATTTTCCGGATCAACCGTTACTTCCCCTGCTTGCCAAAAAGAGTCATCCTCAATCTGACGCACTGTTTTGGGAATCGACACATTCATCGCGTGGCAGAACGCCATCCTTCCGATTTTCTCGATCCCCTCCGGAAGGACAAGATTCTTGACGCCATTGATTGCCTGAAAGGTGGAATCTTTGATTTCCGTGATTTTACAGTTCTCCGGAAAAACGATCTGCGTAGGCTGCCACTGATTATTAACCAGCTTATGGGCCCCTACAAACGCGCTGGAATCCAATTCCTCAATTGTATCCGGGAGAACAAAGGAACCTATAACGGGCTTCGCGTGGAACAGCCGCGTCCTTTCAGCATTGTAAACGCTTCCCTCTTCCGTGATGAAAAAGTTGGGATTCTCTCCTTCAAAAACCAGATTGGTATTCACGCCAATAGACCCATCGGCAAACTCAATCGGGACGTTGGGAACATGGACATTGGCCGCAGGCTGGTATGACTCATATCTCTGAAGCGTCTCCGGCAGGTACAGGTTCTCAATGGCCAGTCCCCGGAAAGCATCCACCGCAATGCTGGTGATCCCTTCCTCGACGCGGACGTCCTTTACCTTTTCCCCCAAACCGTACCAGGGAAAATCCATAAAGTATCCTGCTTCCGGCATATCGCCTTCTCCGGCGATTGTCAGCGTTTGACTGGATTCGTCAAAGCTCCACCGGATATTCTCCCACGTCTGCCAGCCGTCGTCCGCTACCGAAGAGGCCATGGCATAGATGGGCGGCAGCACTGCCAACAGGCAAAACATCAGCACCAGGGAAAGGATTCTCTTGAAATGCATAGGTCTACCTCCAAAAAGTAAAATGAGTCGAGGACATACATTGTCATTTTAAGCACTTTGGTGAAAATTGTCAATATGATTTCACCGGTTATTGGGAAAAACTTACATCATTTAGGAAAGGTTCACCCAGTGGGTCGTCCCTTACCTGCGCAGGCAGCCGTCACGGCTTCCACTCCTGGAAAAACTGACGGAAGGCCGTGGGAAGCGCGGCGGTCTCCACGATCTGCCTTTTCGTCAGCCAGGTAAAGGATCCGTCTGGGGCGGCGACCTCCAGGTAATATCCACGCATATGCCACTGAATGTGGGTAAAGATGTGTTCCTTCTCCACTTGGCGGTAAATTTGGACGGGTTTCAGGCCCATTTCCTCCACTTTGGCAATGGCCTGGGCCGGCTCCAGCCAGCCTGGGCAGTTGGGCGCCTGCCACAGCCCCGCCAGCAATCCTCGGCTGTCCCGCCGCTCCAGAGCGTAAAACTCGCCGCAGCGGAGGAGGAACACCGTCTTCCGCTCCTCCCTGCGGGCCCGCTTGGGCAGACGGACAGGCAGGGACGCCGCCGTGCCCGCCGCCCGGCCAAGGCAAAAGGCTCGGCAGGGGCAACGCTCGCAATCGGGGGGGCGGTCCGGGCCGCAGAGGGTGGCCCCCAGCTCCATCAGCGCCTGGGTAAACGTCCCCGCCTGGGCCGGATAGACGGCGGCCAGGGCGGATTCCACCTTCCGCTTGGTCTGGGGCAGGTCCACCGGCGTCTCGTCTGCCGTCAGGCGGGCGGCCAGGCGCAGCACGTTTCCGTCCACCGCCGGGGTGGGCAGGTCAAAGGCAATGGAGCAGACGGCCCCGGCAGTATAGGGCCCGATCCCCGGCAGGGACAGGACCTGGGCATGATCTCTTGGAAATTGGCCGCCGAAATCCGTCATCAGGACCTGGGCCGCCTTTTTCAGATTCCGAACCCGGCTGTAATAGCCCAGACCCTCCCAGAGCTTTTGAATCACATCGTCCTCCGCTTTTGCCAGGGCGGGAATGTCCGGCAGGACCTCCAGGAAGCGGGCATAGTACCCCTTCACCGCCTCCACCCGGGTCTGCTGGAGCATGATTTCCGAGAGCCAGACGTGGTAGGGTTCCCGGTCTGCCCGCCAGGGCAGGTTCCGCTTGTGTTCCTCGTACCACGGAAGCAGCGCCTCCGGCAGCTGTTCAAAGATTCCCAGGTTGGTCCGCCCCCTTTCGTTCTATATAGAATATTGTACCACATTTTCCCCAAAAAGGGAATCGCCCCGGTGTCCCGGGGCGATGATTTTTTTATTGGACCGTAATCCGCCCTTGCGGCGCAGAGTAGGGTTCTCCCACCGTGCCGCCCAGGACCTCCCGGATGTACATCGCCACGATGTCCCGGGTCTTGACGCCGTTGCCGTTGTTCAGGTACAGCTCCGGGTGGGCGTTTTTGATTTCGGAAAGGGTGTAATAGGTGTCGTTCCCGTTCATCAGGAAGTTGTCCGCCACCAGGGCGTAGGTGGCGCTCTCGTCAAAGGGCTCCCCGCCCACGCTGGTGATGGTCACCCGGTGGATGGAGGCGGCCTTGAAGAAATCGCCGTACTCCTCCCCGGCGTCATAGGGCTGGGTGGTGTCCACCTGGTAGGTCAGCCCCGCCACCTGGGCCCAGCCGGGGCAGTCGGCGGTCTGGGTAGCGGCCTCCAAGGTCTCCAGCAGCTCCGCACCGGTGACGTAGAGGATGCCCACCCCCATGGGGGAGAAGGGCAGGGCCCAGAGCAGGTCTGTCTCGGTGATATCCCCGGCGTAGAGGAATTGGTCGCAGTTGCCGCCGTTCTGGATGGCCACCACGGGCACGTCCCCGGCAAAGCCCTCCAGTTTATTCTCTGCGTACCATTTCAGGGCGTCGGCGGTCAGATCCCCCAGATTGGTCTCCCCATTCCGGCTGGCGGAATCCTTGCCGTTGAGATTAATGAGCGCCGTGCCCACCACCGGGGAGGCGGCAGCCATCGCTTCCTGGGCCAGGGCCGCCACGGTTTCATCCTCTCCGGACAGGTCCAGGCCCATAGCGCTGAACGCGCCGGTCTCCGGGTCGATGAGGTATGCGCCGATAACCGGTTCCCCGTTGGGGTCCGGGAGGATGTGAAGGTCCCCGGTCATCTCGCTTCCCAGGCTCACCAGCAGGTCGCACGCGGGAGCCTCCACCGTATCGGCGAGGATGTAGCCATCCAGGAATCCATCCTGTACCGAATCCATCAGTTCCGGTCCCACGACACACACGAATCCCAGCTTGAAGGCGTCTCCCAGGACGGCGTTGGGCTCATAGGCATAGTAGCCGTAGTCTGTCACCTGGAGCAGATTGGAACAGATCACCTGGAAGGAGGCCGGGTCCTTGGCCGGGCGGGTGTCCAGGATCGCTTCCTCGGCACTGGGGGCGTTTTTCCGATATTCCAGCTCCTCCGCGCCCCGGTAGAGCTCCGCCTGGGTGAAGTATTTGGTCACATTGGAGTGGTACGGCAATCCGGTGGTGGCCGGACCGTAGACAAATTCCAGCGGGCCCATGGCGGCCACATTATACCCGGCGGCGTCCATCAGATTGTAAACCGCCAGGCCCCGGTCGGAGTTGGCCCCCGCGCCGCCCTGGAGATAGTTCCCGGCGTCCACCAGATAGACGGTGGCCCCCTCCCCTTCCAGCTTGGCCTTTGCCGCGGCCACCTGGGCGTAAAGCGTCAGGTCACCCCGGATATTGGACGTGTAGAGCAGGACGATTTTCCCCTCAACACCGGTCTGGGGCTCCTGGGTGGGCGCGGCGGTACCGGTGGGGGCGCTGGTCCCGCCAGTGGTCTCCGGCGGCGTGTCCGGCTGGCACCCGGCAAGCAGGCCCAGAATCATGGTCAAGCAAAGCAGAAACGCAAGCGGTTTCTTCATAGGATTACCTCCCTTTTGTGATTTTCTGTTCCCCATTATAGCAGAGAAAATATCCGCCGCAAGCCCCCTGGGGGGTTAAAATTCCGGCTCCACCCCCAGCTCCCGGGCAACCGCCGCCAGGTCCACGCTCAGATACCAGTCCGGGTACAGGGCCTTTGCCAGGGAAAGCTGGTAGTAAACCTGTTCCTCCGGGCTGCCCTCCAGGGCCGCCAGGGGCAGGACAAGGATTCGGCAGCCCGGGAACCGGGCGGAAAGCTCCTGCTCCAGGGTATGGGTGGCGGAAAGGTCCGCCGTCAGCTTCACCACCACGTTGGGCTTCCGCTCCAGAACCCAATCGTCGGTAACCTGGGGGTCCTCCCGGTTCTGGGCGATGTTCTGGGAGCCGGTGGCGGCAATCAGCGCCGCGTCCCGGCGGGTCTCGCCCCGGCCCTCCAGCTCCAGGTAGATTGCCGTCTCCTGGCAGGTGAAAATTTGCTGGGTGGTATTTTCCAGGACGAAGGACCAGTAGGCCAGGGGGTCATATTCCCAGTGGGCGTAGAAGGTCTCGTCCGCCCCACCGGTGAACACCTCCTCCGGCGCCACCGGCTCTCCCCCCTCCGGCGTCCGAAACCAGCCCAAAAACCGGTAGCCCCGGTAGGTGGGGGTGGGCAGCTCCCCATAGGGGCTGCCGGGGAAGACGTCCTTTTCCTGCTGGTAGGGGGAGATCCGGCCCCCGTTGGGGTCAAAGAGCAGCCGGTAGCCGGCTCTTTCGGACCACTGGGCGTAGAGGGTGTGGTCCTCCCGGTTGGTGATCACGGTGACGGCGCTTACCGGCTCCCCGCCCTCCGGGCGGAAAAACCAG
The DNA here is from genome assembly GCA_947625945.1 of uncultured Oscillospiraceae bacterium. Lineage (GTDB taxonomy): Bacteria > Bacillota > Clostridia > Oscillospirales > Oscillospiraceae > Faecousia. The sequence goes on from CANQQI010000032.1 coordinate 14,891, forward strand.
CCCTTGAAGGCATAGCCCTGGCGTTGCGCCTCGGGCAATTCTCCGTAGGTACCTCCTACCCGGCGGGTGACGGAGGCCACGGCGCAGCTTCCCTCCCCCGGGTCCAGGGTGATCAAAATCTCCGCCCCCGGTTCCGGCGCCGTAGGCGCTTCCGGCAGGGTCTCGCCCCCTTGGGCGGGGGTGGTGTCGGACACCGGCGGGGCGGTGGGGGTGCGGTTCTTCTCCGTTTCCCCCGTGGGGTCCGGTTCCCCGCCAGTGACGGTGCCGGAGGCGCCGGGAAGATTCGGGTCCGGCTGCTCCTCCAAATAGGTCTGCCGGACCGCCTCCGACCCGTCGTTCATCAGCCGCCGCCGGCAGCCGGAAAAGGCCAGGCAGGCCAGGAGCAGCAGCAACAGCAACATTTTTCGGAATTTCATAAGTTTCTCCCGCCTCAAAGGGCCAGCCAGTAGCGGATCCGCAGCTTCTGAAAAAAGCCCGCCCGCTTCCACGCCGACTGGGCGGTCTCCCGGAGGTACGTCTCCATTATTTCGCGCTGCTCCCCGGTCATGGGATGGTCGCTGAAGGCCGCCTCCAAGTAAATATTCCGCACTTCCTCCGGGGCCTCGCCGGGCGCCGTTTCCTTCCAGCCCCGGGCATACAGGCACATGGCCCGAATGGCAGCGGCGTTGTCCGGGTCAGAAAGTCCCGCCCGGTTGATCCTGCGGCGTTTTTCCGCCCGGTCCCGGATCACCGCCGGGACAAAGAGGATCGCCAGCGTCAGCCCCGCCAAAACGAAAAACAAAGTCCGCTCCTGCCAGGGCTGCACGCCTCGGTTGGGCTGCTCCTCCTGGTAAAAGGGCGGGGGCACGGTGGCAGGCGCGGGCACCCTGGTGGGAACCGGCACCTGCTCATAGTAGACGCCGCCCCGGGCGGCCAGATCCCGCAGCCGGTCGTCCAGGGCGGACACCGCCGGGATCGGCTTGGAAAAAAGCGCCATGACCAGCAGGAAAAGGACCCCCGCCAGGGCGGTCAAAGCCAGAATTCTTCCCGCCCTGGGCTGAGACAGGCATCGCCACGCCAGCGGCATCCCGCCGATCAGCAGCCAAACCGGCTCCGGCGTCACCCCGAAGTAGGCCATGGCCGCCATCAGGCCAACCCCCAGAGCGCCGATGGCCCATCCGCCGCCAATGTGGCAGAAAAGGCCCAGCAGCACGGACAGCAGGAGGGCCGCCAGGCCGGCGTCCCCGTCGACAGCGGCAAAATACACATATTCGTAGGCCTGCACCGCCTGGCTCCGGGCGAACAGCCGGTTGGCTAGGAGCAGCAGCCCGTTCCAGGCCGGGTACAAAAGCACCAGGCAAAAAGCAAAGGCCGTCCACCCGGCGATCCTTCCGGTTTTTTTCGGCAGGACCGTTAAGACCAAGGGCAGCGCCACCCCCGGCAGGCACCAGACCAGCAGATCAAACCGGTCCAACGTCCCCAGGGCCCACAAAAGCAGCCCGGCCAGGGCGGCGCTGTCCAGCCAAATCTTTCTGGGAGGCGCGTCAACGGAAAAGGTCAGTTCCATGGCTACACCTCCAGCCTGGTCAGGTCCCGGGGATAGTCCTCCCGGGAGAAGGTATAAAGACGGCTCCCGTCCCCCTGGACTCCTTCCGGCAGTCCCAACTCCCGGGGCAGCAGGAGGCTGACCCGGACTCCCTCCCCGCTTTCTAAGATGGGTTTTTGGGCCGCGATTGCCAAAATACGGCTGTATTCCTCCAAATCCGGCCAGGGGCAGGGCCTGTTCCCCGGCGGCAGGGCCAGGAGCCGGTCCAGCATGGGGCCCAGATCCTCCCGGGTATCGATCTCCGTCACCACCGGCTCCCCAGACTGGGGATCGGTCCAACAAATCGCGAAGGAAAAGTCCCGCTCCGCCAAGGCCCAGGCCAGGGAGGCAAAAATCTCCGTCAAAATATCCGTCAGCTCCGGGTCCGCCCCGGCGGGATCGAAAAGCAGCAGCGCCTCCCGGGAAACCGCCGTCCCCAGCAGGCGAACCATGGTCTTCCCGGTTTTTTCCGACAGCTTCCAGTGGATCTGCCGGACGGCGTCTCCGGGCACGTACTCCCGAATGGCGTAGATCTCTCCCGGATCATCCCCAGGCACTGTGCGGGAATCGGTCTGCCGCTCCGCGCCCCGCCGCTCCGCCGGCAGAAGGACCAGCTCCGGGGCAAAGAGAACCGGTGGCGTGGCCGTCTCTCCCGTCCACGTCAGTTTCACCCGTCTCCTGGCCAGGCCAAACAGATCCTCCACCTCGCCGGAAAGAACTTGCAGCTCCAGGCTTCCGCAGTGGCGGCTGTACAGGGTAAACGGAAGGCTTTTCTCCCCTTTTGGCGGCAGGGTCACCGTTTCCACGCCGGAGCGGGTTTCCCCCGTGTGTAGGTTCCGGCACCGCCATTGGAACCGCAGCCTCAGAACGGGGATCACGCCGCCGTTTTTCACAGTCAGGCGGCAGTCCTCCGTCTTCCCCTTTTCTATTGTCTGGGGGAGCAAGCCCTGAACGGTGAGCCTTCCCCCTCCCAGCAGAGCCAGCATCCCCGCCAGAGGCAGCGCCAAGCAGCAAAGGAGCAGGATCAACGTCCCCGGGTTGTTTTCAAACAGATACGCCGCTCCCGCCGCCGCCAGCAGGGCGGCCCAAGCCCACCGTCTGGCCC
>CANQQI010000033.1 GCA_947625945.1 uncultured Oscillospiraceae bacterium
CTGCCCCAGGGGTACGACACGGTCCTCTCCGACAACGGGTCCTCCATTTCCAAGGGGCAGAAGCAGCTTTTGACCATCGCCCGGGCCATGCTCCTGGACGCCCATATGCTGATTTTGGACGAGGCCACCTCCAACGTGGACACCCGGACGGAAATGCGGATCCAGGCGGCCATGCGGGAGCTGATGAAGGGCAAGACCTGCTTCGTCATTGCCCACCGGCTGTCCACCATCCAGTCGGCGGACCACATCCTGGTCCTGAACGGCGGCCAGGTGGTGGAACAGGGGACCCATGAGAGCCTGATGGCGGAAAAGGGGTTCTACTACCGGCTGTATCAGTCCCAGTTCGACAGCGGCCAGTGACCAAAAATGAACGGGAACAGGCGCCCGCCGGTCAAGGAAGGATATTCCCTTTTCTCCGCACTTGTGCTATACTATAAAAAACGGCTCATTTTAAGGAGGTCTTCACCTTGAAGCACCGGATTTTCCAAGGAACCGCCACCGCCCTGATCACCCCCATGACCCCGGCGGGGGTGGACTATGAGACCCTGGGGCGCCTCATCGACTTCCAGCTGGGCAGCGGCGTCAACGCCCTGGTGCCTGTGGGCACCACGGGGGAGAGCGCCACCCTCACCGCCCAGGAGCGGGGGGAGGTCATCCGCTTCACCATCCGCCGGGTGGCGGGCCGGGTGCCCGTGATCGCCGGCACCGGCACCAATTCCACCGCCCAGGCGGTGGAGCACACCCGGGCTGCCTGCGGCGAGGGGGCGGATGGGGTGCTGGTGGTGACGCCCTACTACAATAAGGCCACCCAGGCCGGGCTCATCGCCCACTACACCGCCATTGCCGACGCCTCGGACAAGCCGGTGGTCCTCTACAACGTGCCGGGCCGCACCGGCTGCAACCTGCTGCCGGACACGGTCTCCGTCCTGGCGGACCACCCTCGGATCGCGGCGGTGAAGGAGGCCAGCGGCAACATCAGCCAGATCGTGGAGCTCTTCGCCAAGTGCGGCGACCGGGTGGACGTGTACTCCGGGGAGGACGGGATCACCCTGCCCATTTTGGCCATGGGCGGCGCGGGGTGCATTAGCGTGCTGTCCAACGTGGCCCCCAAGCAGACCGTCGCCATGACCGACGCCTTTTTCGCCGGGGACCTGAAAACCGCCGCCGGGCTTCAGTGCCGGCTGCTGCCCCTGATCCGCTGCCTGTTCAGCGAGGTCAACCCCATCCCCGTAAAGGCCGCCGCCGCGGCCCTGGGCTTCGGGGAGGGGTATCTGCGGCTGCCCCTGACCCCCCTGGAGGAGGCCAAACGGGCGGTGCTGCTTACCGAAATGAGAAAGCTGGGGATTTTGCCGTGAATGTGATCCTTTGGGGCGCCAACGGCGCCATGGGCAAGCTCCTATCCGCCCGCCTGGGCGGCCAGGTCACCGGCCGGGTGAGCATCGACGGGGAGGACGGGGCCGCCAGGACCTTTGGGGAGCTGCAAAATCCCCAGGCCGACGTGATCATCGACTTTTCCCACCACAGCGCGGTGGGGGACGTGCTGGAGGCGGCCAAGAAGCTCTCCTGCGGGGTGGTGATCGGCACCACCGGCCACACCCGGGAGGAGAAGGACTTGATCTTTGCCGCCGCCCGGGAGGTGTCGGTGTTCTACGCCGGGAACATGAGCCTGGGCATCGCGGTGCTGTGCCGCCTGGCCCGCACCGCCGCCGCCTATTTCCCCGAGGCGGATATTGAGATCGTAGAGGTCCACCACAACCGGAAGGTGGACGCCCCCAGCGGCACCGCCCACATGCTGTTCCAGGCCATCCAGGCGGTGCGGCCTGAGGCCCGGGAGCGCTGCGGCCGGGCCGGGGAGGGCCGCCGGGAAAAGGACGAGATCGGCATTTCCTCCCTGCGGATGGGGGCCGTGGTGGGCATCCACGAGGTCCACATCTGCACCCCCAGCCAGACTCTGACCCTCCGGCATGAGGCCCATGACCGGGGGATGTTCGCCGACGGGGCGGTGGAGGCCGCCCGGTTCCTGGTGGGCAAGGCTCCGGGGCTGTACGGTATGGACGGACTTTTGGAGGCATAATATGGAATTCTGGCATATGAGTGGGGCGGGCAACGACTTCGTGGTGACCGACGCCCGGGGGAAAGACCTGGATTATTCCGCCCTGGCCCGCACGCTGTGCGAAAAGACCGGGGCCGACGGCTTTATGGCCCTGGACCATTCGGCGGAGGCGGATTTTCGCCTGCATTTTTACAATTCCGACGGCTCCCGGGGGGAGATGTGCGGCAACGGCGCCCGCTGCATCTGCCGGTTTGCCTATGACCGGGGGATTGCGGGGCCGGAGGTGGTGGTGCAGACCGACGCCGGCCCGGTGCCCGGTTGGCGGCTTTCCGAAACCCAGTACCGGGTGCAAATGAATTTACCCTCCCGGACGGCCATGGACCGGCTGCCGGGTGTGGACTATATCGAGCTGGGCTGCCCCGGCTCCCCCCACGGGGTGCTGGAGGCGGAGGACCTGGAATTTGACCAGATGGAGGCCCGGCGGGCCCGGTCGGCGGCCCTGCGCCGGGATCCGGCCTTCCCCAAGGGGGCCAACATCAGCTACTACCGGCTGCTGTCCCAGGGGACAGCGCGGGTGCTGACCTATGAGCGGGGCGTGGAGGACTACACCATGGCCTGCGGCACAGGCTGTTCCTCGGTGGCGGTGAGCCTGTGGCTCCGGGGGCGGCTCCCCGGGGGGATCCTGGAGGCCCGGTGCCGGGGCGGCGTGCTGACCGTCCAGGTGGAGGGCGAGGGGCAGACCGTCCAAAAGCTGCTGCTCACCGGCCCGGCGGAGGTCCTTTCGGTATTCACGGATTGAATTTGAGGAAGAGGAGAGAAAAGGCTTGATCCATATCGCCATTGCGGAGGACGACGCCGCCTATGCCAAGGAGCTTCAATCCTTCATCGCGACCTTTCAGAAGGAGTACGGCCAGGAGCTGCACCTGACCCTGTATTCCGACGGCCAGGAGCTGCTGGAGGACTACCAGGGCCAGTTTGACCTGCTGCTGCTGGATATCGAGATGCCCCGGCTGGACGGGATGTCCACCGCCCAGAAGATCCGCCTCCGGGACCCGGAGGTGCTGATCCTGTTCATCACCGCTATGCCCCAGTACGCCATCCGGGGCTACGAGGTGGACGCCCTGGACTATATTCTCAAGCCTCTGGCCTATTTTCCCTTCTCTCAGCGACTCAACCGGGCCATCAGCCGGCTGAAGAGCCGGGCCAAAAACTATCTGATGCTGCCCATCAAGGGCGGCTCCAAAAAGGTGGATGTGGAGAACATCTATTTTGTGGAGAGCCAGGGCCACAATCTGGTGTTCCACACCAACGAGCGGCCCATCGTGGTCCACGGGGCCATGAAGGAGATCGAGGAGAAGCTGGTGCCCATGCACTTTTTCCGGTGCAACAAGGGATACTTGGTGTCCCTGGCCCATGTGGACAGCGTGCAGGACGGCTGTGCCGTGGTCCACGGGGAGAAGCTGCTGATCAGCCGGGGCCGGAAAAACGAGTTTTTGGTGGCGCTGGCAAACTACATGGGCGGGGTGACGCTGTAATGGACGGATTTTTTAGCATTCCCCAGGCGTACCTGGCCCTGGCGGAGTGGCTGGCGGGGCTGGTGTTCCTCTACGGCATGAAGCCCCGGCGGGAGCTGCGGTACAGCATTCCCATTGCGCTATTGTGGCTGCTGGTCCAGGTGTCCTTTTTCGAGCTGACGGAGTCCGCGCCTCCGGCGCTGTGGATCCCGGTGGTGCTGGCGGCCCTGATGATGCTCTTTGGATTGCAGCTGGTGCTGTGCGATATGAGCATCTCCCGGGGAATCTACCAGACCATCATGGCCTTTGTGCTGTCGGAGCTGGCGGCGGCGACGGCGGATCTGTTCTGGCGGATCCACTGCCTGCTGTGGCGGATCCGGGAGCCGGTGGCCTGGCAGCGGGCGGTGGTGGTGCTGACGGCATACGCCGGGGTGCTGCTGACCATGCTGTTTCTGGTGCGGTACAACCGGAAGAACCGGACGCTGCTGGCGGTGACCGGGCGGGACCTGGCCATCTGCGCCCTGCTGGGGACCACGGTGTTCGCTGTCAGCAATTTGGGGCTGTTCCGCATGGCCATGGGGCGGCCCAACGATATGGGCGCGGAGCTGTCCATTTTCCGGATGGTGGTGGATCTGGGGGGCATGGCGGTGCTGTACGCCTACCACGTCCAGCGGATCGAGGCCCAGGCCCGGGAGGAGCTGGGGGCCATGCAGTACATCCTGGACAATCAGTACGCTCAGTACCGGATCAGCCGGGAGTCCATCGAGATGATCAACCGGAAGTACCACGATTTGAAGCACCAGATCGCCGCCCTCCGGGCCGAGCCCGACGCCGCCACCCGGAACCAGTGGCTCGACGAGATGGAGGCGGACATCAAGGCCTACGAGGCCCAGAACAAAACCGGCAACACGGTGCTGGATACCCTTCTGACCAGCAAGAGCCTGTACTGCCAGAAGCACCAGATCGACCTGACGGTGGTGGCGGACGGCAAGCAGCTTTCTTTTCTCAGCGTGATGGACATCTGCACCATCTTCGGCAACGCCCTGGACAACGCCATCGAGTGCGAAATGAAGCTGGAAAACAAATCCCGGCGGATGATCCACCTGACGGTGACGGGGCAGAAGCAGTTTCTGCTTTTGCAGGTGGAGAACTACTGCCCGGAGGACCTGGAGTACCAGGGCGGGCTGCCGGTGACCACGAAAAAGGACCGGGCCAACCACGGCTTCGGCCTGAAAAGCATCCAGCAGACGGCGAAAAAGTACGGCGGCACCACCACCGTGGGCACGGAGGACGGCTGGTTCGTTCTCAAGGTGCTGATCCCCCTGCCGGAGCGGGAGGAACCTCAAAAATAGCGTCGCGCCCGGCCGAAAAGGTCGGGCGCCGTCATTGTCAACAAAAGAAAACCGCAATTTTTATGCAGGATAACGAGGCGATTTTCCCCGAAAAAGGGTGAAAATGCAGATTGTGCAAAAAAACGTGCAGTTTGTGCAACACCCCTTTTCAACGGTTGAAATTTATGTTATATTTAGTCCGCGATGAGGGCCTAGCGCGCCCTCCAATCGTGAGAGAAGTATTTTTTAAACGAGGAGGAAACCCAATGGAACAACTTATCATCAATTTGCTGGGACCCATTTTCACCGGTATGGGCGCCAGCATGTCCGATGTGGAGACGTACATCCATAACTGCATCGGATTCATCTATGCCATTCTGATTGGCCTGGTGATCATGGCTGTCGTGATCGTCGTGGCCAGCCTGAAGGCGCGGAAGGGCTGGAAAATGCCCGTAAACGTGACGGCGGTCGTCGCGTGGCTGCTGGTCGTGTTGATCGTAGTCAACATGGTCTGCCTGGGACCGCTGAAGGACAACATCAACCTGATGCTCAGCGACTCCTCCGGCCTGACCGAGGAGACCATCGCCAACAGTAAGGCCGTCATCGAAGAGATCGGCCAGGAAGGCATGGTCCTGGTGGAGAACAACGGGCTGTTGCCGCTGTCCGGCGACGTGACCAAGCTGAACGTCTTCGGCTGGGGCTCCACCAACCCCATCTTCGGCGGCACCGGTTCCGGCTCCTCTGACGGCTCCACCGCCATCGGCATCCTCCAGTCCCTGGCCAACGCCGGCTACACCACCAACGCCGACCTGACCAAGCTGTACACCGACTATCGCGCCGACCGTCCCAGCGTGGCCATGCAGGAGCAGGATTGGACCCTGCCCGAGCCCACTGCCGACGCTTACACCGACGCCGTCATCAGCCAGGCCACCGGCTTCTCCGATGTGGCTGTGGTGGTTCTGTCCCGGTCCGGCGGCGAAGGCGCGGACCTGCCCACCGATATGTATGCGGTGATCCACGGCACCTACAATGTGGCGCCTCAGGTCTCCGTGACCAACTTCGGCTACTTCAACGGCAAGTACACCAACAACGGCAGCTACGATGACTTCGACCAGGGCGAGCATTACCTGGAGCCCTCCAACACCGAGGAAGCCATGATCGACATCGTGTGCCAGAACTTTGACAAGGTCATCCTGGTCATCAACGCCAACAACGCCATGGAGCTGGGCTGGGTCAAGGATCATCCCCAGATCGGCGCTGTGATTCTGGCCCCCGGCACCGGCGCTACCGGCTTCAACGCCCTGGGCAAGATCATCAAGGGCGAGGTCAACCCCTCCGGCCGTACCGTGGACACCTATGTGTACGACCTGACCGACACCCCCACCTTCAATAACATCGGCGGTCATTACTACAACAACGTTTCCGATCTGCAGAATCAGCTGAAGGAAATCGACGGCGCTTATGAAGGCGCGCTCTCCTTCGTCAACTATGTGGAAGGCATCTACGTCGGCTACAAGTTCTACGAGACCGCCCATGACGTGGGCATGGCGGGCTTCAACTACGACGAGAAGGTTGTCTACCCCTTCGGCTATGGCCTGAGCTACACCACCTTCACCCAGGAGATCACCAACTTTGACGCCTCCGGCGACACCATCAAGATGTCCGTCAAGGTCACCAACACCGGCTCCGTCGCCGGCAAGGACGTGGTGGAAATTTACTCCACGCCTCCTTACACCGAGGGCGGCATTGAGAAGGCCAGCGTCAACCTGGTGGACTTCGGCAAGACCGAGCTCCTGGAGCCCGGCAAGGATCAGACCATCGACTTCGAGATCCCCAAGGAGGATCTGGCGTCCTATGACTACGCGGGCGTGAAGGTTCCCGGCGGCGGCTATGTCCTGGAGGCCGGCGAGTACACCATCTCCATCCGCTCCGACTCCCACACCGTCCTGGACAGCGAGACCTTTACCGTTGACAGCGACGTGACCGGCCGCGCCAGCGACAAGACCGTTGCTACCAACCTGTTCGGTTACGCCCAGGGCACTGTGAACTACCTGTCCCGCGCCGGCAAGTTTGCCAACTATGCCGAGGTCACCGCCGCTCCCGCCGACAGCGCTTATGTGATGGACGACGCCACCCTGGAGGCCGTGAAGGGCAACTCCGCCGCTGGCTGGGATCCCACCAAGTTTGATAATTCCGGCGACCAGATGCCCACCACCGGCGCCAGCAACGGACTGAAGCTGGCCGACCTGCGGGGCGTGCCCTATGACGACGCCAAGTGGGATCAGCTGCTGGACCAGATGTCCGTGGAGGACATGATCACCCTGGTCAACCGGGGCGGCTTCGGCACCCAGGCCATTGAGTCCGTCGGCAAGATCGCTACTACCGACTGCGACGGCCCTGCCGGTGTCAACCTGTTCTTCGGCGGCCTGTCCGGCACCGCGTATCCCTCCGAGGTCCTGATGGCTCAGACCTGGAACAAGGAGCTGGCTACCAAGCTGGGCGACGCCATGGGTCATGAGTACAAGGATCTGAGCATCTTCGGTTGGTATGGCCCCGCCATGAACACCCACCGGAATGCCTTCGCCGGCCGGAACTTCGAGTACTTCTCCGAGGACGGCGTCCTGGCCGGTAAGTTCTGCTCCAACCAGGTCAACGCGGCCTCCAAGCTGGGCGTGTACGCTTACATCAAGCACTTCGCCCTGAACGATCAGGAGACCAACCGTTGCGCCTTCCTGCTGACCTACTCCAACGAGCAGGCCATCCGGGAGATCTATCTGAAGCCCTTCGAGATCGTGGTCAAGAACTTCGACTTCGCCAGCTACAATCCTCTGGCCGTCATGTCCAGCTTCAACTGGATCGGCACCAAGCCGGCCGGCGCCTGCACCGAGCTGCTCAACAGCGTGCTGCGTGGTGAGTGGGGCTTCGTGGGCATGGTCATCACCGACTTCGACGGCTCCTATGGCTACATGATCACCGAGAACGCTGTCCGCAACGGCAACGACATGAAGCTGGGCTTCGGCTCCAGCGTCACCAGCGTGGTGAACGACACCTCCGCTACCCAGGTCCTGGCCCTGCGGAACGCCTCTAAGAACATCCTCTACACCGTCGCCAACTCCGGCCACTATGCTCCGGACGCGGCCGGCGCCGGTATGGACGCCGCCACCAAGCTGATGCTCCCCATCGACATTGGCGTGGGCATCGTCCTGGCTGCCGTCCTGGTGCTGGTGTGGCTGCCCAAGTTCCTGAAGAAGAAAAAGTAAGCAGCCTGCCGTCATTTTACCGACTTAGCAAGGGGCCTCCCTCCTTCGGGAGGGGGGCCCTTCGCCCTGTTCAAAGGCGAGAACAGCCAGGGATCCTGGCCTTTGGACAGTGCTTCCGAAAATTTTAGTTAAGGAGAGATGAACGTGACCATCCAAGAATACGTCAAGAAGATGACCCTGGAGGAGAAGTGCTATCTCCTCTCCGGCAAGGACTTCTGGCAGACCCGGAGCGTCAAGCGTCTGGGGATCGCAAACATGACCCTGTCCGATGGACCTCACGGCCTGCGCAAGCAGGAGGGCGCCGGCGATCAGCTGGGCCTGAACGGCTCCGTGCCCGCCACCTGCTTCCCCACCGCCGCCACCATGGCCAATTCCTGGGACCCGGAGCTGGGCGAGGAAATGGGCCGGTATCTGGGCGAAGAGGCCGCCAGCCAGGACGTGTGCGTGCTGCTGGGACCGGGCCTGAATATCAAGCGCAGCCCCCTGTGCGGCCGGAACTTTGAGTATTTCTCCGAGGACCCCTACCTGGCGGGCAAAATGGCCGCCGCTTACGTCCGGGGCATCCAGGCCAACGGCGTCTCCGCCTGCCCCAAGCACTTCGCCGCCAACTCCCAGGAGCTGCGCCGGATGGCCTCCGACTCCGTGATGGACGAGCGGACCCTCCGTGAAATTTACCTCACCGGTTTTGAGATCGCGGTGAAGGAAGGCAAGGCCAAGGCCATCATGTCCTCCTACAACCGGGTCAACGGCGTCTACGCCAACGAAAACGAGCACCTGCTCCAGGAGATCCTCCGGGACGAGTGGGGCTTCGATGGCTTCGTCGTCTCCGACTGGGGCGCCTCCAATGACCATGTGGAGGGCGTCCGGGCCGGTTCCCATCTGGAAATGCCCACCACCGGCGGCGATTCCGATCTGGAGCTGGTGGAGGCCGTCAAGTCCGGCCGCATCAGCGAGGAGATCGTTGACAAGCGCGTCGGCGAGCTGCTGGGCGTGATGCTCTCCACCCGGGCGGCGGTGGATCCCCTGAAGGGCAAGCCCTTTGACAAGGACGCCCACCACGCCATGGCCCAGAAGGCCAGCGAGGGCTCCATCGTCCTGCTGAAAAACGAGGGCGGCATCCTGCCCCTGCAGAAGGGCACGAAGGTCGCCGTCATCGGCGAATTCGCCCAGAAGGCCCGGTACCAGGGCGCCGGCTCCTCCGTGGTCAACCCCACCAAGGTGGAGAACGCCATGGATGTGATCAGTTCCTTCGATCTGAACGTCACGGGCTTTGAGGCCGGCTATCCCCGCTGCGGCGCCGGCGACCCCGAAATGCAGAAGAAGGCCGTGGAGCTTGCCAAGACCGCCGACGTGGTCCTGCTCTACATCGGCCTGGACGAGATCTCCGAGTCCGAGGGCCTGGACCGGCCCGCCATGAAGCTGCCCCAGAGCCAGGTGGATCTGCTGGAGGCCGTGGCGGAGGTCAACCCCAACGTAGTGGCCGTGATGGCCGCCGGTTCCGCTGTGGAAATGCCCTGGCTGCCCAAGTGCAAGGCCGTCATCCACGGCTACCTCTGCGGCCAGGCCGGCGCCACCGCCATGCTGCGGGCCATCATGGGCGAGGTCAACCCCTCCGGCAAGCTGGCCGAGAGCTACCCCGTCAAATATGAGGACGTGTCCTCCGCCCCCTACTTCCCCAGCAAGCAGCGTACCGCCGAGTACCGCGAGGGCCTGTATGTGGGCTACCGGTACTTTGACACCGTGGGCAAGGCCGTCACCTTCCCCTTCGGTTACGGCTTGAGCTACACCACCTTTGAGTATTCCAACATCCAGGCCGACGCCAAGCAGGTTACCTTCCAACTGACCAACACCGGCAAGGTAGACGGCGCGGAAGTGGCCCAGGTCTACATCTCCTGCCGCAACGGTGAGATTTTCCGGCCCAAGAAGGAGCTGAAGGGCTTCAAGAAGGTCTTCCTGAAGGCCGGCGAGACCCAGACCGTCACCATCCCCCTGGACGACAAGGCCTTCCGGTACTTCAACGTGAAGACCAACAAGTGGGAAGTGGAGACCGCCAACTATGACATCCTGGTGGCCGCCAACGTGGAGGACGTGAAGCTCACCGCCACCGTCCGGGTGGTGGGGACCGACGCCCCCAATCCCTACGGGGAGATGCGCAGCTACCAGTCCGGCAACATCGAGAACGTGCCGGATCAGGAGTTCGAGGCCCTGCTGGGCCGGCCCATTCCCGACGGGAGCTGGAGCGGCACCCTGGAGATGAACGACGCCATCTGCCAGATGTACTACGCCAAGAGCTGGCTGGGCCGGTTCGTCTACAAGATCCTGACCAATATGCTCAACAAGAGCATGGAGAAGGGCACCCCGGATCTGAACATCATGTTCATCTACAACGAGCCCTTCCGCGCCATCGCCAAGATGGTGGGCGGCCTGGTGACCATGGAAATGGCCGAGGGCATCCTCACCGTGGTCAACGGCCACTTCTTCAAGGGCATGGGCAAGATCATCGGCGGATTCTTCCGCTCCTTCGGTAAGCGCAAAGCCGCTAAGGCTATGGAATAATTTAGAAAGGAACGAAAAAATGGAAACTGTTAAGAAAATTTTCGCCCCGGTGATCAATTGGTGGAATGGCTTTGTGGAGAAGCATCCCAAGCTGGCCCAGTGGGTCCGGGAAGGCGGGCTGTTCCTGGTGTTCAGCTACGTCGTCACCTTCGTCAAGCTGCTGCTGTTGATGTTCCTGCCCGCCCTGTTCCATGCCATGGTAGGCGATGTGGAGTGGCTGTGGCCCAGCATCCCCGTGACCATGTTCGGCGTGAACTTTAAGCTGGCCATCATCGGCAACGCCCTGGAGACGGCCTCCACCGGCGGATACCTGGTGGAGAGCGGTCTGGCCTTCACCCTGGCCAACCTGACCGCCATTGTCTTCGGCGAGATTATTAACTTCCCCCTGCAGCGGAACGTCACCTTCCGCAGCCACGGTCCCGTGGTCCCGCAGGCCCTGTGCCACGGCGCCGCCACCATCGTGGTGTTCCTGGTCATGAACCTGTTCACCTGCATCTGGAACCCCGTGACCACCGCCCTCATCACCAATGAGGCCCTGCGGAACACCGTCAGCTCCATCGTCACCACCGTCGTCACCGGCGGCGTGGCCATGGTCATCATCTTCGCGGTGGATAAGATCATCTTCTCCCCCAACTTCGGCAAGAAGAAGGAATAAGACCGTAAAAAATGGGTAGGGCTGCCGCCCTACCCATTTTTTCTTGACCGCTCTACCGGATTATCTGCCCGTTTAAGACCGCCTCCACCAGCTTTTCGTCCTGGTAGCGGAGCTTTAACAGGAAGAAGGGGGCGTCCCGCCACAGCAGGTCCAGGAAAATCTGGTCCCCCTCCCATTTGGGCAGACGGTCCAGAAATTCCCGGCTGACCCAGGCCAGCTCCCCCTCGTCGCAGTCCGCCAACTGGCCGGTGAAGCCGTCGGCGGTGAACAGGTACATATATTCCCCTTCAAAATTGCCGTTGGTCAGGAAGGTGACGATTCCCCGGCACCGCCAGGAGGTCAGGGTCAGCCCTGTCTCCTCCCGCACCTCCCGGAGGAGGCACTCGTCGGGGGACTCGTCCTCCAGGAATTTGCCCCCCACGCCGATCCACTTGTCCTTGTTGACGTCATTTTGCTTTTTGACCCGGTGAAGCATCAGCACCTGGTCCCCCCGGGTGATGTAGCACAGCGTGGTATTCAGCATGGCGGTTCCTCCTTGGTTGTTTTCGGCGGGGAAAGCGGGGCGGAAAGGGGCCGCAGCCGCTTTTCCATCCAGGTGACGCTCCGCCAGGCCCCGTCCTTGAAGCCGCAGTCCGGAAACTGGGCCAGAAAGCGGAAGCCCTGGGCGGTATGGAAGGCCAGGGAGGGGGCGTTGTCCGAGGTGATCAGGGCGTAGAGCACATAGTACCCCTGCCGGATCAGGGCGTCCTCCAGGGCCCGCTCCAGGGCGGCGCCGATCCCCCGGCCCTGGGCCTGGGGGGCCACGTAGAGGGAATTTTCCGCGCACCACCGGTAGGCCGCCCGGGCAAAGGGGGCGCTGCCGTAGGCGTAGCCCAGCACCCGGCGGCCTTCCTCCCACACTAGCCAGGGAAACTGCTTGGAGCCCTCCTCGAAACGGCGGGTAAATTCCGCCGGGGTGGGAAGCACATATTCAAAGGAGACCCCGGAGCCCTCCACATAGGGCCTGTAGATCTCCAGCATGGCCGGGACGTCCCCGGCCTTGGCGGGACGGATCATGAAAAACGCCTCCTGATTGGGAAAACCTCTTTTTCCCAATTATACCCGCAAAAGCGCCAAAGGTCAAGCCAGGCGGGGAAACGGGGGCGGCCGCAAAATTTTTTTGCAATTTGTCTAAATTAACTCTTTTCTTATGGCATAAAATATGGTATCTTATATATGGAAAGATCGGGACCGCCCCTGCCGGCGGGATCCGTAAATCTAATTGAAGGAGCTGTGACCATGTACTTTCAGAAAAAACGCTGCATCGCGATGCTTCTGGCCGGCGGCCAGGGCAGCCGGCTGAAGGTCCTGACGGAGAACACCGCCAAGCCAGCCGTTCCCTTTGGAGGGAAATATCGGATCATCGACTTCCCCCTGTCCAACTGCGTCAACTCCGGCATCGACACCGTGGGCATTCTGACCCAGTATCAGCCGCTGGAGCTCAATGAATATATCGGCAACGGCCAGCCCTGGGGCCTGAACAAGACCCACTGCTGCGCCCAGGTCCTGCCGCCCTACGCCCGGAGCAAGAAGAGCGAGTGGTATAAGGGCACCGCCAACGCCATCTATCAGAACATCCCCTTCATCGAGCGCTTCGATCCGGAGTATGTGCTGATTCTCTCCGGCGATCACATCTACAAGATGGACTACGCCGCCATGATCAACTTCCACGCCGCCTCCGGGGCGGACTGCACCATCGCCGTCCGGGACGTGCCATTGGAGGAGGCCAGCCGCTTCGGCATCATGAACACCAACCCCGACGGCACCATCTACGAATTTGAGGAGAAGCCCAAGCAGCCCAAGTCCACCAACGCCTCCATGGGCATCTATGTGTTCAACTGGAAGGTGCTGCGGGAGTTCCTGATGGCCGACGAGGCCGACCCCAATTCCGAGAACGACTTCGGCAAGAACATCATTCCCAACCTTCTGAACTCCGGCCATAAGCTGGTGGCCTACACCTTCGAGGGCTACTGGAAGGACGTGGGGACCATCGACTCTTTGTGGGAGGCCAATATGGAGCTTCTGGGGAAGGATCCGGCTTTCAACATCCGGGGCGGCCCCAACTCCACCATCTATGCCCGGAACAACGCCATGCCCTCCAGCTATATCGATGAGGAGGCCAAGACGGTCAACTGCTTCGTGGCCGAGGGTTCCGAGGTCTACGGCACCGTCCGGCACTCCATCCTCTCCACCGGCTGCTATGTGGGCAAGAACGCCATCGTGGAGGACAGCGTGGTCATGCCCGGCGCGGTGATCGAGTCCGACGCCATTGTGCGCCACGCCATCCTGGGCGAGAACAGCAAGGTCTGCCGGGGCGCGGTAGTCGGCGGCGCCTTCGGGCCCAATGAAAAGAAGAAGATCAGCGTCACCTCCAAGGGCGCTGTGGTAGAAGCCAACGCCGTGCTTCAGCCCGGCGACATGCTGTAAGGGAGGAATACCGCAATGACTGTACTCGGACTCATCTTCGCCAATTCGGAAAATCCCCTGGGCGAGCTGACCAATAAACGGACCAAGTCCGCCGTGCCCTTCGGCGGCCGGTATCGCCAGATCGACTTTACCCTCTCCAATTTTTCCAACTCCGGCATCCGCCGCATCGGTATCATCTCCCGGAGCAACTACCAGTCCCTGATGGCCCACATCGGCTCCGGCGAGGAGTGGGACCTGGAGCTCCAGGAGGGGGGCCTGGAATTTATCAGCCCCTACTCCATGGGCAACTACGGCGTCAGCGGCAACGTGGAGGCCCTGAATTTCGCCCTGGACTATCTGAAATACGGCGGAAACGAGGACTATATCATCATGGCCGGGGCCAATGTGCTGTGCAACATCAACCTGGCCAAGGTCCTCCAGGCCCACATCGCCAGCGGCAAGGACATCACCATAGTGACCAAGGCCGGCCTGGCCGACGGGGTTAAGCAGCAGGAGCTGGCGGTCAAGCTGGACAAAGACGGCCAGGTGATTGACATGGCCGTGGACTACCCCGCCCCCGCCGACTACGCCATCAGCACCGGCATCTATGTGGTGTCCAAGGACGTCCTCCGGCACCGGGTCCAGGAGGCCGCCGCCCGGAGCCTGTACAATTTCCACCGGGATATCGTCCTCCGGCTCTACCAGGCCGGAGAGATGACGGTGAACGCCTACCAGTTCGGCGGCGTGGCCCTGTACAATACCTCCATCGCCGAGTATTTCCAGAACAGCATGGCCATTCTGGATAAGGATGTGCGCCATGACCTGTTCACCGGGAACCATCCCATCTTCACCAAGGTCCGGGACCGGGTGCCCAGCTACTATGGCGAAAACTGTGAGGTGGACAACTGCACCGTGGCCGACGGCTGCTTCCTGGAAGGAAAGATTCGGCACAGCGTCCTGTTCCGCCAGGTGTCTGTCGCCGAGAACGCGGAGGTCGAGGACTGCGTCATTATGAACGACACCGTGGTGGGCGAAAACTGCTACTTAAAGAACGTGATTCTGGACAAGAACGTCACTGTCCGGCCGGGCACCAAGCTCATCGGCACGCCCAGCTGCCCTATTGTGATCAAGCGGGGTGACACCGTATGAAAATTGTGATCCTGGCCTCCGAGGGCTCCCCCTACGCCAAGTCCGGCGGCCTGGGAGACGTAATCGAGGCCCTTCCTGCCGCCCTGGCCCGAATCCCCGGGAATCAGGTATCGGTGTTCCTGCCCTATTATCAGAAAATCAAGGAAAACCCAGGCTACACCGTGGAGCGGGTGGCCCAGTTCACTGTGGGCCTGGGCTGGCGGCAGCAGTACTGCGGCGTGCTGCGGCTGACCAACCGGACTGACGGGGTGCAGGTCTACTTTATCGACAATGAGTATTATTTTGGCGCCCGCTCCGGGTCCCTCTATGGGGCGCTGGACGATGGAGAGCGGTTCGCCTTCTTCTCCAAGGCCTGCCTGGACTCCATGGTGACCATGCAGCTGATCCCCGACGTGATCCAGTGCAATGACTGGCAGACCGCTCTGGTGCCGGTGTACCTGAACGCCATGTACCGGTTCTACTTCCCCACCACCCGCTGCATGTACACCATCCACAACATCGAGTACCAGGGCTGGGCCCATGGGAACTTCTTCGACGATGTGCTGGGGCTGCCCTGGGAGTGGAGGGGCCATCTGGACATGAACGGCTCCGTGAATATGATGAAGGGCGCCATCGAGACGGCGGATCTGGTGACCACCGTCTCCGAGACCTACGCCCAGGAGCTGATGTACCCCTACTATGCCCACGGGCTGGACGGGATATTGTCCAACGTGTCCTGGAAGCTCACCGGCATCACCAACGGAATCGATGTGAACACCTTCAACCCGGAGACCGACCCGGCCCTCCCCGCCCACTTCAACAAGGATACCTTCCTGGCGGGCAAGGCGGTGTGCAAGGCGGCCCTCCAGGAGGAGGTGGGGCTTCCCAAGGTCCCCGACGTGCCGCTGCTGGTGATGGTCACCCGGCTGGCCGGGCACAAGGGCCTGGACCTGCTGTGCTACATCTCTCGCCGCCTGATGTGGGAGGAAAACTGCCAGATGCTGCTCCTGGGCACCGGCGAGAGCCAGTACGAGGACTTCTTCCGGGATCTGGCCAACGAGTTCCCGGACCGGGTCAGCGCCCAGATCACCTTCAACCTGGGCCTGGCGGCCCGGATCTACGCCGGGGCGGATATCTACCTGATGCCCTCCAAGTCCGAGCCCTGCGGTCTGAGCCAGATGAACGCCATGCGCTACGGCACCGTGCCTGTGGTCCACGCCACCGGCGGCCTGAAGGATACCGTGCCCCCTGCCGATGAACACGGCAAGGGCGGCCTGGGTTTCACCTTCCAGAGCTACAATGGCGACGACTTCCTTGCCGCTTTGAAGCGGGCGATCGCGTTGTACCGAGACGATCCCGCCGGCTTCCAGGACCTGCAGAGGCGGGGCATGGAGCAGGATTTCAGCTGGGACCAGCCCGCCGCCCGCTATATGGAGCTGTTCCGGCGGATGACCGCCAACCGTTAACGGCCAAATTCTGTGACCCGGCGCCCGTCGGCGCCGGGTCCTTTTCCTTGAAGGAGAGAGTATGCGTATCCTTTTCAACAGTAAACAGACCATCTACAAATCCCCCTTCGGCGCCTTGACGCCGGGGCAGAGCTGCGAGCTTCACATCCACATCCCTTCGGACGTCAACGCCCGGTCGGTCCGGTGCCTGATCCAGAGCGAGGACGGCCGGCCGGTCCAGGAGGTTTCCCTGGAGTACCGAATCAAACGGGGGCCCTACGATATTTTCCGGGGGAGCTTTTCCCTGGCGGAGCGGGGTCTCTACTTCTACTATTTTTCCATCGTCGGCCGGGACGGGCCCTTCCGGCTGTTCAAGGATGGGGACGACACCAACATGGAGGCCGGCGAGCTCTGGCAGGTCAGCTGCGTGCCGGAGGATTTCACCACCCCCGACTGGGCCAAGGGCGCCATGTTCTACCAGGTTTTCCCGGATCGCTTCGCCCGGTCCGGCTGGTGCGACCTGACGGGGAAGCTGGAGCCCTACACCCTGCACAAGGACTGGAACGAGGAGGTCTGCTGGCAGCCCACCCCCGACGG
>CANQQI010000034.1 GCA_947625945.1 uncultured Oscillospiraceae bacterium
ATAATGGTATCGACAAAAAGGAGGGGAAAACGCCATGAAGGATCCTGCTGTATTGCCCGAGGGATATGTGGAGCGGTGCCAGGTGGACCTGGCCAAGGACCGGAAGCTCTTTTGGTTGATCAACGGCCTGAGCGTTGTGATCGCGCTGATCTTGTTCTTAATCGGAAGCGCATTCGTCCCCATCACGGCGCTGTTCGACATGGAGGCGGGCCTGGGGGATTATCTCCTCCGGTTCGGCGCGCTGGTGGCGGGGATGATCCTCTACATCATTCTCCACGAGGCGGTCCACGGCGTCTTTATGCGTCGGTTTGGGGAGGCCAAGGTTCACTTCGGCTTCCGGCTGATCTACGCCTTCGCCGGCAGCGACGGCTATTATTTCAAAAATCACTACATCATCATTGCCCTGGCGCCGGTGGTGGTCTGGGGGATCGTGCTGCTGATCCTGAATTTCTTCACCTCGCCGGAATGGTTCTGGGTGGTGTACTGGATCCAGATCTGCAACCTCTCCGGCGCGGTGGGGGACTACTACGTTACCTGGAAGTTCCGGGGCCTGCCGAAGAGCGCCCTGATCCGGGACACCGGTACCGCCATGGCGGTGTACACCCGGGGCTAAAATGCGCCCCAGGGGGCTTTGGGGCAGTCCGGCCGCTTTGGAAGCGCCAGGCGGAAACGCGTCCATTAAAAAACGGCGCACGGAGGATTCCGTGCGCCGCCGCGTATTGAGTTATACCGCCAGGAAGGTCTTCCAGGCGAAATACACCAGCACCACCGCGCCCAGGGCGATGCGGTACACCCCGAAGGCGGAGAAGCTGCGCTTGCGGACGTAGGCCATCAGCCCCCGGATCACCGCGAGGCTCACGGCGAAGCTGACGGCGCAGCCCACCAGCAGCACCCCCACCTCCTGGCCGGTGATCGCCACCCCGGTGAGAATAAACTTGAGGATCTTGATGGCGCTGGCCCCCAGCATGGTGGGAATGGCCATGAAGAAGGAAAATTCCGCCGCCGCGCTCCGGCTCACCCCCAGCAGTATGGCCCCCAGAATGGTGGAGCCGGAGCGGGAGGTGCCGGGGATCAGGGACAGGGCCTGGAAGCAGCCAATGTAAATGGCGGTTTTGTAGTCGATGGCGTCTACTTTTCCGATCCGGGGCTGCTTCCCGGCGTTCCGCCGCTCCACATAGAGGAAGGCGAAGCCGTAGACGATCAGAGCGATGGCCACCACCACACCGTTATACAAATGGGCGTCCATCCAGTCGTCCAGCAGCACCCCCACGATCCCGGAGGGCAGGATGGCCACCACGATCTTCAGCCACAGAACAATGGTGTTGTGCCGCTGCTTCCGGTCCTTGCTGGGGGAGAAGGGGTTGAGCTTGTGGAAGAACAGCACGATCACGGCCAAAATGGCTCCCAGCTGGATCACCACGTCGAACATGGTCTGAAATTCCGCCGACACATCCAGCCTTAAAAATTCATTGAGCAGGATCAGGTGCCCGGTGGAGGAGATGGGCAGCCACTCCGTGACCCCCTCTACAATCCCGAACACAATCGCCTTTAAAATTTCCATCGCGTCACGCTCCTGATAGATTTCTTTTTCCTACTATACCGCTTTTCCCGGGGTTTTGCAAGGAAAAAGTTCCCGTTCACAAATTGTGGTGGAATCCTTTACAAAAAGTTCATTCCCTCCCGGCATTTTCCGCTATAATGGTAAGAAAGAAAAACAAAGTCCAAGAAAGGATGAAAGATATGGATTACAACGTTTTGATCGTGGAGGACGATCACAACATCGCTGAGCTTTTGCAAATGTATCTGGAGAAGGAGGGCTGCACCGTCACCGTGGCCGGGGACGGAGGCGAGGGCCTGCGGCAGTTTCGGGCGGTCCATCCGGACATCGTGCTGCTGGATGTGATGATGCCGGTAATGGACGGGTGGAGCGTTTGCAAAGCCATCCGGTCCGAGAGCCAGGTGCCGGTGATTATGCTCACCGCCAAGGGCGAGACCGACGACAAGGTGGGCGGCCTGAAGGCCGGCGCCGACGATTACATCACCAAGCCCTTTGAAATGAAGGAGGTGCTGGCCCGGATCGAGGCGGTTATGCGCCGCTCCGCCCCCCAGGCCGTGGAGAAAAAGCCCCGCCGCCTGGTCTTTGACAAGCTGGTCATCGACATGGACGCCTTCGAGCTGACGGTGGACGGCAAGAAAATCGACACCCCGCCCAAGGAGATGGAGCTTCTTTACTACCTGGCCTCCTCTCCCAACCGGGTCTATACCCGCAACCAGCTTCTTGACGAGGTCTGGGGCTTCGACTATTTCGGCGATTCCCGCACCGTGGACGTTCATGTGAAGCGCCTCCGGGAAAAGCTGAAGGGCGTCTCCCCCGAGTGGAGCTTGGAGACGGTCTGGAGCGTGGGGTATAAATTCGAGGTGCTGAAAGCATGAAAACCACCTTCGGGCGGCTCTTCATCCCCGTCGCCATCATTTTGCTGGTGATCCTGCTGCTGATGAGCCTGTGTTTTCGGGGTCTGTCCCGGTCCTTCCTGGAAGACCAGGTGCTGGATCGGCTGTCTCAGGACGCGGAGAACATCGCGGATCTGGCGGGCATCTACCTGGACGGCAGCATCACCTATCCCGAATTTCTGGGGAACTTCACCGTGGCCGCCCGGCTCTCCCAGACCGACGCGGTGCTCTGCTCCCCCAGCGGGGAGCTGCTGCTCTGCTCCGACGCCCCCCTGGGCTGCCGACATCAGGGCTCGGTAATTCAGGACCGGGACTATCTGGACCGGGTGCTGACCCAGGGGGAGGCAAGGGACACCGGCGTGGTGGCGGGGCTGTACGAGGACGTGCGCTATGTGGTCTGCGTGCCGGTGACGGATGTCTTTGGCTCTGTCACCGGTCTCGTCATGGTCTCCCAGCCCCAGGCCGCCACCTCCCCCCTAATGCAGAGCCTGCTGGATATTTACTTGGGCATTTCGGTGCTGATGGTGGTGATCTGCGTGGCGGTGACCTATTTCTTCGCCAGACGGCAGAGTAAACCACTACAGGAGCTGGCCCGCACCGCAAACGCCTTCGGTCACGGGGACCTGACCGCCCGGGTCCATCTGGACGGCAACTACTCCCAGGAGATCGAGGAGCTGGCCCTGGCCTTCAACAACATGGCCTCCTTCCTGGAAAAGAGCGAGTACCAGCGGCAGGAATTTGTGGCCAACGTGTCCCATGAGCTGAAAACCCCCATGACCACCATCAGCGGCTATATCGACGGCATGTTGGACGGCACCATCCCGCCCCAGCGGCAGAAGCACTATATGCGCATCGTCTCCGACGAGACCAAGCGGCTCAATCGGCTGGTGCGGAGTATGCTGGACATCTCCCGGCTCCAGGACCAGGGGGGCATCCCCGAGGAAAAGAAGACCCGCTTCGACCTGGAGGAGTGCGCCGGGCAGGTGCTGATCACCTTTGAGCAGAAGATCAACACCAAGCGCCTGAACGTGGAGGTGGAAATGCCGGAGCATCCGGTGTTCACCCACGCCAACCAGGACTATATCACCCAGGTGATCTACAATCTGCTGGACAACGGGGTGAAATTCTGCCCCGAAGAGGGACGCCTGGGGCTGACCATCCGGGAGGGCGGAAACAAGATCTACGTCACCATCGCCAACGACGGGGAGACCATCCCGCCGGAGGAGCTGCCCCTGGTGTTCGACCGGTTCCACAAAATCGACAAGAGCCGCTCCCAGAACCGAGAGGGCTGGGGCCTGGGGCTCTATATCGTCAAGACCATTGTATGCAGCCACGGGGAGGATATCTCCGTATCCAGCAAGGACGGGCGGACAGAATTTACCTTCACTCTGCCCCTTGTAAACTGACACGCCCGGATCGAGGGGAATTGCTATGCGGGAAGATTTTCATCAAGAGCCTGCCGACCGCTCCCAAAAGGAACCCTGGGAGCCCTGGGACGACGCCGGCACCTACCAGACCGGCTCCACCCGGCCGCCTAAGAGCCACGGCGGCCTGATCACCGTACTTTTAATTGTGGTGATCCTCCTGGCGGGGATCGCCAGTGCCCTGGGGCTGCTGAATATTCGGATGTTTCAGGCCCTCCAAGCCCAGGAGGCGGTGTCCTTCACCGACACCGACGGTACCGTTCCTACCCAGACGGCGCCCAACGTCGTTACCGCCCCGGAGCAGCCCTCCGGCGGGGATCATCAGCTGCCCTTGAATCAGTCCCCCCAGGGCACGCCCAACGTGACCCAGGAGGGGGGGCTGTCCCTCCAGGAGATCTATGAACAGGTCATTCCCTCGGTGGTCTCCATCACCTGCCAGGTGGATGGGGGCAATGTCAGCGGCACCGGGGTGGTACTGACCCAGGACGGCTATTTGGTGACCAACTGCCATGTGGTCTCCGACGCCCGGGCAGTCAGCGTCCTCTTTACCGACGGGCGGGAGCTGCCCGCCGCCATCGTGGGCACGGACCCAGCCTCGGATCTGGCGGTGCTGTATGTGGACGCCCAGGACCTGATCCCGGCGGAATTTGGAGATTCCGCCACCTTGCGGGTGGGGGACACGGTGGCCGCCATCGGGGACCCCCTGGGCGCGGCCTTCCGGGGCACCCTGACCGACGGGATCGTCTCCGCCATCAATCGGGACGTGACCACCGGCGGCCGTACCATGGCCCTGATCCAAACCAACGCCGCCCTGAACGAGGGCAACTCCGGCGGCCCCCTGATCAACTGCCACGGCCAGGTCATCGGCATCAACACCCTGAAAATCGGCGACTATATGAGCGCCGCCGGGGTGGAGGGGCTGGGCTTCGCCATCCCCAGCGCCACCGTTAAAGAGGTGGTGGACCAGCTCATGTCCCAGGGCTATGTCTCCGGGCGGCCCACCTTGGGTATTGAGGTGACGGATGTATCCACCATGTATCAGATGTTCTACCGCCTCCCCCAGGGGGCCTACGTCACCCAGGTAACGCCCGGCGGCGCCGCCGAGGAGGCGGGCCTGCGGGCCGGGGACATTCTGGTGTACCTCAACGGCCAGCGGATCACCGACGCCAGCGACTATACCTCCGCCCTGTACACCACCGAGATCGGGGAGGAAATCCGCCTGGTCATCTATCGGGAGGGCCGGCAGTACGAAGTAACCATCACCGTGGCGGAGGCCACGAAGGATTAAAGGAAGGATTCTCTTGGACAGCGTATACCGTCAGCAATTCGACGTCAATTTCTCCGCCGTAGACCGCTATGGCCGGCTCCGGCCCGCCAACCTGCTGTTCTACTGTCAGGATATCGCCGGCGCCCACTGCACCAGCGAGGGCCTTGGCTGGGAAATTCTGGCCCAAAAGCGGCTTTTCTGGGCCATCATCCGGCAGAAGGTGCAAATCACCCGGCTGCCCATGGCGGGGGAGACCATTTCCGTGGAGACCTGGGCCATGCCCACCACCAAGGTGTCCTTCCCCCGGTCCACCGTGGCCTATGATGAGGAAGGCCGGGAGCTGTTCCGGGCCATCGGGCTGTGGGTGCTGATGGATCTGGACACCCGGGCCATGATCCTGCCGGGCAAGAGCGGCATCACGGTCCGGGGCGCTACCCTGGGCGGGGAGCTGCCGCCGCCGGGGTCCCTGATCCCCCGGCCCCTAGGGAGCCACTTTCAGCGGAAGGTGTGCTTCACCGACCTGGACCGGAACGGGCATATGAACAACACCCGGTACCTAGACTGGATGGACGATCTGCTGCCCAGCGCCTTCCATCAGAATCACCCGGCGAAGGAGTTCACGGTGTGCTATCTGGCGGAGGCCCGGGAGGGGCAGACGCTGGACTTAAGCTGGGAGCTGAGCCCGGAGGGCCTGCTCCAGGTGGACGCCCATCGGGAAGCCCTGGACGGGCATCCGGAGCGGGTCTTCGCCGCCCGGGTCCAATATTAAAACGAAAAGCTCCTGGCTGCTGCTTGTAAGCAGCGGCCAGGAGCCTTTTTATTTCATTCGTTTTTCCAAGGTCTGATAGGTCAGCCCGGAGAGGTACACCCGGTCCAGGCCAAATTCCTCAGTGAGTAGAAAGCTCTTCGGCAGCTCGTCGCAGGGGACCACCTGGCCCTCCTGCTCCGCCCGAGTCAAAAATTCCCGGGTGCGCTTGGAGGTGCTGGCGTTATCCAGGTCGAAAACGGCCACCACGGCCCGCTCCCGCACGGACATATCGCCGCCAATGGGGTAAAACACATTTACTCCCCCTTTTGCTTCTTCCACTCCGCCACCGCCAGGGCGTCGCAGCGGTTGTTTTTGGGGTTGTCGGCGTGGCCCTTAACCCAGTGGCAATTTAGCTCATGAATCTGGGCAAGCTCCAGCAGCCGCGCCCACAGGTCCGGGTTCAGGGCGGGCTTTTTGTCGGACTTGATCCAGCCCCGGCGCTGCCAGGAGACCGCCCAGCCCTTTTCCAGGGCGTCCAGAACGTACTTGCTGTCCGAATACAGCTCCACCCGGCAGGGCTCCTTGAGCCGTTCCAGGCCCCGGATCACCGCTGTCAGCTCCATACGGTTGTTGGTGGTGCTGCCCTCCCCGCCGGAGAGCTCCACGCTGTGGGGGCCGTATTCCAGAATAGCACCCCAGCCGCCGGGGCCCGGGTTTCCCGAGCAGGCCCCGTCGGTGTAGAGGGTCACGGTCTTCATTCCGTCGGCTCCTCCTGGGCCACCCGTTCAATGGCCACCAGCTTGCTTTCCCCTTCAATGCGCATGACGATAACGCCCTGGACGTCCCGCTTGTAAATATTGATGTCCTTGGCGGGGATCCGGATGATCACGCCGCCGGACTCGATGAGCATCACATCGTCGGTGTCCTCCACCACCCGGCAGCCGGCCACCAGGCCGGTTTTAGCCGTGATGTTGTAGTTCTTTAGGCCCTTGCCGCCCCGGTTCTGGGGGGTCTTCTCCCCGTTGGGACCGGTGCGGAGGTACTCGGTCAGCTCGGTGCGCTTGCCGTAGCCCTTTTCCGTGACGGTGAGCAGGGTCCGGCCGGGGACGGCCTTCTCGGCGCCCACCACATAGTCCCCCTCCTCCAGGGCGATGCCCTTCACGCCGCCGGCGTCCCGGCCCATGGGCCGCACGTCGTTCTCGTTGAAGCAAATGGCCATGCCGTTTGCGGTGGCAAGGAGAATATTGTCGTCTCCATCCGTGCGCAGGACGTTGATCAGGTGATCCCCCTCCTCCAATGTGATGGCCCGGATGCCCGTCTTCCGATTGGTGGACAGGGCGATGAAGGGGATTCGCTTCACCGTTCCGTTCCGGGTGGCCATGATCAGGTATTCGTTTTCATGGAACTCCCGGGTGATGACCATGGCCGTCACCGTCTCCCCCTGCTCCAGGGGCAGGATGTTCACCATGGCGGTGCCCCGGGCGGTGCGGCCCGCCTCGGGAATCTGATAGCCCTTCCGGTGATGAACCCGGCCCCGGTCGGTGAAGAAGAGCATATGGTCATGGGTGGAGGCCACCGTCAGGGTCTTGACGTAGTCCTCCTCCTTGAGATTCTGCCCGTTGATCCCCCGGCCGCCTCGGCCCTGGGTGCGGTACACATCCACAGGCATCCGCTTGACGTAGCCCTGGTGGGAAATGGTGAAGACGCAGCTCTCCTCCTGGATCAGGTCTTCCACGTCCAGCTCGCCCTCCACGTCCTGGATCTCCGTCAGGCGGCCGTCGCCGTACTTGTCCCGCAGGGCGGTGAGCTCCTCCCGGAGAATGCTCTTGACC
The DNA here is from genome assembly GCA_947625945.1 of uncultured Oscillospiraceae bacterium. Taxonomy (GTDB): domain Bacteria; phylum Bacillota; class Clostridia; order Oscillospirales; family Oscillospiraceae; genus Faecousia. The sequence goes on from CANQQI010000034.1 coordinate 7,723, forward strand.
AGCTCCGGGTCCTGGAGGACCCGCTGGTAGTAGGCAATCTTCTCCTCGATCTCCTTGTACTCCGCCTCCAGCTTCTCCCGGTCCAGGCCCTGGAGCCGCTTGAGCTGCATATCCAAAATGGCCTGGGCCTGCACCTCCGACAGCCCGAACCGGGCCATCAGATTTTCCCTGGCGTTGTCGTAGCTCGCGCGGATGATGCGGATGACCTCGTCGATATTGTCCTGGGCGATGAGCAGGCCCTCCAACAGATGGGCCCGCTCCTGGGCCTTTTTCAGATCGTATTTCGTCCTGCGGACGATCACATCCTCCTGGAAGGCCAGATACTCATCCAGCATCTCCCGCAGGGTCAGAATTTTGGGCTGGGTCTGATTCTTCACCAGGGCCAGCATATTGATGGCGAAGGTTGTTTGCAGCTGGGTCTGGGCAAAGAGGCGGTTCAAGACCACCTGGGGATTGGCCTCCCGCTTCAGCTCGATGACCACCCGCATACCGGTGCGGTCGGACTCGTCCCGAATGTCGGAAATGCCCTCCAGGCGCTTGTCGTTGACCTGGTCGGCCATGTTTTTGATCATCATCCGCTTGTTGACCTGGTAGGGGATCTCCGTGACGATGATCCGGGTCCGGTTCTGGCCGAATTCCTCAAAATGGGTCCGGGCCCGGAGGGTCAGCCGGCCCTTGCCGGTGGCGTAGGCCGCCCGGATGCCGGCCCGGCCCAAAATGATGCCCTTGGTGGGGAAGTCCGGGCCGGTGATGTCCTCCATCAGATCCGCCAGGGTGATCTCCGGGTCCCGCAAAATGTGCAGGCAGGCGTTGATGGTCTCCGTCAGATTATGGGGCGGAATGTTGGTGGCCATGCCCACGGCGATGCCCGAAGAGCCGTTGACCAGCAGATTGGGGAACCTACTGGGCAGCACCTTGGGCTCCTTCCGGGTCTCGTCGAAGTTGGGGTCCCAGTCCACCGTCTCCTTTTCGATGTCCCGGAGCATTTCGTTGGCGATCTTGGACATCCGGGCCTCGGTGTACCGGTAGGCCGCCGGAGGGTCGCCATCCACGGAGCCGAAGTTGCCGTGACCGTCCACCAGCATGTAGCGCATGGAGAAATCCTGGGCCAGGCGGACCAGGGCGTCGTATACCGACGCGTCTCCATGGGGATGATACCGGCCCAGCACGTCGCCCACGCAGGTGGCGGACTTCCGGAAGGGCTTGTCCGAGGTCAGATTGTCCTCGTACATGGCGTAGAGGATCCGCCGGTGGACCGGCTTCAAGCCGTCCCGCACGTCGGGCAGGGCCCGGCCCACGATGACGGACATGGCGTATTCCAGGTAGCTTTTTTCCATTTCATGGACCAGCTCGGAGGTGATGATCTCCTGATCGGGGTAGAGAATATCCTCCGGGCGGTAGTCCTTCTTATGCTGTGCCAATGGAAAACCTCCTTAATAGTCCAGATTCTGGGCTTTTCTGGCGTTAACCTCGATATATTCCCGCCGGGGCTCCACCTTCTCCCCCATCAGGAGGGTGAATATTTCGTCGGCCCGGCTGGCGTCGTCCAGGGTGATCCGCTTTAGGGTCCTTCTCTCCGGGTCCATGGTGGTCTCCCACAGCTCGTGGGGGTCCATTTCGCCCAGGCCCTTGTTCCGGCTGATGTCCACCTTGGCGTTGGCGTTGTCCCCTCGCAGCTCGGCGGAAATTTTGTCCCGCTCCGGTTCGGAGAAGGCGTATCTGGTGGTCTTGCCCCGGACCAGCTTGAATAGAGGCGGCATGGCGGCGTAGACGTAGCCGTTTTCGATCAGGGGCCGCATGAACCGGAAGAAGAAGGTCAAAAGCAAGGTCCGAATGTGGCTCCCATCCACATCGGCATCCGCCATAATAACCACCTTGTGGTAGCGCAGCTTATTCAGGTCAAAGTCCTCCCCAATCCCCGCCCCCAGGGCGGTGATGACGGGCTGGAGCTTGTCGTTTCCAATGACCTTGTCCTCCCGGGCCTTCTCCACGTTGAGCATCTTGCCCCACAGGGGCAGAATGGCCTGGAACCGGGAGTCCCGTCCCTGGGTGGCGGAGCCGCCGGCGGAGTCGCCCTCGACGATGTAAATTTCCGTCAAGGCAGGGTCCGACTCGTTGCAGTCCCGGAGCTTGTCGGGCATGGCGGCGCCCCCCAGGGCCGTCTTCCGGCGGATGGAGTCCCGGGCCTTCCGGGCGGCCTCCCGGGCCCGGTTAGCGGTCATGGCCTTGTCCAGCAGAATTTTGGCGGTTTGGGGATGCTCCTCTAAATAGGTAGAGAGCTGGTCGTTGACAATGGAATCCACCAGGGTCCGGATATAGGCGTTGCCCAGCTTGGCCTTGGTCTGGCCCTCGAACTGGGCGTCGGTGAGCTTCACCGAAATGATGGCGGTGATGCCCTCCCGGCAGTCCTCGCCGGAGACCTTGTCCTCCCCCTTGATGATCCCGTACTTCACCCCGTAGGCGTTGAGCACCCGGGTCAGCGCCGCCTTAAAGCCCGTCTCGTGCATGCCGCCCTCGGGGGTGTGCACGTCGTTGGCAAAGCTCTGGATCAGCTCGTTATAGCCGTCGTTGTACTGGATGGCGATCTCGGCGGAGGCGTCGCCCTTGCTGCCGCTCATGTAGATCACGTCGTCGTGGAGGGGGGTCTTGTTCCGGTTCCACCAGGCGGCAAACTCCCGGATGCCGCCCTCGTAGCACATGGTGTGGCTCACCGGCTCCTCCTCCCGGCGGTCGGTGATGGTGATGGTGAGTCCGGCGTTTAGAAACGCCTCCTCCCGCATCCGGGTGCGGAGCACTTCATAGTCGTATTCCAGGGTGTCGAACATTTCCGGGTCCGGCTGGAAGGTTACCTCCGTGCCGGTGTGGTCAGTTTTGCCCACCACAGTCATTTCCTGGGTGATATCCCCACGGGAGAAGCGCATCTGGTAGATCTGGCCGTTTTTATGGACCCGGACCTGGAGCCACTCGGACAGGGCGTTGACCACCGACGCGCCCACGCCGTGGAGACCGCCGGAAACCTTGTACCCTCCGCCGCCGAATTTGCCGCCGGCATGGAGCACGGTGTACACCACTTCCAAGGCAGGCCGGCCGGTCTGGGGCTGGATATCCACGGGAATGCCCCGGCCGTCGTCGGTGACGGTGATGGAGTTGCCCGGATTGATGGTCACGGTGATGTGCTTACAGAACCCCGCCAGGGCCTCGTCGATGGCGTTGTCCACGATCTCATAGACCAGATGGTGCAGCCCCGAGGCGGAGGTGGAGCCGATATACATGCCCGGACGCTTCCGGACCGCCTCCAGCCCCTCCAAAACCTGGATCTGGGAACCGTCATAGGTTTCCAGAGCGTTTTTTTCCTGGTCAGACATAAATTCCTCCTTACAATGCTACCCGGGCTCCGGGCCGTCCACGGCCTGGCCGCCCTTGATCAATACGGTTTTGCCCAATTTGGAAAACCGCCCTGGCTCGCAGCAGGTGATAAACACCTGGCCGCCGGAAATTTGATTGAGTACAAAATCCTGCCGCCCGGGGTCCAGCTCAGACAGCACGTCGTCCAATAGCAATACCGGCGTCTCCCCGCTGGCCTTGCCCATCAGCTCCCGCTGGGCCAGTTTCAGACTGATGGCGGCGGTGCGCACCTGGCCCTGGGAGCCGAACTGCTTCAAATTCCGCCCGGAGAGGGACACCTCGAAATCGTCCCGGTGGGGGCCGGTGAGGCACTGGGCCGATTCCAGCTCCCCTCGGCGGTGGGATTCCAAATGTTCCCGAAGCTGCCCTTCCAGGACGCTTACCGGGGCGAAGGGATCCGTAACAGTGGAGACGGTCTTATATTCCAGGCGGAAGTCCTCTCCCCCGCCGGAAAAATGGCCGTGGTACACCCCGGCGGCTTTTCCCATGGAATCATAGAACCGGGCCCGGTAGGCAATCAGCAACGCCCCCACCCGGCACAGCTGGGCGTCGTACTCCGGGAGCAGGTCCAGAAGCCGCGGGTCCTCAAACCGGTCTTTTAAAATTCGGCTTTTCCGCTCCAAAATGCGACCGTATTCGGAAAGCGCCGCCTCATAGTTGGGCCGGAGCTGGCACAATGCCCCGTCCCCCAGCCGCCGCCTGGCCGCGGCGCCGGCGCGGAGCACCATCAGATCCTCGGGGCAGAACAGGACTGTTTGCAGCACCCCCGCCAGCTCGGCGGCGGATTTCTTTTTGGCCCCGTTTCGAAAGCACTGTTTGGGCCGGTTTCCAGAGAAAAGAACCCAGCGCAGACTTTGCGTCCGCTCCTGGGAGAAGACGCTGCCCTCCAAGTCCCCAAATTCCTGGTCAAAGCGGATCAGCTCCGCCCCCTTTTGGGTCCGAAAGCTCTTTCCCGAGCCCAAAAAGGCGATGGCCTCTAGGAGATTGGTCTTTCCCTGGGCGTTGTCCCCAAGAATCAGATTCACCCCCGGGGAAAAGGTCAGGGCGGATTCCCGGTAGTTCCGGAAATTCCGGAGGATCAGACTATTCAGCCGCATTCCGGCAGATTCGGTAGTGCTGGTCCAAAAATACCAGACTGTCCCCGGGATAGAGCTTCTTGCCCCGCATAGTGCAGACCAGCCCGTTGACCAGGACCCCGCCTTCCTGGATCTCATATTTGGCGGCGCCGCCGGTGGGGGCCGCGCCGCAGAGCTTCAAGGCGGCGTCCAACTTGATATATTCGGTGGAAATGGGGATCTCGATCTCCCCGCCGGGCCGTTTTTTCTTGACGATTACTTTCATGGGCCCCTCCTTTGGGTTTACTCAGGAATTGCGCAGCCGCACCGGCAGGATCATATAGGTGTAGTCGTACTTGTCCTCCACGGGGGTCAGCACCATGGGGCTGACGCCGTTGGTCAGCTCCAGCATGACCTCCTCCCCGGGGGCCGCCCGGAGGGCGTCGGTCAGATAGCTGCCGTTGAAGCCGATCTCCAGCTCCTTACCGTCTCCGGCAATGGCGCACTGATCCTCCGCCGCGCCGATGGCGGTATTGGTCTTGAAGTACACCTCCTGGTTGGAAAACAGGCAGCGCACCGGGCTTTTGTACTTTTCCGACACAATGAGCCCCACCCGCTCGATGGAGGCGGTCAGGTCGGCGATGTTGGCGGTGAGCTTGATGGGGCTCTCCGCTGGGACTACCCGCCGCCAGTCCAGAAATTCCCCTTCCAGCAGCCGGCAGATCAGGGTAGCGCTGCCGATCTGGAAGAGAATGTGCTTCTGCCCGGGCTGGAAGGTCAGCTCCTCATCGGAATCCTGGAGGATTTTCTCCACTTCCCGCAGGCCCTGAGCGGGGACCACAAAGCTCATCCGCCGGTCCAGGCTGCTCTCGGTGGCGTAGCGCCGCCGGGCCAGTCGGAAGCCGTCCACGGCAATGGCAGAGACCGCGTCCGGCTCCACCTCGAATTTCACGCCGGTGTGGACCGGGCGGCTCTGATTGTCGGATACGGCGAAGATGGTGCCGTTAATCAGCTCCTTCATGGCCCCCTGGGGAATCCGGACCCCCCGGCCCTCCCCCACGTCGGGCAGCTCCGGGTAGTCCTCGGAGGACTGGGCGGAGATCTGGAAGGCGGCGTAACCGCCCTTAATGGAGACTTTAAATTGATTGTCTACGGCTACCGTCACCGGCCCCTCCGGCAGGCGGCGGACGATATCTCCAAAGAGCCGGGCCGGGAGAATGCAGGAGCCCTCCGACTCTACCTCCGCCTCCACGGCGTAGGTGATGGCGGTTTCCATGTTAAAGCCGGTGAAACGCAGCTCGTTATTTCCCGCCCGGCAGAGGATCCCCTCCAGAGCGGTCAGGGCGCTTTTCTGAGCAGCCGTCCTTCCGGCCACGCTGAAGGCCAGAGACAGGGCGCTTTTTTCACAGGTAAATTGCATCTTGGAATCCTTCTTTCTTTAAGATAAAGTAGATATATATATTTATCATAGGTTTGGGAAGTAATAGCCTTAGTAGAAAAAAGTTATGTGGAAAACCGGGAAAAGCGTAGCGCTTTCAAGGCCTTTTTTTCCACAGGGAAAGAAAAGGAGCGCTCAGGTTTTCAACAGGCAAAAGAAAAGTAATTTTTGGGTTTTCTTTTCCACAGTCTGTTTTTCCACAAAAGGAAAAGCTGTGGAAGCGCTTGAAACTACAGGCAGGAGTTGATATTGGCCGTAATATCCCGGATATTGTTTTGCAGGGTGGCGTTGCCGCTCTGCAAGGAAACCTCCACCTTGCGGATGGCGTAGAGGATGGTGGAGTGGTCTCGGGAGAACTCCTTGCCGATGTCCGGTAGGCTGAGATTGGTCAGCTTCCGGATTAAATAGATGGCAATCTGCCGGGCCTCGGTGGTGCCCTTGTTTTTCAGGGTGCCCCGGAGCACCGCCTCGTCGATGGAGTAGAACTTGCAGACCTGGCTGATGATCAGGCTGGGGGTGGGCAGGGCGCTGCCTTCGCTCTTGAACATGTCGTCAATGGCCCGGGAAATGTTGGGCAGGTCCAGGGGCATGTCGTTTAAGTCCCGGTAGGCCAGTATTTTTTTCACGGTGCCCTCGATCTGCCGGACGTTGTTGGTCACGTTGATGGCGATGTAGTTGCACACGTCGTCGGACAGCTGCAAGCCTAGAGAGCTGGCCTTATTTTTCAGGATCGCCATCCGGGTCTCATAGTCCGGGGGTTGGATGTCCGCCAGCAACCCCCACTCGAACCGGGTTTTTAAGCGGTTTTCCAGGGTCAGCATGTCGCTGGGCTTCCGGTCGGAGGTCATGACGATCTGCTTGTGCTCCTCGTAAAGCTTATTAAAGGTGTGGAAAAATTCCTCTTGGGTGGACTCTTTGCCGGCAATGAATTGGATATCATCGATGAGAAACAGATCCGCCTCTCGGTATTTGCTGCGAAATTCCACGTTTTTGCCGCTGCGGATGGCGGAGATCAGCTCGTTGGTGAATTCGTCCCCTTTGATGTAGACGATGTTGGCGTCGGACTTCTGGCGCCGGACCCCGTTGGCAATGGCGTAGAGCAGATGGGTCTTCCCCACCCCGGCGGGGCCGTAGATAAACAAGGGGTTGTAGACCTGCCCCGGATGGTTGGTCACGGCCATGGCGGCGCCGTGGGCAAACCGGTTGGAGGGACCCACCACGAAGTTGTCGAAGGAAAACTGGGGGTTAAAGTCCATGGCGGTGAGGGTCTTTCCCTTGGACTTGAAGGCGGACAGCTCCTCGTCGCCGTAGACGATGAGCTTGGCGTCGGAATTGAAAATCTCCTTGAGGGCGTCCTGGATGTATTCAGTGCAGCGGCGGCGGATGATCTCCCGGCGAAAGTCGGAGGAGGAGTACAAAATCAGATGCTCCTCGTTGAGCTCCACCACCTCCGCGTCGTCGAACCAGGCCGAAACGGTGACGGCTCCCAGACGCTCTTCCATATGGCTCAGAACCTTGGCCCAAACATAGGCGGACGAATACATAGCCGGCTCCTTTCAGGTGAAGAATAGGCAAAAAAAGCCCCGAAAAAGGGCGCATTTTTCCACAAATATTGTACCATACATCTCTGTAAAAAACAAGCGTTTTTTGTCCTATACATCTATATAAAGAATTGCCATTTTTCGACCCATTTTTGTGCAATGCGGGCGCTGGGCAGTGCCCAGACCCAATGCGCACCGGGACGGTTGCGGGTCGTTACCCTTGCTGCTCTGCCCGGTATCGATTTTGCGGACGAAAAAAGAAAATTTTGGCTTTTTTTGCTTTAATGAAAACAGGCTCCCGGGAAACCGGGAGCCTGCCACATTTAATTATCTGGAGCGCTTACACCAGGGCGGCGGTGATGATGGCCATCTTATAGACCTCGTCGGCGTTGCAGCCCCGGGACAGGTCGTTGATGGGGGCGTTCAGGCCCTGGAGAATGGGGCCGTAGGCCTCGTAGCCGCCCAGCCGCTGGGCGATCTTGTAGCCGATGTTGCCGGCCTCGATGCAGGGAAAGATGAAGGTGTTGGCGTAGCCCGCCACGGTGGAGCCGGGGAATTTCAGCTGGCCCACCACGGGAGACACGGCGGCGTCGAACTGCATCTCTCCGTCCAGAGCCAGGTCGGGGGCCATTTCCTTGGCAATCTTGGTGGCAGCCTGGCTCAGGGCCACGGTGCCGCCCTTGCCGGAGCCCTTGGTGGAGAAGCTCAGCATGGCCACCTTGGGGTCAATGCCGAAGACCTTGGCGGTCTTGGCGGTCTCAATGGCCACCTCCGCCAGCTTCTGGGCGGCGGAGACCACCACGTTGCCGTCCTTGTCCACGGTGTCCTGGTAGTCGATGTTGATGGCACAGTCGCCCATGGCGATCTTCTCCTCCCCCCGGACCAGGATGAAGCAGGAGGACACCAGATGGGCCCCCTTCCGGGTCTTCACCAGCTGCAGCGCGGGGCGGACGGTGTCGGCGGTGGAGTAGGTGGCGCCGCCCAGCAGGGCGTCGGCATAGCCCAGCTTCACCAGCATGGTGCCGAAGTAGTTGCCCTTGGAAAGGGCCTTGCGGCAGTCCTCGGCGGTCATCTTGCCCTTGCGCAGCTCCACCATCTTCTCCACCATGGCGTCCATCTCGGGATAGGTGGCGGGGTCGATGATCTCCAGACCCTCGATGTCAAAGTTGCCGGCCTTGGCGGCGGAAGTGACTTCCTCCACGTTGCCGATGAGGATGGGGGTCAGAAAGCCGCCCTTTTTCAGCCGGTCAGCGGCCTCCAGGATCCGGGCGTCGGGGCCCTCGGTAAAGACGATCTTCCGGGGATTTGCCTTCAATGTTTCGATCATTGCCTCAAACATGGTTATTCCTCCGTTTTTTAGGGCGCTTTCGCCCGTAATTTGCTTTCTCATTATACATCACATTTCAGGCGGGCGCAACCATTTTTTCACTTTCCCCGGAAACGGAAAAGTGGCGAAATAATTTGCGCTTTTCCAAAAAAATTACACAAATTCCGGAAAAATACCGGGCATGATTTCAAAATACCGTGGAAAATGAAGGATAAAAGGAAAACGAGCAGGGGGTTCTTTTAATGGTTATGTAACTAGATTATACAATTATTAAACCGCAAAATGCGAAAAACGGGACAATTTTTCGTGTTTTTCCGAAAAAACGGGCAAATGATCCGGTTTTGCTGAAATACCTGGTAAAATTTGGGTAAAAGCTTGAAAAACATCGCAATTTTGATGATTCTGCGAATTGACCGAAACCGTTTTTTCTGGTATGCTATAACCATCCTAAATCACAGGGAGGCCGTGAGAGAAATGAATTCCTATTATTGGCTGT
>CANQQI010000035.1 GCA_947625945.1 uncultured Oscillospiraceae bacterium
GTATGTGCTGTGGAGCGGGGTCCGGATGGCCAAAAAGATCATCAGTCCCCTCCTGGGGGAGGCCGCCGACCCGGAGCTGCGGCAGCGGGTCGCGGATCTGGCCCAGGGGGAGCCCCTGGTGCTGGGGTGCCACGATCTGCTGGTCCACGACTACGGCCCCGGCCGCCGGTTCGCCAGCCTCCATGTGGAGATGGACCGGCGGGAGGACCCCCTCCGGTGCCACGAGGTGATCGATGCCCTGGAACGGCGGTGCCTGGAGGAGCTGGGGGTGCATCTGGTGATCCACTACGACCCCATCGTGCGGGACGACCCGGCCCTGGCCGGTCTCCGGGACCGGGCCAAGGAGGCGCTGGAAGGCTACGATCCCCGGCTGACCCTCCACGATCTGCGGCCCAGCGGAGAGACGCTGCGCTTTGACGTGTCCCTGCCCGACGGGGTGCCGGAGCAGGCGGTGGAGGCGGCGCTGGAAAAGGCGCTGCCGGAATACCGGCTGGAGGTCACTTACGATCCAGTTTCCGGAGCAGGGAGTGGCTCCCCAGCAGCAGGCACGCCCACAAAAACAGACTGATCACCCAGATCTGCCCGCAGACCATGGGGGAAGACACGACAATCAGCACCCCGTACAGCAGATCCCCCAGCCAGGTCGGCATCCGCGCGGTGAGAAAATTAAGGATCAGGATGGCCAGGGTGGCCCCCAAGGAGATGGCGGACAGCAGCCGCACCAGCCGGAGGGTCTTCCGGTCCTCCCCCCGATAGCCCAGGGCGCACAGGGCCGTCCCGGGGACAAAAAAGAGAATCGCCAGGCAGGTTAGCAGCCCCGGCGCGCCGGGGTCCCGCATAAATCCCAGTCCGGCGCAGAGAATAAACAGGCCGCCCCAGGCAAGCAGCAGGGCGCGCTTGGTCTTTTTGGTCATGGAAACGCTCCTTCATCGGTTTTCTTCATTATACACCTTCTGGAAAAAAATACAAGAGGTGGGAATTCCCCTTTCCTGTCAAAAAAAGGCTGGACAGTGGAGCAAAAACCTGCTATAATGGTTCAATCAAACAGGTTAAGGGAGCTGATTTCCCATGAAATGTCCATTTTGCGGCGATCAGGAGAGTAAGGTCGTGGATTCCCGCCATTCAGAGGACGGGGTAAGTATTCGCCGGCGGCGGGAGTGCCTGTCCTGCCAGCGGCGGTTCACCACCTATGAGATCGTGGAGAGCCTGCCCATCATCGTGGTGAAGCGCAACGGCTCCCGGCAGAATTTCGACCGGAACAAGATCCTCAACTCCATGATCCGGGCCTTTGACAAGCGGAAGGTGGAGACCGCGGAGCTGGACCGAATCACCACCGAGATCGAACAGACCATTCAAAACACCCTGGAGCGGGAGGTCAGCACGGACACCATCGGCCAGATGGTCCTGGCCCGGCTGAAGCCCCTGGACGAGGTGGCCTACATCCGCTTCGCCTCGGTGTACCGCCGGTTCCAGGATGTGAACAGCTTTATTCACGAAATCAACAAATTCCTGGAGGAAAAGTAGCTTTTCCCCAGACGCCCGCCGGGGGCCGTCCTTCGTACCGCCGGCCGGCGGCAGAAAGGAGCGCGTATGGAAGAACTAAAGAATCTTCTGGAAGGTTTTGACCTGGAAGCCCTGCTTCCCCAGCTGGATACCATGCTGGGCAAGGTGGAGCTGCTCACCCGGATCGCCGTCATGGTGGGGCCGGTGGTGCTGCTGGGGATGGGCCTGTTCTATTTCCTGGCGGCCCCCAAGGAGGCCAATCACTCCCTGGGCTACCGGTTCTACTGGGGCATGAGCAGCGTGGAGGCTTGGCAGTTTACCCAGCGGCTGGCCGGCGCGGTGTGGGCCGCTCTGGGGCTGGTGCTGACCATCGTCATGGCGCTGCTGTGTACCCGGTTCCGGGGCATGGAGGCCATGGACATGGTCTGGTTCGCCCTGCGGCTGGTGCTGTGGGAGCTGGGCCTGGTGGCGGTGAGCTGCCTGGCCATCGACATCACGGTGCTGGTGTTCTTCGACCGGAAGGGCAGCCGTCGCTTTACTACGGGCCGCGCCCGGCGGTAAAGCGGTTGTCCCGGCTGTCCCTAAACATATTATTTATAAGGAGAAAAAACCATGAAACGCCTGCTGTCCATTCTGTTGGCCGCGGCCATGATCCTGACCCTGGCCGCCTGTTCCCCCGCCACCCTCAAGGGCTCCGGGACCGGCACCACCTCCAGCCAAGCCTCGCAGACCGCCGCCCCCTCCACCCAGGAGCCTACAGACGCCCCGACGGAAGCTCCCACGGAAGCCCCGACGGAAGCACCCACCGAGGCGCCCACTACCGAGGCGCCTACCTCAGAGGCCACCGAAGCTCCATCCGGCCCCTCTCTGCTGGGCCGCTATGACGAGGAGGCCCGTGTCTATTACAGCGAGATGCTCTCCGCTCAACTTTCTCTGGACAACAGCTGGACGGTTTTCGGCTCGGAGGAACTGGCGGAGCTGAACGGCGTGGTGGCGGAGCTGATCTCCGAGACAGGCATCGCGGAGCAGCTTCAGTCCGACGGCGCGGCCATGGTGGTTTTCTGCGCGGCGGACGCTCTGGGCGACTCCATCAACATCACCTATGAAAAGCTCAGCGCTGTCAACACCCTGATGATCACAGAGGAGACCTATGTATCCATCGTCTCCGGAAAACTGGAGGAACAGCTCATCGACCAGGGGCTGGAGGACGTGCAGGTTCAGACCGGCAACTACCAGCTCTGCGGGAAGACTCACCCCGCCATTCAGACCTCCGGTTCCATCAACGGAATCCCCATCCGGCAGGGCTTGGCCTGCGTCAAGGTGGGCAGCTATATTGTGGTCGTTACCATCACGCTGCTGCGGGAGGATTTGGAGCTCCAGGATGTTCTGGATCAGTTCACTCCCTGGGAAGGGTAAGCCGAAAAAGCCTTTTTCCCTGCCGGGCCTCTCCCGGCAGGGTTTTTTGGCCCTATGCCAACGCCCTGATAAAAAAGCTCCATGGCGGAATGCCATGGAGCTTTTCCGGTTGCTCGTCAAAGGAGCGGGGCTTGCGTCAAAGAATCAGCCCAGCTCGGCGAAGTACTTGATGGTGCGGACCATCTGGCTGGTGTAGGAGTTCTCGTTGTCGTACCAGGACACGACCTGAACCTGGCTGGTGCCGTTGGGCAGGTTGATGACCATGGTCTGGGTGGCGTCGAACAGGGAGCCGTACCGCATGCCGATCACGTCGGAGGAGACGATCTCATCGGTGTTGTAGCCGAAGGACTCGTTGGACTCGGCCTTCATCTGGGCGTTGATCTGCTCGACGGTGACAGTGCCTTCCACAACGGCGTTCAGGATGGTGGTGGAGCCGGTGGGGGTGGGTACCCGCTGGGCGGCGCCGATGAGCTTGCCCTTCAGCTCGGGGATCACCAGGCCGATGGCCTTGGCGGCGCCGGTGGAGTTGGGCACGATGTTCACGGCGCAGGCGCGGCTGCGGCGCAGGTCGCCCTTCCGCTGGGGGCCGTCCAGAGGCATCTGGTCGCCGGTGTAGGCGTGGATGGTGCACATAATGCCGGACTGGATGGGAGCCAGATCGTTCAGAGCCTTGGCCATGGGGGCCAGGCAGTTGGTGGTGCAGGAAGCGGCGGAGATCACGGTGTCCTCGGGCTTCAGGCTGGTGTGGTTGACGTTGTATACGATGGTGGGCAGGTCGTTGCCGGCAGGAGCGGAGATGACGACCTTCTTGGCGCCGGCGTCAATGTGGGCCTGCGCCTTGGCCTTGGAGGTGTAGAAGCCGGTGCACTCCAGCACCACGTCCACACCCAGCTTGCCCCAGGGCAGCTCGGCGGCGTTGGGCATCTTGTAGATGACGATCTTGGTGCCATCCACGACGATATAGTTGTCCTCGCCCTCGCCCTCATGATAATCAACGGTATGGCCCTGAGCGACGTAGTTGCCCTGGGTGGAATCGTACTTCAGCAGATGGGCCAGCATCTTGGCGGAGGTCAGATCGTTGATGGCCACCACCTCATAGCCCTCGGCGCCGAACATCTGGCGGAAGGCCAGACGGCCGATCCGGCCGAAACCGTTGATTGCGACTTTTACAGACATAACTTTTTTCCTCCATTTCAAAACTGACTGCACGCGGCAGCGGGATACGAATTTGATCCGCAATCGATATTTTCACACGGATTCAAGATACATTATACACCAGGGGATTCCTCTTGTAAAGTATTCTCTTGGAAAAAAAGGGAGATTCTTTCAATTCTTTTCCATTTCGGCAAAAAAGGCCCGGATCTCCTCCTCGGTCTTCGGCACATTGCCCTGGAAAAATCCGGCCTTGCCGCCGCCCCGGGCGCCCAGGGCCCGGCTCATGGCCCCGCCCAGAGCCCGGACCCGGTCCGGCTCCCCGGCCAGGCAAAAGCTGTGCCCGCCGGTTGCGGGAGAGAACACCGCCGCCAGGGGGCAGCGCTCCAGCAGCGCCTCCGCCAGAGCCCGTACCGACCCGGGGGCCAGCCCCGGCTCGAACACCAGCGCCGGGTCCGCCCCGGCCCGTTCCACCGCCAGCGCCTGGAACACCCGCTTTTCCAACCCCACCGCCCGGAATTTCTCGGCGGCGAGCTGCTCCTTCAGAGCCAGCACCGCCCCGGCGGTCTCCAGGGGCTTGGCGGAAAGGGCTTGGGAGATCTGGCGGTTCTGGCCGTAGATCCTTTGGGTATAGTCCCAGGCCCGGCCGCCGCAGACCATCTCCAGCCGGATCCCCTGGTGGAATTTGACCATGGACAGAATCTTGAGGAGTCCCACCTCCCCGGTCCGGGCGGTATGCACCCCGCAGCAGGCGCACCGGTCCACCCCGGGAATCTCCACGATCCGCACCGGCCAATCCAGGCGTTTTTTGGAGCGGTAGGAAAGCCCCTCCAGCTCCTCCGGGGATGGGTAGTATCCCCGCACCGGAAGATTTTCCCACACCGCCTGATTGGCCCGCTTTTCCAGCTCCTCCAGCGCCTCCGGCGGAATGGGGCCGTCAAAATCCACGGTCACAGTCTCTTTTCCAATGTGAAAGCCCACATTAGAATACCCGTATTTTTGGTGGATCATGCCGGACAGGATGTGCTCCCCGGTGTGCTGCTGCATCAGATCAAACCGGCGTGGCCAGTCGAGGCGTCCGGAGACCTCCGCGCCCACCTCCAAGGGGGCGTCGCAGAGGTGGATCACGTCCTCCCCCCGCTCCCGGACGGATAGGACCCTGGCCCCGCCCAGGGTTCCCAGATCGCAGGCCTGCCCGCCCCCCTCGGGATAGAAGCAGGTGGCGGCAAGCACCACCTCCCAGCCGCCCTCGGCGGCCTGGCAGGAGATCACCCGGGCGGTGAAGGATGTCTGATGGCAGTCAATATAGTATCGCTTTTCGGTTGACATGGCTGATCGCTCCTTTGCCCCCATTATAGCGGCTCCGAGGGGCGATTGCAAGGGGGCGGCCCCCAGGATTGACAAAAGGCCCGAAAGAACCTATAATACCCTTGCCAGTCCAGAAAAAAACCGCCCCAGGTATTCCCAGGACGGTGCTACGAAGAGCCTTATTTAATCAAAAACGGGCCGGCGGCTTCCACGAAGCGGTGGAAGGCCTGTTCGTCGCAGTCGGCGGTGACGGTGAGGGGGGCAGTGCAGTCCAGGCAGAACATTCCCATGAAGCTCTTGCCGTTGATCTGCTGATTCCCCGTCCCTACCAAGACCGGAAAGGGCTGGACAGTCGCCAAAGAAACAAAATTCTGCACGTCCTGAACGGAGCGGAGCAGGATGGTAAATTCCCGCATTGCCTCGCCTCCTTCCGGGAACGAGGACTATTATAGCACGGTTTTTTGAATTTTCAATAGACGCTTTGGACGAAACTAACAAATTTATTCATCTGAAATTGGTGGAATTAACAATGAGATTTGCCTTTTACACCTTCGGCTGCAAGGTCAATCAGTACGAGACCCAGGCCATGGAACAGCTGCTCACCCAGAAAGGACACACCCTGGGCGCTTTCGACAGCGACTGCGACGGCTATGTGATCAACACCTGCTCCGTCACCGCCATGGCCGACCGGAAGAACCGCTCCCTGATTCGCAGGGTCCGCCGGGAACATCCCGACGCCCTGGTGGCGGTGTGCGGTTGCTACTCTCAGCGGGACCCGGCGGCGGTCCGGGACCTGGGGGTGGACCTGGTGGGGGGCAGCGGGGACCGGGCGGCCTTTGTGGAGGCTTTGATCCATGCCGCCGGGGAGCGAAAGACCCTGGTGGACAACGCCCTGGCCCGCCGGGATTTTGAGCCCCTCCCCGCCGGGGGCCTGGAGTCCCGCACCCGGGCCATGCTCAAGGTGCAGGACGGTTGCCGCAACTTCTGCACCTACTGCGTCATTCCCTATACCCGGGGCCCGGTCCGTTCCGCCACCCGGGAGTGGGCGGCAGAGCAGGCCCGGGCCCTGGTTGCGCGGGGCTACCGGGAGATCGTCCTCACCGGCATCGAGATCGCCTCCTGGGGAGTGGACCTGCCTGGAAAACCCGGCTTGGCGGACTTAACCGCCGCCGTGTGTCAAGCTGCCCCGGACTGTCGGATCCGGCTGGGCTCTCTGGAGCCTCGGTGTGTCACAGAGGAATTTTGCCGGCGCCTGGCGGGGCTTTCCAATCTGTGCCCCCACTTCCATGTGTCCATGCAGTCCGGCTGCGATACTGTTCTAAAGCGGATGGGCCGGAAATACACCGCCCAGGAATACGCGGAAAGCCTCGCCCGGCTGCGGGCGTATTTCCCCGGCTGCGGGGTCACCACGGACATGATCGTGGGCTTCCCCGGAGAAGCGGAGGAGGAATTTCAGGCCAGCCTGGATTTTATCCGGCGGTGCCGCTTCTCCGCCATGCACATTTTCCCCTATTCCCGCCGCCCCGGTACCCCCGCCGCCCGAATGCCCGGGCAGCTCACTGCCCAAGAAAAGGCCGACCGGGCCAAGCGGGCCGGAGAAGCGGCCGCCGAAATGGCCCTGGCCTACCGGGAAAGCCTGGTGGGCAAAACCTTGGAGGTGCTTTTCGAGGAACGGTCCGGGAAATTTGAGACCGGCCACGCCGGGAATTTCGTCCGGGTCTACGCCCCCGGGGAGGGACTGCGCAACCAATTTCGGACGGTGGAGATCCTTCAGCCCTGGGAAGACGGCGTCCTGGGGCGAATTGTAAACCAAGCTGATAAAA
This sequence comes from uncultured Oscillospiraceae bacterium, assembly GCA_947625945.1. GTDB lineage: Bacteria > Bacillota > Clostridia > Oscillospirales > Oscillospiraceae > Faecousia. The sequence continues at coordinate 7,203 of CANQQI010000035.1, forward strand.
ATTAGTTGACAATTCCCTCCGGCTGTGGTATGCTACCGGCTGAAGGGGGGAATTTTCCCGTGAAACTCAAGGATTTGGCATTGTGCGGGGTCTTTGCCGCCGTGCTGGCGGTGTGCGCCTGGATCAGTCTGCCGGTGCTGGACATCGCCTTTACCATGCAGACCTTCGGGGTGTTTCTGACCCTGGAGGTTTTGGGCGGTCGGCGGGGATGTCTGACGATTTTGGTCTATCTGCTTCTTGGCGCGGTGGGCGCGCCGGTGTTCGCCGGGTTTCAGGGGGGCCTGGGGGCCCTGCTGGGGGTGACGGGTGGTTACCTCTGGGGCTTTTTGGCCACCGGGTTGACGTACTGGGCCATGACCGCCTCATTGGGCAGCCGCCTGTGGGTCCGGGTGACAGGGTTGGTACTGGGGCTGCTGGCCTGCTACGCCTTTGGCTCCGCCTGGTTCCTGCTGCTCTACGCCGTCCGGGGGGAGGCCATGGCGCTGGCCACCGTGCTGGCCAAGTGCGTGATCCCCTACCTGATCCCCGACGGCTGCAAGTTGGCTTTGGCCCTGATTTTGGCCAAACGACTTCGGCCGGCGTCGCCGAAAGTCGCCGTCTGATAGAATAGAAATCCCGTTTTCGCATAGATTGTCCTTAGGAGGGATGATCATGCAAAGACGGGATATTTTATTGATTTTGGCGGCGGTTTGCGCCTTGGCGGCGCTGGTGCTGGTGCAGGTGGGCAGTCAGGCCACGGTGGCCACCGGCTCCTGGGGCCTGAGCTTCCGCCAGGAGGGCCAGCCTCCCGTGGGGCCGGCCAACGCCGACACGCTGAAAAAGCACGATGCCGTCTACCTGGGGGACACGGAGCAGAAGGTCTTGTATCTGACCTTTGACGCCGGGTATGAAAACGGCTGCACCGCCCAGATCCTGGACGTGCTCAAGGCCCACAACGCCCCGGCGGCCTTCTTCCTGGTGGGGAATTATATCGAAAAGAATGCCGACCTGGTGCGGCGGATGGTGGCGGAAGGGCACACCGTGGGCAATCACACCATGCACCACTACAATATGAGCAAGCTGGACTCCATGGAGACCTTTTCCAAAGAACTGACGGACCTGGAGGCCCTGTTTCAGGAGGTGACGGGGAAGGAGATGGCCAAATTTTACCGCCCGCCCCAGGGAATCTACAGCCAGAAGAATCTGGAGATGGCGCAGGAACTGGGGTACAAGACGGTTTTTTGGAGCCTGGCCTATGTGGACTGGAAGCAGGACGACCAGCCCACCCGGGAGGCGGCTCTGGCCAAGCTGCTGCCTCGGGTCCACAACGGGGCGGTGATCCTGCTCCACTCCACCTCCAAAACCAACGCGGAGATCTTGGATGAGCTGCTGACCAAATACGAGGAGATGGGCTACCGCTTCGGGAGCATCCAAGGGCTGTTCCAGGAGGGTTAACAGGAGATTCTTCCTTTCTACGTTAAAGTCGTAAGCCCATAAATGTTCTCCGCTTTTATGCACTATTGGGGAGCGGCGGGGGGTCCTTAGGGGGGCGCCTTTGCTCGAAGCGCCCCCTAAGCCGACTTCTTTGCCCACTTTCTTGCTCGGCGGCAAGAAAGTGGGTCCCCCGGAAGGGGTAAGGGGGAGCATTCCCGAAAGGAATGCACCGAAATAAAAAGGTAGGCAGTTGGGTTTCCCTCCCTGCCCTCTGTACATAAAAAGTTTATAATCCACCCCTTGACAAGCGGGAAAAACGGTTGTATAGTATGCTTAGCACTCAGAGCTAAAGAGTGCTAAGAAAGGAGTCCGTCATGGAACTTTCCGAACGGAAAAAGAAGGTGCTGCGTTCCATCGTAGACCTTTATATCCGGGGCGCGGAGCCGGTAGGCTCCAAGGCCGTGGCGGAGCTGCCGGACATGAACTACTCTTCCGCCACCATCCGCAACGAGATGGCGGAGCTCACGGCCATGGGCTACTTGGAGCAGCCCCACACCAGTGCCGGGCGGGTCCCCTCCGCCGCGGGCTACCGGCTGTATGTGGACGAGCTGATGTCCGACTACCGGCTGAGCCTGGACGAGACCCGGTCCATCAGCACCGCTATCGAGGAAAAGATGCAGCGGATGGACAAGCTGGTGGAGAAGGTGGCCAAAATGGTCAGTCAGGCCACGGATCTGCCGGCCATCTCCATGGCCTCCCGGCAGGGGGTGGTGACGGTCAGGCGGTTTGATCTGATTCTGGCGGGGCAGGGCAGCTTCATTCTGGTGCTGCTGCTCTCCACCGACGAGGTGGTGAACAAGCTGATCAAGCTGCCCCTGGCGGTCAGCGAGGCGGACTTAAAGCTGCTGGGCGCGGCCCTGAACGCCGCCGCCACGGGAATTCCCGCCGGGGAATTTACCCAGAGCCTTTTTGACCGGGTGATGGGCGCGGCGGGCAGCGCCGCCAGTCTGGCGCCGGTGGTTTTGGAGTTTACGTTGGAGACCCTCCGCCGACCGGGCAACACCGGCATTATGGTCACGGGGCAGCACCGGCTGCTGGATCAGCCGGAGTACCGGGATGTGGACAAGGCCCAGCGGGTACTGACCAGTCTGGACGAGGAGACACTGGCGAATCTGCCGGATGTGATCCGGAACGAGAACGGCACCCAGGTTTTGGTAGGGCCGGAGAACGTGGCCCGGGAGCTGAAGGACACCAGCGTGGTGGTGACGAAGTTCGACATTGGAGACGGGATGCAGGGCATGATCGGCGTGGTTGGTCCCACCCGGATGGATTACGCCAAGGTCACGGCCCGGCTGAGTTATTTCGCGGAAAGCCTCTCTAAGCTATTTGCCAAGCCGGAGCAGAAGCAGCTGCCGGAGAGCGGAGAGGATCCGAAGGAGGCATAGACGTGTCAAAGAAGGAAAAAGAGAAGAAGCAGCCTGTTCCCGAGGCCAAGGAGGCCGGGGAGCCGACCCCCGAGGAGAAGGCCCCTGAGCCGCCCAAGGAGGCGCAGGAGGCGGCTCCGGAAGCCCCCAAGCCGGACCCTTGGGAGGAAAAATACAAGGCCCTTTACGATTCCCATCTGCGGCTGGCGGCGGAATATGACAATTTCCGCAAGCGCAGCCGGAAGGAGCAGGATCAGAGCTACACCAACGGCAAGTCCGACGCCATTTTGAAGCTGCTGCCGATTTACGACAATTTGGAGCGGGCGCTGAACCAGCCCACCCAGGACGCGGCCTACAAAAAGGGCGTGGAGCTGACCATGACGGAGCTGGTGAAGATCCTCACGGGTCTGGGGGTGGAGATCTTCGGGAAACCCGGAGAAACCTTTAACCCACAGCTCCACAACGCGGTGATGCATTTGGAGGACGAGGCGTTGGGGCAGAACGAGATCGTTCAGGTCTTCCAGAAGGGCTTCAAGCTGGGGGACAAGATCGTTCGGTTCGCCATGGTCCAAGTCGCCAACTAGCGGCGTGCCGCCGCTGTCAAGACGCACCGGGATGGTGCTAATCGTTCCAGCTGCTGGGCATTCCCGGTATCGGCGGGCAGGGCCCGCAGCCAAGACGCACCGGGATGGTGGGAATCGTTACCCATGCTTCCCTGCCCGGTATCGTTCCTGCGTTAAAAACACTGTAAACAACATCTTTCATATATATTTAAGGAGGAAATTAAAATGAGCAAGATTATCGGTATTGACTTGGGTACTACCAATTCATGTGTAGCCGTTTACGAGGGCGGCGAGAGCGTCGTCATCCCCAACGCCGAGGGCAACCGCACCACGCCTTCCGTGGTGGCGTTCTCCAAGACCGGCGAGCGGATGGTGGGCCAGGTGGCCAAGCGCCAGGCTGTAACCAACGCCGACCGCACCGTGTCTTCCATCAAGCGCCACATGGGCGAAAACTACCATGTGAACATCGACGGCAAGGGCTACACCCCCCAGGAGATCAGCGCCATGATCCTTCAGAAGCTGAAGGCCGACGCCGAGGCCTATCTGGGTCAGACCATCACCGAAGCGGTGATCACCGTCCCCGCCTACTTCTCCGACTCCCAGCGTCAGGCCACCAAGGACGCCGGCAAGATCGCCGGTCTGGACGTGAAGCGGATCATCAACGAGCCCACCGCCGCGGCCCTGGCCTACGGTCTGGACAAGGAGAGCTCCCAGCGGATCATGGTCTATGATCTGGGCGGCGGCACTTTCGATGTGTCCATTCTGGACATTGGCGACGGCGTCATCGAGGTCCTGGCCACCGCCGGCGACACCCACCTGGGTGGCGATGACTTTGATCAGCGGATCATCAACTATCTGGTGCAGGACTTCAAGCGCAGCGACGGCATCGACCTGTCCACGGACAAGGTGGCCATGCAGCGTCTGAAGGAGGCCGCCGAGAAGGCCAAGATCGACCTGTCCGGTCTGACCACCACAGAGATCAATCTGCCCTATATCACCGCCGACGCCACCGGCCCCAAGCATCTGAACGTGAATCTGACCCGGGCCAAGTTCAATGAGCTCACCGCCGATCTGGTGGAGAAGACCATGGGCCCCGTCCGCCGGGCCATATCCGACGCCGAGCTCTCCGCGAGCGATCTGAACAAGGTCCTGCTGGTGGGCGGCTCCACCCGGATCCCCGCAGTGCAGGAGGCCGTGAAGAAAATCACCGGCAAGGACGGCTTCAAGGGCATCAACCCCGACGAGTGCGTGGCCCTGGGCGCGGCCATTCAGGGCGGTGTGCTGTCCCAGGAGGTCAGGGACGTGGTGCTGCTGGATGTGACGCCTCTGTCCCTGGGCATTGAGACCATGGGCGGCGTGTTTACCAAGCTGATCGAACGGAACACCACCATCCCCGTGCGGAAGAGCCAGATCTTCTCCACCGCCGCTGACGGCCAGACCACCGTGGAGGTCCACGTCCTCCAGGGCGAGCGGGAGATGGCCGCCTACAACAAGACCCTGGGCCGGTTCCAGCTCAACGGCATCGCGCCGGCGCCCCGGGGCGTGCCTCAGATCGAGGTGTCCTTCGACATCGACTCCAACGGCATCGTGAACGTATCCGCCAAGGATCTGGGCACCGGCAAGGAGCAGCAGATCTCCATCACTGCCTCCACCAACCTGAGCAAGGAGGACATCGACAAGGCCGTTCACGAGGCCGAGCAGTACGCCGCCCAGGACAAGGCCCGCAAGGACGAGGTGGACACCCACAACGCCGCCGACCAGGTGATCTATCAGACCGAGAAGACCCTGGCCGATCTGGGCGGCAAGATCACGGAGCAGGAGAAGTCCGAGATCCAGTCCGCCGTTGACAGGCTCAAGGAGCTGAACAAGGGCACCGACATCGCCGCTATTAAGACCGCCACCGAGGACGTGCAGAAGGCCTTCTACAAGGTCTCTGAGAAGCTGTATCAGCAGTCCGGTCCTCAGGGCGGCGCCCAGGGCGGTCAGAAGCCCGGCGACGACGGCGTGGTGGACGCCGATTACGAGACCGTCGATTGATTTTCAGCGATTCCATGCTAGACGAGAGGGGCGGCGCGGCCGTCCCTCCCGTTAGCGTTGTTTAAGGGGTAAGGCACATGGCAGAAAACAAACGGGATTATTATGAAGTGCTGGGGGTGGACAAATCCGCCAGCACCGACGAGATCAAGCGGGCCTATCGGAAGAAGGCCATGCAGTATCACCCGGACCGGAACCCGGGGGACAAGGAAGCGGAGGAAAAATTCAAAGAGGTGGGGGAGGCCTACGAGGTCCTCTCCGACCAGGACAAGCGGGCCCGCTACGACCAGTTCGGGTTCCAGGGGGTGGACTCCAACTTCGGCGCCGGCGGCTTCGGCGGCGGCGGGTTCGAGGGCTTCAGCGGCTTCGGAGACCTGGGGGACATCTTTGGGGAATTCTTCGGCGGCGGGACCGGCCGCCGGGCCTCCGCCAACGCCCCTCGCCGGGGTGAAAACGTGATGACCCGGCTGGAGCTAACCTTCGAGGAGGCGGCCTTCGGCTGCGAGAAGGAGGTCTCCGCCCAGCGGATCGAGAACTGCGCCGCCTGCAACGGCACCGGCTCCGCCGACGGGGTGCTGGAGACCTGCGCCAACTGCCGGGGCACCGGCCAGGTGCGCACCACCCAGAATTTCATGGGCATGAGCATGCAGTCCACCACCGCCTGCCCGGTGTGCGGCGGCCGGGGCAAGACCTACAAGAGCCCCTGCTCCACCTGCCGGGGCCGGGGCAAAGTGCGGCGGACCAAGAAGATCCTGGTCCACATCCCCGCCGGCGTGGACGAGGGCCAGAGCGTCCGGGTCCGGGGCGAAGGCTGCGTGGGCGCCAACGGGGGGCCCAGCGGCGACCTGCTGGTCCAGGTGGAGATCCGGAAGCATCCCATTTTCACCCGGGAGGACGAGGACGTTCTGTGCGAGGTGCCCATCACCTTTACCCAGGCCGCCCTGGGCGCCCAGATCCAGGTGCCCACCCTGGACGGGCCGGTGACCTTCGATCTGCCGGAGGGCACCCAGACCGGGCGGGAGTTCGTAATCCCCGGAAAGGGCATCCCGGAGATCGGCAATGCCCGCCGCCGGGGCAACCACCGGTTCACTGTGGTGGTGGAGACCCCCACCCGCTTAAACCGGGAGCAGAAGGAGCTGCTGCGGAAGCTGGAGGAGAGCCTGGACGGCCGCTCCAGCCCCAAGCGGAAGAAATTTTTGGGACTGTTCGACTGAGGAGGAGCTATGAAACGGGCGGATTACATCAGCTGGGACGAATATTTCATGGGCATCGCCATGCTGGCGGCCCGCCGGAGCAAGGACCCCAACACCCAGGTGGGGGCGTGCATCGTCTCCCCGGACAATATCATCATCTCCACCGGCTATAACGGCATGCCCAAGGGCTGCTCCGACGACGAGTACCCCTGGGACCGGGAGGGCGAGGCCACCAAGTACCCCTATGTGGTCCACGCGGAGCTCAACGCCATCCTCAACGCCAGCGGCCGGGACCTGCGGGGCAGCCGGCTGTATGTGGCCCTGTTCCCCTGCAACGAGTGCGCCAAGGCCATCATTCAAAGCGGCGTCAAAGAGGTACTCTACCTCTCTGACAAGTACGCCGACTCCATAGCCACCCTGGCCTCCAAGCGGATGCTGACCTCGGCGGGGGTGAAATTCACCCAGCTTTTCCCCAAGACCAAGTCCATCGTCCTGGACCTGACGGCGGAGGAGCTTCGCCAGAAGGCAGGAAAATGATCTTTTTCGCGCCCTGGGCTTTTCTGCCCGGGGCGTTGTTTTTTTCTTAAAAAAGACTTCAATTTTTTCCGGAAACCCATTGACTTTTTCAACAAAAAGTGCTATCCTTGTTTTCGGTACTAAAGTACCGAATACGGTGCGGCGCGTCAACCCAACGGCAACCCGCATACATCCTGTAGGCCCCGGGCCATATAACGGCAGGGGTACATTGATACAAGGAGAGATGCAATCATGGAATTCAAAACCGACATTGAGATCGCCCAGGAGACCCCCATGCTCCCCATTACCGAGATCGCTAAGACCGCCGGCGTGGACGAGAAGTACCTGGAGCAGTACGGCAAGTACAAGGCAAAGGTAGACTACAACATCCTCAACGAAGTCCAGCGTCCCAACGGCAAGCTGATTCTGGTGACCGCCATCAACCCCACCCCCGCCGGCGAGGGCAAGACCACGACCACCGTGGGCCTGGCTGACGGTATGCGGAAGATCGGCAAGAACGTGCTGGTGGCCCTGCGGGAGCCCTCCCTGGGACCGGTCTTCGGCGTGAAGGGCGGCGCCGCCGGCGGCGGCTATGCCCAGGTCGTCCCCATGGAGGATATCAACCTCCACTTCACCGGCGACTTCCACGCCATCGGCGCGGCCAATAACCTGCTGGCCGCCATGTTGGACAACCATATCTATCAGGGCAACGCCCTGAACATCGACCCCCGGCAGATCACTTGGCGCCGTTGCGTGGACATGAACGACCGGCAGCTCCGCTTCGTGGTGGACGGCCTGGGCGGCAAGGCCAACGGCACCCCCCGTGAAGACGGGTACGACATCACCGTGGCCTCCGAGGTCATGGCCGTTCTGTGCCTGGCCTCCGACATCAACGACCTGAAGGCCCGGCTGGCCCGGCTGGTGGTGGCCTACACCCGGGACGGCAAGCCCGTCACCGCCGGCGACCTGAAGGCCCAGGGCGCCATGGCGGCCCTGCTGAAGGACGCCCTGAAGCCCAACCTGGTCCAGACCCTGGAGCACACCCCCGCCTTCGTCCATGGCGGCCCGTTTGCCAACATCGCTCACGGCTGCAACTCCGTCACCGCCACCAAGATCGCCATGCGTCTGGCGGACTACACCGTTACCGAGGCCGGCTTCGGCGCCGACCTGGGCGCTGAGAAGTTCCTGGACATCAAGTGCCGCATGGCGGGCCTGAAGCCCAACTGCGTGGTGCTGGTGGCCACCGTCCGCGCCCTCAAGTACAACGGCGGCGTGCCCAAGGCCGAGACCGGCAAGGAGAACCTGGAGGCTCTGGAGAAGGGTCTGCCCAACCTGCTGCGGCATGTGGAGAACATCACCCAGGTCTACAAGCTGCCCTGCGTGGTGGCCATCAACCGGTTCCCCCAGGACACCGAGGCCGAGCTGGCCCTGGTGGAGCGCAAGTGCAAGGAGCTGGGCGTCAACGTGGCGCTGTCCGAGGTTTGGGCCAAGGGCGGCGAGGGCGGCATCGCCCTGGCCAAGGAAGTGGTTCGCCTCTGCGAGCAGCCCAACGACTTCACCTACTCCTACGAGCTGGATATGTCCATCAAGGAGAAGATCGAGGCCATCGTGAAGAAGATCTACCACGGCGACGGCGTGACCTTCACCGCCAATGCCGAGAAGCAGATCAAGGCCCTCACCGACCTGGGCTACGATCATATGCCCATCTGCATGGCCAAGACCCAGTACTCCTTCACCGACGATCAGACCAAGCTGGGCGCTCCCACGGGCTTCACCGTGACCGTCCGGAACGTGAAGGTCTCCGCCGGCGCCGGATTCCTGGTGGCCCTGACCGGCGAGATCATGACCATGCCCGGCCTGCCCAAGGTCCCCGCCGCCGAGCGGATCGACGTGGACGAGACCGGCAAGATCTCCGG
>CANQQI010000036.1 GCA_947625945.1 uncultured Oscillospiraceae bacterium
TCCCGGCCCCTGCCGGAGGCGGTCCGGTCCCTGGTGGCCCGGAACTGGGCCAATATCGACCTGGCCTGCCAGGGCGCTATGGAGCGAGACGGGAAAAAGCTCCTGGCCTCCTTCCAGGACCAGCCCCTCTGCGGCTGCCTGACGCTACAAGACGGCGAAGAGCTGTTCAAGGTCATGTGCGAAAACACCTGGGACTATTTGGAACCCTACTATACCCGGGGCCAGCTGGGGATTTGATAGTAGAAGGCTCGCTGCCGAGGCAGCGAGCCTTTTGCTACTGATCGACCTGTTCCGCTACATGCTCTAATAGGACCTTGGGCCCGGCCTGGCCCTCCATGGTGACGTTTTTCAGCGTCACCTTTTTGACGCAGTTGAAATAGAGCCCCAGACGGGAGGTGGGCTCCACATAGCTCATCATGGCGGGCTGGCCAGTGGACGCGTCTTTTTTGAAGGTGAAGTGGACGTTTTCGATGGTGATGGAGCCGATGGGCTGCTCCGTCAGGCCGTAGAAATAGCCAGCCGCCCACTCACAGTCGGTACACTCCATGTCCCGGAAGGTGAAGGCCCCCAGGTAGGGGGTGGTGTCGTCCACGGGATAGGGGTCCTTGCTCCAGACATACTCGGACATGCCATCCGGGTCGCAGTTATAGTACATATTGATCACCAGGGGGGCCATCACGTTGACCATGCGGATGTTGGAAAACTCCACCCCGTCGATCACCGCGTATTTGCCCCGGCCCCGGCGGGATTTAATCCGCATGCCCCGGTCCGTATGGGAAAAGAGGCACTGACTCACCGTCAGCTCCCGGATGCCGCCGGACATCTCGCTGCCCAGGACCACCGCCCCGTGGGCATGCTCCATCAGGCAGTTGCGGATCACATGGCGGGTGGCAGGGGTCTTGTACTTCATGCCGATATATATTTTGCCGGACTTGATGGCGATGGCGTCGTCCCCCACGCTGAACCGCACCCCCAGAATCCGCACGTCGTCGCAGCACTCCGGGTTGATCCCGTCGGTATTGGGGCTGTCCTTGGGGGCCTCCACGGAAATCTGGTAAAAGCCCAGCTTCTGGCAGAAATAGGGATGGAAATTCCAGGAGGCGGAATTTCGGCCCAGGATGCCATGGAAATTCACATTGGAGCAGTGGTTGAAAAACACCAGCCGGGGCCGGCCCACGGTCCGGGTCTTCACATCCTGCCACCAGGTGGAGTTGTGGGCGTTGCCGTCCAGAATGCCCCGACCCACGATGTTGATATTTTTGGCGTGGAACGCGGAGATCAGGCTCTGATGGACGGTGTAGGGAGCCCCCTCCCAGGTGCCGATCTGGATCAGCTTGCTGTTCTCCCCGTCGTGAATCTCCCCGGGGAGCAGCGGATAGTGGTCCTCCCGAGTGTCCCCCAGCAGCTGGGCGCCGGTTTTCAGCTCCAGGGTCATGTCGGATTTTAGGACCAACGGCCCCGTGCGATAGATGCCCGCGGAGACCTTCACCCGGCCCCCCACGGGGCAGGCGTTGATGGCGTTTTGCAGGGCGTGGGTATCGTCCTTCTCCCCGTCCCCCAGGGCGCCAAAGTCCCGGACATTGAGGCAGGCGGTCTCCCGCTTGGTGGAAAAGTTCAGCTTGTCCTCCCCCACCGCTACAGTGTATTTCCCGCCGGGGTGCAGGTCGAACAAGGAAAAGACATTGGTCTTCACCCCGGACAATGCCACAGCGCCGTTCAGCGTCACCTGATAGGGCTCCGGGGCATAGTAGGGCGCGTCGTTTTCCAGCTCAAAGCAGGCGGAGACGGAGGAGACAAAAAGCAGATGAAATTTCATAGCGGCTTCTTCCCTTCTAGGCGTACTGGGGCTGGCAGGTGAGATTCACCCCCAGGCGCTTGAATACCCGAACGTCTACCTCCGAAAGGATCACGGAGGAATGGACCTCGCAGCCCCGGAGCAGGTCCAGCTGGTTCATGGCCAGCTCGGCGGTGGGGTTGGTGGCGGCGCAAATGGACAGGGCCATCAGCACCTCGTCGGTGTGGAGCCGGGGGTTCCGGTTCCCCAGGTGCCGCACCTTCAGCCGCTGGATGGGGTCGATCACCACGGGCGAGATAAGCTTCAGCTCGTCCCGGATGCCGCCCAGGGTCTTCAGCGCGTTGAGCAGCAGGGCGGCGGAGGCGCCCAGAAGGTCCGTGGTCCGGCCGGTGACGATCTTTCCGTCGGGCAGCTCCATGGCGGCGGCGGGCAGGCCGGTCTTCTCCGCCAGGTCCATGGCGGCGCTGACGACCCTCCGCTCCGAGGGATCTACCTTGGCCTTCCGCATCAGCAGCTCCAGGCGGCGGATCTCCTCCTCCGTTCCCTTTCCCTGCTTCTGATCGCACAGGGCGGCGTAGTACCGGCGGAGGATCTCCTGCCGGGCGGCGGCGCGGACCACGCGATCGTCCGTGATGCAGTACCCCGCCATATTCACCCCCATGTCCGTGGGGGATTGGTAGGGGCACCGGCCCAGAATCTTCTCAAACATGGCCACCAGCACGGGGAACGCCTCCACGTCCCGGTTGTAGTTCACCGTGGTCACCCCGTAGGCGTCCAGATGGAACGGATCGATCAGGTTCACGTCGTTCAGGTCCGCCGTGGCGGCCTCGTAGGCCAGGTTCACCGGATGGTTCAGGGGCAAGTTCCAAATGGGGAAGGTCTCAAATTTGGCGTAGCCCGCCTGGATCCCCCGCTGATGCTCATGGTACAGCTGGGACAGACAGGTGGCCAGCTTGCCGCTGCCGGGACCGGGGGCGGTGACCACCACCAGCTCCCGGGTGGTCTCAATGTAGTCGTTCCGGCCATAGCCCTGGGGGCTGACGATGCCGGGGATGTCCGCCGGGTAGTTGGGAATGGGATAGTGGTGGTACACCCGCAGGCCCATCCCCTCCAGCCGCTCCTGGAAAGCCCGGGCGGCGGCCTGCTCCCGGTAGCGGGTCAGCACCACGCTGCTGACGTACAGTCCCAGCTCTCGGAACACGTCCACCAGGCGGACCACGTCCCGGTCATAGGTAATGCCCAGGTCCCCCCGGACCTTGTTCTTTTCAATATCATCGGCGTTGAGGGCCACGATCATTTCCGCCTGGTCTTTCAGCTGCAAAAGCATCCGCAGCTTGCTGTCCGGCTGGAAGCCGGGCAGCACCCGGGAGGCGTGGTGATCGTCATAGAGCTTGCCGCCAAATTCCAGATACAGCTTGCCGCCGAACTGGCCGATCCGCTCCCGGATGTGAGCAGACTGGGTCTGGATATACTTGTCGTTGTCAAATCCGATCTTCATACGTCCTCCCGGCAGGCAAAGGCCCCGCAGAATTGCGCCATGGCGCGCTCCAGGGTGGAACGGGGACAGGCCAGCACCACCCGCTGGAACAGGGCGGCCTCCTGCCCGAAGATGCCGCCGGCGTCCAGCCAGAGCTTCCCCCGCTGGACGATGGCCCGGTTCAGCTCCTCCTCGGTCAGGCCCAGGCCGGTGCAGTCCAGCCAGGCAAAGTAAGTGCCCTCCGGCTCCACCAGCTTCACCTGGGGCAGGTTTTCCGCCAGGTATTGCCGGACGAAATCCAGATTTTCCCGCATGTAGGCCTTGCAGGCGTCCAGCCACGCCTCCCCGCCCTCGTAGGCGGCCTGGCAGGCCACGGTGCCCAGGCAGTTGAGCTGGCTGTAGCCCATCCGCTCCAGCTCCGCCTTCAGCTTCTCCCGAATCGCCTGGCCGGGAACAAAGAGGTTGGAAACCTGGAGCCCTGCCAGGTTGAAGGTCTTGCTGGGGGCGGTACACATCACCGTCCGCTCCGCCATCTCCGGACAGGCGGACAAAAACGGGGTGTGGGGATGCTCCGGGAAGGCAAAATCACAGTGGATCTCGTCAGAAACCACCGTCACGTCATATTTCCGGCAGAGTAGCCCCACCTGCCGCAGCTCGTCCTTAGTCCAGACCCTGCACACAGGATTGTGGGGGCTGCATAGAATAAGAAGTCTGGCGGATTTGAGCTGTGTTTCCAGGTTTACAAAGTCCACGGTATACCGGCCGTCCCGGTAGATCAGGGGATTTTCCAGCAGCTTCCGCCCGTTGCTCCGCACCACACTGTGGAAGGGAGCGTAGACCGGGGTCTGAATCACCACGCCGTCCCCGGGCTCCGTCAGGGCCCGCACCGCTTGCGCCAGGGCGAACACCACCCCGGGGGTCTTGATGAGCCATTCCTTTTCCACCGTCAGGCCGTGGCGGCGGGCAAACCAGCTTTGAACTGCCTCAAAATAGCCGTCTTTGGTGTCGGAATAGCCGAAAATGCCGTGCCGGACCCGATCTGTCAGGGCCTTGGTCACGCATTCCGGAACGGGAAAGTCCATATCCGCCACCCATAGGGGCAGCACGTCCGCTGGATATCCCCGCTCCACGGCAAAATCGTACTTGATGCAGCCCGTCCCCCGGCGCTCCACCGGGGTATCAAAATCAAAGCCCATTTACGCGTCCTCCATAGCCTGGCGCAGATCCTCGATCAGATCCGCCGCCCCCTCCAGGCCCACGGACATCCGAAGCATGGCGCCCGTGATGCCCAGGCTTGCCAACTCCTTGGGGTCTACATCCCGGTGGGTCTGCATGACAGGATGGGTCACCAGCGTCTCCGGGCCGCCCAGGCTTTCGGCAAAGGTGGCGATTTTCAGATGCTTCAAAACGTGGATGGCCTGCTCCTGGCTGCCCATGTCGAAGGACAGCATGGCCCCAGCGCCCCGAGCCTGGGAAGCGTTGAGGGCATAGCCCGGATGCTCGGGAAGACCGGTGTAGTAGACCTTCTTCACCTTGGGCTGCTGGGTCAGCCATTTGGCAATAGCCATGGCGGTTTGCTGCTGCCGCTCCATCCGCACAGGCAGGGTCTTGATCCCCCGCAGGGTCAGGAAGCAGTCAAAGGGAGAGAGCGCCGCGCCGGTACACTTGACAATGACCCGCAGCCGCTCGGCAACCGCATCGTCCTTGCAGCAGACGAAGCCGGAAATGGTGTCGTTGTGACCGGCGAGGAACTTGGTGCCGCTGTGGATCACCAGGTCCGCCCCCAGGGCGATGGGGTTTTGCAGATAGGGGGACAAAAAGGTGTTGTCCACGATCAGCATGGCCCCCGCCGCCTTGGCGATGGCGGCGCAGCCCCGGATGTCCGTCACGTTCATCATGGGATTGCTGGGGGACTCCACATAGATGGCCTTGGTATTGGGCTCCACCGCCTGCCGGACAGCCTCCAGGTCCGTGGTGTCCACAAAGCGGAGATGGATCCCATTCTTCTCCTCCACCTGCCGGAACAGCAGCGTGGTGCCGCCGTAGAGATCCGCCGAGCAGATCACCTGATCCCCCGGGGCGAACAGCTCAAAGGCGGCGGAGATGGCCGCCATGCCGGAGGAAACCGCCAGGGTCTGGGCGGCCCCTTCCAGGGCGGAAACCGTCTCCTCCAACCGCTGCCGGGTGGGGTTGGAGATCCGGGTATAGTCAAAGCCATGCTCGTTATGGCCCAATTCCAGGTGGCTGAAGGCCGCCGTCTGGTAGATGGGCACGGTGATGCTGCGGCTGGCCTCGGGATACTTATGGTCCTGGCCGTGGACGCAGAGGGTATCAAAGGTCATGAGAACGCCTCCTTGCGTTTTACTAAAAATGATCCGTTTTGATTTTAACATACCTGTGTAGAGAAATCAAGCCAGGAGGCGCCAAAATTCCCGCCGCCGTTTTTCGTCAAAATTTATCCAGGAGTCAAAAATCCGATTGCTTTTCCCAGGTTTCTGTGTTACAATACAGCGTGTTATGTAACCGGCTAGGACGGCCTCCCTATTTTCGCTTGATGAGGTGACTTGCGTGCAGCTCCAACCAGCGGCCCACGCCTTTCTGATGGACGGACAGATGGTCCGATGTGAAGAATTCGGTCACGGGCATATCAATACCACTTATAAAATCACCACCGACACTGGCAGAGAATATGTGCTGCAGCGGATCAACCAATATGTGTTCCACGACCCGGTGCGGCTCATGGCCAACGCCAGCGCCGTCACGGATTTCCTGCGTCAGCGGGTGACGGATCCCAGGCTGGCCCTCCATTTTCTGCCCACTGCCGAGGGGCTGTTCTACTACCAGGACCCTCAAGGGGAATACTGGAGAATGTACGACTTTGTGGGCGGCTTCTGCCTGGACGCGCCGGAGAGTCCGGAGGATTTCTACCAGAGCGCCCTGGCCTTCGGCCGGTTTCAGCAGCTGCTGTCGGATTTCCCGGCGGACACTCTGTTTGAGACCATCCCCGAATTCCACAACACCGCCAACCGGTATGCCCAGCTCCGTCAGGCCATGGAGCGGGACGCCATGGGCAGGCTCGCCACAGTGGAACGGGAGATCGCCTTTCTCATGGCCCGGGAGAAAGCGGCCACAACTTTGCAGCGGATGAAGGAGGAGAAAAAGCTCCCCCTTCGGGTGACCCATAACGACACCAAGCTCAATAATGTGCTTCTGGACCGGGTCACCCGTAAATCCCTGTGCGTACTGGACCTGGACACGGTGATGCCCGGCCTCAGCGTCCATGACTTTGGGGACGCCATCCGGTTTGGCGCGGCCACCGCTCCGGAGGATGAGCCGGACCCCTCCAAAATGAAGCTGGATCTGGAGATGTTCCGGGCCTACACCCGGGGCTATCTGGAGGCCGCCCGGGGACTGGAGCCCCTGGAAATCGAGATGCTGCCCATGGGGGCCTATGTGATGACCATGGAGGTGGCGGTCCGGTTTTTGACGGATTATCTGGACGGAGACCGGTATTTCCGGGTGGCCTACCCCACCCACAACCTGATCCGGGCCAGAAGTCAGATGGCCCTTGCGAAAAACATGGAAGAAAAATGGAACGAGATGGCGCGCATCGTATCGGCCGTGGCCGGAGAGGCGCGGTAAAAGCGTTGGGAGGCGCACACTTATGGAATACTTGGGCATTTCCTATCAGATCCAGCATTCCCCCGTACTGGACCCGGATTTTATTCCCTTCGGCGTCTGGGCGGAGGCCTACAGCAAGGGGGCCAAAAAACCCATCGCCATCGCAGTGGAGCGGGAAAAGGGCAACGTCTCCGTCCGCCGCACCCGCATCTATGGCACCCCGGAGATGGCGGAGGCGGACTACCGCTATGTGGAGCGGTATGTGAAATTTCTTCTCTGGTCCATTGGCGGCTTCCGGGTCAGCGTCTGCGGCTGCCCCGAGATCGGAAAGAAGCTGCAAGAAGCCTACAGCGTTGACGGCCAGCGGGCCTTTGACTATGACTTTTTCCAGAAGCTCTATGAGCGGCCTTTGGAGATCCTGGTTCTACCCCTGGAGGACTGCCCGGAGTCCAAGGAATCTCCTCGGCCCATCGGCGGGCATTTGGACGGGTGCCGCATCGGCTTCGACGCCGGCGGTTCCGACCGGAAGGTTTCCGCCGTTATCGACGGGGAATGCGTCTATTCCGAGGAAGTGGTATGGCACCCCAAGACCCAGCCCGATCCCAAGTATCACTTTGACGGCATCGTGGCGGCGCTGAAAACCGCCGCCTCCAAAATGCCCCGGGTGGACGCCATCGGCGTTTCCTCCGCCGGGGTGTTCATCGGCAATGCCCCCATGGTCGCCAGCTTGTTTATCCAGGTGCCCCGCAGCCGGTGGGACGAGGTCAAGACCATCTATGACCGGGCCGGAGCGGAAATTGGAGACGTGCCGGTGGTGGTTGCCAACGATGGAGACGTAACCGCCCTGGCGGGCGCTATGGGCATGGGCGTGGGCTCCATCATGGGCATCGCCATGGGCACCAGCGAGGCCGTGGGCTATGTGGACAAGGATCAGAACGTCCTGGGTTGGATCAGCGAGTTGGCCTTTGCCCCGGTGGATCTGAACGAGGACGCCATGGCGGATGAGTGGTCCACGGACATCGGCGTTGGCTGCAAGTATTTCTCCCAGGACGCGGTGATCAAGCTGGCACCCCGGGCGGGCATCGAGTTGGACGAAAAGCGGACCCCGGCGGAGAAGCTGAAGGCCGTCCAGGCCCTGATGGAGGCGGACGATCCCCGGGCCAAACAGGTCTTCCGGGATATCGGAGCCTATCTTGCCTACACGGTAAAGCTCTACGCCCAGTTTTACGAGATCCGGCACATGATGGTGCTGGGGCGGGTCATGTCCGGCAAGGGCGGGGAGACCATCCTGGCCCGGTGCCTGGAAATTTTGGCTGACGAGTTCCCTGCCCTGTCAGAGTCCATTCAGGTGATGCTGCCCGACGAGCGTACCCGCCGGGTAGGCCAATCCGTGGCAGCGGCCAGTCTGCCGGCATTGAAAAAGTGAGGAATAACGCCATGTTTTACAAAAACGCCCGGCTTTACGGGCCTGATTTTCGGTTTCATAACGGAGCCTTCTCTGTGGAGGACGGCCGGTTTGCCCAGGTGCTGCCGGATACGGTTTCCGAAGAGGCGGTGGACCTGCAGGGGGCAACGGTGATCCCTGGGCTCATCGATATTCACAACCACGGCAATTCCGGGGCGGATTTTTCCGACGGGGATTATACGGGGCTGTGTAAAATGGCCCGGTATTTGGCGAAAAACGGCGTGACCTCCTTCGCTCCCGCCTCCATGACCCTGCCCTATCCGGTGCTGGAGAAGGCCTTTGCCACGGCGAAACGTCTTCACGATGATCCCCTCCCCGGCCATGCCCGGCTGATGGGTATCCAAATGGAGGGACCCTACTTTTCCGAGAAGAAAAAAGGGGCGCAAAACGGGGAATATCTGAAAAATCCGGATTTTGAAGGCTTCCGGGCCCTATACGAGGGCTGCGGGGGGCTTGTGAAGATCGTGGACGTGGCCCCGGAGCTGCCCGGGGCGGCGGAATTTGTGGAAAAGGCCAAGGCCCTTTGCACCGTTTCCGTGGCCCACACCGACGCGGACTACGATCACGCCCGGGCCGCCTTTGAGGCGGGGGCCACCCATCTGACCCATCTGTTCAACGCCATGCCCGGCATCCACCACCGGAAGCCTGGGGTCATCCCCGCCGCCTCCGAGGCAAAGCAGGTCCGGGCGGAGATCATCTGCGACGGGCTGCATATCCATCCCGCCATCATCCGGCTGGCCTTCGCCCTGTTCGGGCCGGAGCGGATGATCCTGGTTTCCGACGCTCTGCGCTGCTGTGGGATGCCCGACGGGGAATATGAACTGGGGGGGCAGCCGGTGTTCCTCGCCGGCGGCGTGGCTCGTCTGGCGGACGGCACCCTGGCGGGCTCCGCCACCAATCTTTTCGACTGTATGAAAAACGCGATTTCCTTCGGGATCCCGGAGGAGGACGCGGTCCGCGCCGCCACCTATAATCCGGCCCGCGCCATCGGCTCTGAGCGGGAGGTTGGCTCCATCGCTCCCGGGCTTCTGGCGGACTTCGTGATCTGTGCCCCGGAGGGCCGGCGGGTATTTCTGAACGGGCAGGAGGTTGGCTGACATTCCAAAGCAAAGACGGGCGCTCTCCCTGTTGAGACCCTATTTGGGAGACAGAGCCTTCTATAAACGGGTCCTGGCAGTCTCAGTGCCCATCATCATTCAAAACGGGATCACCAATTTTGTTTCTCTGTTGGATAACATCATGGTGGGCCAGGTGGGGACCCCCCAAATGAGCGGAGTTTCCATTGTCAACGGACTGCTTTTTGTTTTCAATTTGTGTATTTTCGGCGCCTGCTCCGGGGCCGGCATCTTCACCGCCCAGTTTTTCGGCTCCCAGAATCACAAAGGGGTGCGCCACACCTTCCGGTTCAAGCTGCTGATCTGTCTGGCGCTGTCATTGGGGGCAGTGGTTCTATTCTGGTTTGGCGGCCAGGGGCTTATCGGCCTCTACCTCAGAGGCGAGGGCGACCCCCACACCGCCGCGCTGTGCCAGGCCTACGGCCTGATCTATCTGCGGGTGATGCTTCTGGGACTGCTGCCCTTTTCCCTGTGCAACGCCTACGCCAGTACCCTCCGGGAGACTGGGCAGGCGCTGGTCCCCATGATCGCCGGCGTCTGCGCCGTACTGGTGAACCTGTCCCTCAATTATATTCTGATTTTCGGGCACTTTGGGGCTCCCCAAATGGGCGTTCGTGGCGCGGCCATCGCCACGGTGGTCTCTAGGTATGTAGAGCTTGGGATCGTGGCCGTTTGGACCCACCTGAATCCCGCGCGCAATCCCTTCATTCAGGGCGCCTACAACAGCTTCGCCATTCCCGCTCCTCTGCTCCGGAATATTTTGCGGAAAGGGCTGCCCCTCCTTGCCAACGAGGCCCTGTGGGCCGCCGGCACGGCGGTGATGAATCAGTGCTACTCCACATGCAGCCTGGACGTGGTTCCCGCAATGAACATCTCCAGTACCATCTGGAATCTGACCAGCGTGGTCTTCCTCTCCCTGGGGACCTGCGTGGGGATCCTCATGGGTCAGATGATGGGTTCCGGCGCCAAGGAATCGGAGGTGCGGGAGGAAAACCGGAAGCTACTGGCCCTGGCCGCCGTCTCGGGCGTCCTGTTCGGGCTGGTGCTTGCGCTCCTGTCCGGACTGTTTCCCCTGATCTACAACACCACCTCCCAGGTGCGGCTTCTGGCAACACAGCTCATTTTAATCTCCGCCGCGATCATGCCCTTCAATTCCTACGTCAACGCCATATATTTCACCATGCGTTCCGGCGGGCAGACCGGAGTGACCTTCCTGTTCGACAGCGGATTTGTCTGGCTTGTCTGTGTGCCGCTGGCATTTATCCTGAGCCGGTTTACCTCCATTACCATTCTTCCCCTGTACGCCCTGTGCCAGGGCGTGGAAATCGTCAAGTCCTTTGTGGGCGCCTGGCTGATCCGCCAGGGAAAATGGATCCGAAATTTGACCGCGTGACCGTCCCGCCGGTGGGTTTTTACTCCGGCGGGATCGGTTTTTTTATTTTCTTTACACATTTTTCACATCTGTATGCTACTTTCGTTTTGAGAGAAAGAAGGAGGGATCCTTTATGAACCGCCAAATGACCATTGGCGATGCGGTCGCGAATTACCGGCAGTCGGCCCCCGCGCGGCAGGCCCGGAGCTGGCGGATGCCCTATTTCACCATTTTTCTGTCCTTTTTTCTGGTGGAAGGAGCGGCGTTTTGCTTCCTGACGACTCTGGGGAACCAGAGCGCCTTCGTCAGCATGGGCTATGCCGTCCAGGACCTTTCCCAACTGGACTTTTGGCCCCTGGCCTTCGGCGCCCTCTGGGCGGTGCTGCTGGGGTGCCTGGTATGGCTCCTGCCCGGCGTTTTGGGCCGGGTGATCTACGGGATCTTCTACTTCCTGTCGGTTTTTTACGCCGCCGTGCAGACGGGTTATTTCATTTTGTTCCGGGAAATGCTCTGGCTGTCGGATTTCCGCTACGCCTCCGAAGGCGCGGGGTATGCCAACGTGCTGCTGACCTATCCCTGGTACTGGTATGCCAGCCTGGGCGCGCTGATCCTTGTGGGGATCTTGATCCTTGTGAAATTCCCCCGGCCTGCCCGCCGCCGGGGCTGGGTAAAGTACGCCGCCGCCATTCTTGGCGGCGTGGCGGCGGTGCTGGGGATGGTGCTGCTGCCGGACGCGGTGTTTGCCCACGACCGGATGATTCAATACGCCGTGTCTGACTACGGGCGCTCCCAGTCCGCTGAGGCAGCCTATGACAATATGTTTAACGCCCACCGGCTCTATCAGGTCTGCGGTCTGTACCAGACCGGGGTCAAGGATGTCTGGGCCAACTACCTCTCCCCCCTCCTGCCGGACGGGAACCGGGCGGCCGACGCCCGGGCAGAGATCGATAACTACTTCGCCGCCCGGGGAGATGCCCCGGAAAATGAGATGACCGGGCTTTTTGAGGGGAAAAATGTGGTGCTGGTGCTGATGGAGTCCATGGACGACTGGGCCATTGGAGAGCACACCCCCACCATCTGCCGGCTGATGGAGGAGGGCATCAACTTCACCAATTTCTACACCCCGCCCTACGGCGGCGTGCGGACCTTCAATTCCGAGTTCTGCGTCAACACCGGCTCCTTCCTGTCCAGTCAGGGAGGGTATGCCTTCGACTATGTGACCAACGATTTTCGCCAGTCCCTGGCAAGCCAGCTTGGCGCGCTGGGCTATTCCAGCCTGGCCTTCCACTACAACGACCCCTCCTTCTACAGCCGGGGCGTCTTTGAGCCGGCCATGGGGTATGAGGCGTATGTGTCCTACCAGGAGTATGTGACGGAGGAGACAAAGGACGATCTGTATGACGATCAATTCCTGTTCAACTACCCCCAGGTGTCGGAGACCTTTTTCCGGGAAGGGCCAAAACTAAACTTTATTATCACTCGCTCCGCCCATCTCAACTACATCTACAACGAGGTCCTGAGCTACTGGGGCCTGAAAAAATACCCGGAGTACCGGGGCATGACCGGCAACCAGGAGGAGGACTGCATGTATTTGAAGGCCCGGCTGGTGGACGATCTGTTCGCCCGGCTCCTGGAGGAGCTGGAGGAACACGGGGAGCTGGAAAACACGGTGATCGTGGCCTTTACCGATCACTACACCTACGGCATCGAGGACCAGAGCCTGGTATGGGATCGGTCCGGGGTGGACGACGCCCTGTTGGTGGAGAAGACCCCCTGCTTTATCTGGAGCGCCGACGGCCCCGCCATGGAGGTCACCAAGACCCTGAACACCGCCGACCTGCTGCCCACGGTGTTGAACCTGCTGGGGGTGGAGACGGAGCTTCCCTACCTGGGTCGGGACGCCTTTGACCCGGGGTACACCGGCTACGCCCTGTTTCCCAACGGCAGCTGGGTGGCGGAGGGCATCGCCTACAACGCCTCCAACGGCCGGGTGATGTACCTGGACCCCAACGCCCAGGAGATCACCCAGGAACTCCAGCAGCGGATGTCGGCGCTGGTGACGCAGTTTGTAAGGGTAAACAATCTGATCCTGGAATACGACTATTATAAAGAATAACACAGGGCCCCGGCTTTTCCACCGGGGCCCGTTTTTACGGTCGGGGGTCTGCTCCTGGGCTGATTTGCCGGATCGGTGATTCCCCTCCCCGGCGGCGTCATTGCTTTTTGGCATTGCTTTTGATAGGATGTTTCCATACCAAATCGAAGGAGGAATCCCTATGGAAATCGGGAATCAGATCCGGTCCCTGCGTGTCCGGCGGGGCGTGACCCAGGAGGTCATGGCAAGCGCCTTGGGCGTCTCCACCCAGACCGTCAGCAAGTGGGAGACGGGCACCAACGCGCCGGATATCTCCCTGCTGCCGGAGATCTCTGCCTATTTTGGCGTCACCATTGACGAGCTGTTTGCCCTGACGGACGAGACCCGGATGGAACGGATCGAAAATCTGCTGCGTACCTACCGGGAGGCAGATCATTCGGTTTTGGACCGGGAGGCGGAATTTCTGCTGGAAAAGGCCCGGCGGGACAGCAGCGACCGGGCCTATACCCTTCTGGCCTATCTGGAAAATTACCAGGCGGACGCCCACCGCCGCCGGGCGGCGGAGCACGCGAAGGCGGCGCTGGCCCTGCGGCCGGACAGCACCGCGGCCCTCTGGGAGCTGGCGGAGGCAACCGGGCTTCGGGAGCCCTACTATGAGCTGGCGGATTCCCACCGGGAGATCATCGATTATTTTTCCGCCCTGTCCCCCAAGACTCCGGCGGCTTATCACTGGCTGCTGGAGGCGCTTTTGGCGGACAGCCGGTTCAGCGAGGCCGAGCAGGTCTGCCGGGAATTCGCGAAAATGGACGATTCCTGGGAGCCCCTGCACTACCGGGGGCTGATCGCCTGGCGGTCCGGGGACCGGGATACGGCCCTGAGTATCTGGAAGCAGATGGTGGAGCGCTTTTCTGAGGACGAATTTGCCTGGGGCGTCTACGCCGAGGACTACGCCATGACCGGCGATTACGCCGGGGCGGTGAAGTATATCGAAAAGGCCCGGTCCCTCCAGAAAGAGCCTACCACTACTTTCTATGAGACGGGCGCATACTACCGGGAGCTGGCAGGGGATATTTCCGGGGCCATCGCGGACTTGGAAGCGCTGCTTGCCCTTCGGACAAGCTGGGGCTATACCGGCGACGCGGGAGAAGCAGCCTACCGCCGGGAGATCCAAAGATTAAAGAAAAAACTGTAAATTTTGGCCCCGGCGGAAGCCGGGGCTTGAATCTTTTACAATTCCTCGATCTCTTTCAGCCAGAGGCGGCCACTGGCGTCGCTGGGCATCCGCCAGTCGCCACGGGGGCTCAGGCAGACGGAGCCCACCTTCACCCCATCCGGCAGGCAGCTGCGCTTGAACTGCTGGGTGAAAAACCGGCGGTAAAATTCGTGGAGCCATTTTTTCACCGTCTCTGGGGGATATTCGCCATCAAAGGCCCGGCAGGCCAGAGCGCAGATCTTCTTGGGAGAGAAGCCGTAGCGGAGCATATAGTAGAGGAAAAAGTCGTGGAGGGCATAGGGACCCACCAGGTCCTCCGTCTGCTGGGCGATGTTCCCCGCGGCGTCCGGGGGCAGCAGCTCCGGGCTGATTGGGGTGTCCAGAACGTCCTGTAGCACGTCCCGGGCGGCGGAAAAGGCGGGCATTTTAGAGATGGTGTCGATCATCCAGCGGACCAGGGTCTTGGGAATGGAGGCGTTGACGCCGTACATGCTCATGTGGTCGCCATTGTAGGTACACCAGCCCAGAGCCAGCTCGCTCAAATCTCCCGTGCCCACCACGATGCCGCCTACCCTTCCGGCATAGTCCATCAGCACCTGGGTCCGCTCCCGGGCCTGGGAATTTTCGTAGGTGGCGTCGTGCCGGGCTGGGTCCTGGCCAATGTCCTGAAAATGCCGCTCCACCGCCGGACCAATGGGAATTTCGGCGATCTGGATGCCCAGCTTTTCCATCAGCGTCAGGGCGTTGCGGTAGGTCCGGTCCGTGGTGCCGAAGCAGGGCATGGTGACGCCGTGGACCCTGGTCATGGGCCGGCCCATTTGACGGGTGGCCTCGGCGGCCACCAGCAGGGCCAGGGTGGAGTCCAGGCCCCCGGAGACCCCCACCACCGCGTCGGCGCCGATGGTCTCCAGCCGCTTCCGCAGGCCGGCGGCCTGCATTTTGAAGATGGTCATGCACCGCTCCTCCCGGCCCGCGGCGGGGACGAAGGGCTGCTTTTCCAAGGCATAACGGCTGCCGTCGCTCCGGCAGGGGGGCCGCTCCCCTTCCACCACGCGGCCGGCGGCGCCGGTCAGGGCGGCGGAATCCTGGAAGCACTTGTTGTGGCGGCGGTCGTAGCGGAGCTTCCCCAGGTCCACGTCCTGAATCAGAAGGTAGTCCGTGGCCAGCTCCTCTGGTTCCTCCGCCAGCACCGCGCCGTTTTCGGCGATCAGGCTGTGGCCGGAGAAGATCAGGTCCTGGGTGGACTCGGTCCGTCCGGCGGAGCAATAGGCATAGGCGCAGAGGCAAGCCCCGGACTGATGGCGCACCAGATCCCGGCGGTAGGCCCGCTTGGCGATGGTCTCATTGGAGGCGGAGAGGTTGGCGATCACCTCCGCGCCGGCCAGGCAGAGGGCGGTGGAGGGGGGCAGCGGGGCCCAGAGATCCTCGCAGATCTCAATGCCCAGCACTGCCCCGTCCCCCAAGCGGTATAGAAGGCCGGGGCCCACCGGGACGGTCCCCTCCCCTTCCAGGCCCAAGTCCCGGAGGGAGACGGTCTTCCCCGCCAGGGCCGTGCCGGGGGTGAACCAGCGGCGCTCGTAAAATTCCCCGTAATTGGGAAGGTACGTCTTGGGGCTCAGGCCCAGCAGACGCCCCCCGGCCAGCACGGCGGCCATGTTGTACATCTGCCCGCAGATCACCAGGGGCAGGCCCACCAGGACCGTCAGGCCGGGCAGCTCCGCCGACTTTTTCAGCACCTTCTCCAGCCCCGTCCGGGCGGCGGAGAGGAGCGATTCCTGGAAAAACAGGTCGCCGCAGGTGTACCCCGTCAGGCACAGCTCCGGGAAAATCACCAGATCGCACTGGGCCTGCTCCGCCATTTCCAGGTAGGAGCAGACATCGGCGGTATTTTTCTCCACATCCCCCACGGAAACCCGCGGCACGGCGCAGGCGATACGCATATAATCAAACACACTGATCCCTCCACTGGGCATTTTTTACATGATAACACTACTCTTTCCAAAAATCAACGAAAATAATCGGCGCGAAATGCCC